>JAJAYJ010000063.1 GCA_026786275.1 Nocardioides sp. | reverse complement strand
CCTGCGGGGTCTCGGCCGCAGGGACCGCGGCCTTGCGGGTGCGCGAGCCGCGGGTGCGGGTCACGACGGGCGGCGCGCCGGCCGGGCTGTCGGCGGTGGGGTCCTGCGACGGGGTGATCTGCTCGTCGGGCATGTACTACTCCTCGGCGCGACCGCATCCGGGCCGGGCCTGTCAGGCGTCGGCCGCAGGACGTGCACAAGGGCCGGACGCAAAGCACAACATGGCGGCGACACCCCCCGCGGCTGCGTCAGTCGAAGGCACCTCCGTCGCGTCCGCGGTCGCGAGGCCAGTGCGGCGGGGCGCTGTCACCGACCCACCTGGCCGCGTCGCGGTCTGGCAACGGCGTATCTCCTCTGTGCCGACCCCTCGATGGGACCGGCGAGAACGTCGTCGGATCGATGGGCGCGGCGTACCGCGGTCCTCGACCTGGCCCGAGTATCGCACAAACCCCGGCCGCTTGAGGTGTCACGACGCGTGAAGGGGGTCCGAGATCTCGTGCGTGTCCTCGTCGAGCAGGCCCTGGGAGAGCCGCGTCAGGAGGGGTACGGCGCTCAGCTCCAGGCCGGCGACCGCGCAGATCCCGCTCAGCACGTCGTCGGGTCGCACCGACGGCACGGTGTGGCGCAGCAGCAGGTCGACGACCGTGGCCGAGCCGTCCTCGCCCGCCGCCGAGGCCACCATCTCGACCACCGGGGCGCGACAGTCGAACTCACGCAACCCCTTCTTGGTCATCCGCTCCACGACCACGGACTCCGCCTCCCGGAACCGGTCGACGGCCGGCACCAGGTCCGCCGCGGGCACGGCGATCTCGATCTGCCAGCGGCTGGCCTGCAGTAGGTCGGACAGGGCCGGACCGGTCGAGTCGACCACCTCGAGGATGTCGAGGCCGGTCGGCAGCGCCTCGACCAGCAGCGCCTGGATCGCGGCGATGTCGACGCTCTGCGCGAGCGCGATCTCGAGGTACTCGGCCTCGCTCGCCGATCCCGTCGGGGCGGCACCGGCGTAGGAGATGCGCGGGTGCGGGTTGAACCCGGAGGAGTAGGCCATCGGCACCCGGGCTCGGAAGACGGCACGCTCGAAGGCGCGGCTGAAGTCACGGTGGCTGGTGAACCGGAGCCGGCCGCGCTTGGCGTAGCGGATCCGCAGCCGCTGCACCGGCGGCGGTTGCTGGGTGGGCTGCTCGCGGGCCATCAGATCCCCCGGCCCGGGGCGTCGCCCGACTGCTGGTCGTCCATGAGCCGCAGGCTAGCGGCGCTCGTCCGCGGTGGCCGCTTTCGTGGCCGGTCACGGGGGCTCGCTGCCGGTCCGCGGCCGGTCGGACCAGCCGGCGAGCTCACCGCGGTGGGCTGGCTCGTGCGTGCCGGGCCCACCTGCCTATCCTGCACGGGCGCGTCGGAGACGGCCCGGGGACGTGCCCCGGGCTCGCGAGAAGCTGGTCCGGGAGGTGACGTGGACGACCCCGACGTCCCCGACGTCCCCGAGGTCCCGGACGTCCACGAGCCCGCGGACCCTCCGGAGCCACTGCGTCGCTGGGTGCACGTGGTGGGTGCGCTGATCGGGATGACTCTCGTCGCCGGCCTCGTCCTGCTGGTGCCACGGGTCTCCCCGCAGACCCCGGCCACGGACCCCTCCGCCCCTCCGAGCGCGGCCGGGACGCCCAGCCTGCCGACGGTCCCCCTGCCGGACCCGACGGCAGTCCCCACCCCGGTCCCCCTCCCGGTCCCCCTGCCGACCGCGCCCGCCCCGACTGCACCCTCCATCACCCTGCCCTCGTTGCCCCCGTGCGCGATCCCGCTGGGCGCGACAGCGTTGCGGGTGCTGAGCTTCAACATCCACGGCGGCCGGACCAAGACGGCGTACGACGTCAACCTCGACCGGATCGTGGCCGAGATCGAGGCCTGGGACGCCGACGTGGTGCTGCTGCAGGAGGTGCACCGCTTCCGCCGGTTCTCCGGCTTCGACGACCAGCCCGCACTGCTGTCGCAGCGGCTGGGGATGCAGGTGGTGTTCGGCCGGAACTTCACCCGCCCACCCGAGGGCCCCGGTCGCCCGGTGCGGGAGTCCGGCACCGCGATCCTGAGCCGGCTGCCGATCCTGAGCTCGGCCAACCAGCCGCTGCCGCGCTACGCCGGGCAGGAGCAGCGCGGGCTGCTGCACGTCACCGTGCGGGTGGGTGACCGCGACGTCAGGATCTACGACACCCACTTCCAGCACACCTCCGGCAACATCCGTGTCGTGCAGGCGCGGGCCGTGCGCGAGATCGTGAGCGCCGCGGGCGGGGCGTTCCTCGTCGGGGGCGACCTCAACGCCACCCCCGACTCCCGACCGCTGGCCGTGCTGGCCGCGATCTCGGCCGACCCCTGGAGCACCATCGGCCCCGACCCGGGCCTGACCGTGCCCGCTCGCGCGCCACGGCGACGCATCGACTACGTCCTGCACGGCGGCGCCGCGTGGGTGCCCCGGCAGGCCCAGACCCTGCTGTCCGCGATCTCCGACCACCGCGCCGTGTTGCTCGACTACGAGCTGCCCGCCGCGGACCCCTGCGGGCTGGGCGAGCAGTGAGGACCGACCCCTCGCCGCGGCTGGTGCTGCTCGGCGTGCTGCTGCTGGCCGTGAACCTGCGTCCCGCCGCGGTCAGCGTCGGCCCGGTCCTGGCCGAGGTCCGCGCCGACCTGGGCCTGACCACGGCTACCGCCGGACTGCTCACGTCGCTGCCCGTGCTGGCGTTCGCGGGTTTCGGTGCGGTGGCCCCGTGGGCGGCCCGGCGGCTCGGCCTGCACCGGGTGGTGCTGCTCGCGCTGATCCTGGTCGGCACGGGCCTCCTGGTGCGCGGCCTGGTCGGCCAGCAGGTGCCGTTCCTCCTGGTCTCGCTGCTGACCCTCGGCGGCATGGCGATGGCCAACGTGCTAATGCCGAGCCTGGTCAGGCGCCACTTCCCCGACCGGGTCGGCGCGGTCACCTCGCTCTACACCACCGTGCTCGCCATCGGCCTGACCTCGGCCTTCGTGCTCACCGTCCCGGTCGCGGACGCCTTCGGCACCTGGCGCGCCGGCCTCGCCGGCTGGGCGCTGCTCGCCCTCGTCGCGGTGCCGGCCTGGGTGCTCCTGCAGGGCGTGCCCCGAGCGTCGGCGCCCGCGGCCGACGCACCCCGGACGATCGGGTTCGCCGACGTGGCCCGGACCCGACTGGGCTGGGCGATGGTGCTGTTCTTCGGGCTGCAGTCGATGCTGGCCTACGCCGTCTTCGGCTGGTTCGCCACCCTGTGGCGTGACGCCGGTTTCTCGGCCTCCACGGCCGGGCTGCTCGTGGGGGCCCTGGCCGCGACCTCGATCCCGATGTCGCTGTGGCTGCCCCGGCTGGTCGCCCGCAGCGCCCACCAGGGCTGGATCGTGACCGCGGTGGTGCTCTGCTACCCGGTCGGCTTTCTGGGCCTGGCCCTCGAGCCGGCGTCACTGGCCGTGCTGTGGGCCCTCCTGGTCGGCGTCGGATCGTCGGTGTTCCCGATCGTGCTGGTGCTGATCGGGCTGCGCGCCCGCACGCCGGAGGGCACCGCCGCGCTGTCGGGCTTCACGCAGTCGCTCGGCTACCTGCTCTCGGCCCTCGGCCCGTTCGGGATCGGCCTGCTGTACGGCGCCTCCGACGGCTGGGTCGTGCCGTTGGCCGCGATGACCGCGGTGACCGTGCCCCTACTCGCGGTCGGCTGGTACGTCGTGGGCCAGGGTCCCGTGGAGGACCAGGTGGCCCGGCTTGACCGGGCCGCCCGGACGGCTCCGCTCGGCTGAGCGACTCCGAGTCCGTGAGAGGCCGGGGCTCCTCAGACCACGCTGAGCGGCAGCAGCTGCTGACCGGTGGGCCCGATCTGGATCTCGGTGCCCATCTCGGGGCAGACGCCGCAGTCGTAGCACGGGGTCCAGCGGCAGTCCTCGACCTCGACCACCGACGTCGGGTCGATCGCGTCCTCCCAGTCGGCCCAGAGCCAGTCCTTGTCGAGTCCGGAGTCGAGGTGGTCCCAGGGCAGCACCTCGTCGTAGCCCCGCTCCCGCACGGTGTACCAGTCCAGGTCGACACCGGTGCCGGCGAGCCCGGTGGTCGCGGCGGCGTACCAGCGGTCGTAGGAGAAGTGCTCGCTCCAGCCGTCGAAGCGACCACCGTCGCGCCAGGCCTGCTCGATCACCGCACCCACGCGGCGGTCGCCACGGGAGAGCAATCCCTCGATGGTGCCGGGCTTGCCGTCGTGGTAGCGGAAGCCGATCGCCCGGCCGTAGCGCTTGTCGTCGCGCACCGTGTCGCGCAGCCGGGTGAGCCGGGCGTCGGTGGTCTCGTGGTCGAGCTGCGCGGCCCACTGGAACGGCGTGTGCGGCTTAGGCACGAAACCGCCGATCGAGACGGTGCACCGGATGTCGTTGCGGCCGGAGACCTCACGGCCCTTGGCGATCACCCGCTTCGCGAGGTCGGCGATCTGCAGCACGTCCTCGTCGGTCTCGGTGGGCAGCCCGACCATGAAGTAGAGCTTCACCTGCCGCCAGCCGTGGGAGTACGCCGTCGCCACGGTCCGGATCAGGTCGTCCTCGGAGACCATCTTGTTGATCACCTTGCGCATCCGCTCCGACCCGCCCTCGGGGGCGAAGGTGAGCCCCGAGCGGCGCCCGTTGCGGGAGAACTCGTTGGCCAGGGTGATGTTGAAGGCGTCCACCCGGGTGCTGGGCAGGCTCAGTGAGACGTTGGAACCCTCGTAGCGGTCGGCCAGGCCCTTGGCGACCTCGGCGATCTCGGTGTGGTCGGCGCTGGAGAGCGACAGCAGGCCCACCTCCTCGAAGCCGGTGGTGCGGATGCCGTTCTCGACCATGTCGCCGATGGTCTTCAGCGAGCGCTCCCGGACCGGGCGGGTGATCATCCCGGCCTGGCAGAAGCGGCAGCCGCGGGTGCAGCCGCGGAAGATCTCGACCGAGAAGCGCTCGTGCACCGTCTCGGCCAGCGGTACCAGCGGCTTGGCCGGGTAGGGCCAGGCGTCCAGGTCCATCAGCGTGTGCTTCGTGACCCGGGCCGGGATGCCGGGGCGGTTGGGGAGCACGGCGGCGACCTGACCGCGGCCCGGCCCCGCCTCGAGGTAGGAGACGTCGTAGAACATCGGGACGTAGATGTTGCCGGTGACCGCGAGCCGGCGCAGCAGCTCCTCGCGCCCGCCGGGCCGGCCCTGGGTCTTCCACTCCCGCACCACCTCGGAGATCGCGAGCACCACCTCCTCGCCGTCACCGAGGACCGCGGCGTCGATGAAGCGGGCGATCGGCTCGGGGTTGAAGGCCGCGTGGCCACCGGCGAGCACGATCGGGTCGTCCTCGGTCCGCTCGGCCGCGTGCAGCGCGATCCCGGCCAGGTCGAGGGCGTTGAGCATGTTGGTGTAGCCGAGCTCGGTCGAGAAGCTCAGGCCGAAGACGTCGAAGGCACGCACCGGGCGGTGCGCGTCGACCGTGAACTGCGGGATCGGGCCCTGGGCGTCGCCGGCCCGCATCTTCTCCTCCAGGTCGGGCCACACGGCGTACGTGCGCTCGGCGAGGATCCAGTCCCGCTCGTTGAGCACCTCGTAGAGGATCTGGACGCCCTGGTTGGGCAGGCCGACCTCGTAGGCGTCGGGGTACATGAGCGCCCAGCGCACGGTCTCTCCCCCGCCGGGGGTGGACGAGCCGCAGTCCCAGTCCTTGAGCGTGGAGTTGAGCTCACCGCCGACGTACTGGATGGGCTTGGACACCGTCGGGAGGATCGGCTCGAGACGGGGGAAGACGGACTCGGGCATGGCCAGATCGTACGTGACGTGCCTGGTGGGAGGTCCTTGCCGGTCACCGGGCTCCGAGCGGTGCCCCCCCCTAGGGTCGGGGTCATGAGCGACACGAGCATCCGCGGCCGCTTCCAGTGGATGGTCGTGGTGCCGGCGGCCTCCCTGGTGGTGCTCGCCGCCACCTGGGTCAGCCACGAGGCGTGGCCGGTGCTGGTGCTGATCGCTATCGCCCTCGTAGCCTCGATCGTGTGCGCGGTGCACCACGCCGAGGTGGTGGCGCACAGGGTGGGTGAGCCGTTCGGATCGTTGATCCTGGCCGTCGCGGTCACCGTGATCGAGGTCGGCCTGATCGTGATGCTGATGGTCAGCGGCGGCGAGGGCACCAGCAGTTACGCCCGCGACACGGTCTTCGCTGCGATCATGATCACGCTCAACGGGATCGTCGGCATCTCGCTGCTGGTGGGCGCGCTCACGCACCACCTGGTCAGCTTCAACGCCAGCGGTACTGGCGCGGCCCTGTCCACGGTCGTGGCGTTGGCCGGCGTCACGCTGGTGCTGCCGACGTTCACCACGTCGGGCACCGGGCTGGAGTACTCCACCTCTCAGCTGGCCTTCGCCGCGGTCGCGTCACTGGCGCTCTACGCGGCGTTCGTGTTCACCCAGACCGCGAGTCACCGCGACTTCTTCGTCCCCGTCACCAGCGACAGTTTCGGCCGGATGACCGGCCTCGTCGACGAGGACGAGGACGGCCACGCCGACCCGCCGCCGGCCTCCGAGGCATGGCTGAGCCTGGGGCTGCTCGTGGTCTCCCTCGTCTGCGTGGTTGGCCTGGCCAAGCTGCTCTCGCCCACCATCGAGGACGGCGTGGTGAGCCTGGGCTTCCCGTACGCCGTCGTCGGGGTCGTGATCGCCCTGCTCGTGCTGGCCCCCGAGTCGGCCGCCGCGATCCGCAACGCGGCCCGGGACCGGGTGCAGATCAGCCTCAACCTGGCCTTCGGCTCGGCGATGGCCTCCATCGGCCTGACCATACCGACCCTTGCCGTGGCGATGATCTGGCTCGATGGTCCCCTCGAGCTCGGACTGGAGCCGACTCAGCTGGTGCTGCTGGTGATCACCGTGATCGTCACCGGTCTCACCGTCGTGCAGGGCCGGGCCAAGGCACTTCAGGGCTTCGTGCACCTGGTGCTGCTCGCGACCTTCTTGTTCCTGTCCATCCAGCCCTGACGCCAGTATGGATCCCCGGTCAGCCGGGGATTCATGCGCCTGTCGGGGGTTGCCATCGGCACCCAGCACCAGCAACGCCCGAGTGGTTCGGCAGGTCGCGTCAGCGCAGGGGGCGCGGGGCGGTGGCGCGGGTCCGGCGGTGGATGTTCTGCAGCAGCCCGACGGCGAGCATGCCCGCGAACAGCGAGCTGCCGCCGTAGGACACGAACGGCAGGGGTACGCCGGTGACGGGCATGATGCCCAGGCACATGCCGATGTTCTGGAAGGACTGGAAGCCGAACCAGCAGGCGATGCCCGCTGCCGCCACCCGCCCGAACACGTCCTCGGAGGCCCGCGCGATCAGCAGCGCCCGCCACAGCACGACGCCGAGCAGCGCGATCAGCAGGGCCGCTCCGACCAGGCCGAGCTCCTCGCCGGCGACGGTGAACACGAAGTCGGTCTGCTGCTCGGGCACGAAGCCCGCCCGGGTCTGGGTGCCCTGGAACAGGCCTTGGCCGAGCAGGCCGCCGTTGCCGATCGCGATCCGGGCCTGCTCCACGTTGTAGCCGGCACCGCGGGGGTCCAGCGAGGGGTCCACGAAAGCCAGGAACCGGTCGAGCTGGTAGGCCTTCAGCAGGCCCAGGGCCACCGCGGCGACCGCGGCGGTCGCCGCACCGACGAGCAGCAGGACGAGGTAGCGCCGGGGGGAGCCGCAGACCGTGAGCACGCCGAAGACGGTCGCCGAGAGCACCAGCATCGTGCCCAGGTCGGGTTGGGCCAGGATCAGGACGGCGGGCACCGCCGCGATCAGCAGCATCACGGCGATCTCGCCGGCGCCGACCCGCCCGCGTCGGCTCTCCGTCCGCTCGGCCAGGACCAGGGCCATCCCGATCACCACGGCCAGCTTGGCGAACTCGGAGGGCTGGATGGACATCCCACCCACCCGCAGCCACGACTGCGACCCGTTGATGGTGCTGCCCACCACCAGCACCAGCCCCAGCCCGACGACGGCCCCGAGGTAGACCAGCGGGGTCACGATCCGCACCCACCGGTGGTCGAGCACGGTCACCAGGGCCATCAGCACCAGGCCGATCACGATGTTGAGAAGCTGCCGCTTCAGGAAGCCGGTCGGGTCGGTGCCGTCGACCTCGGCGCGTGGCGCGGTCGCCGACCACACCAGCAGCACGGAGGCCGTGCACAGCGCAAGCACCGCACCGATCAGGACCCAGTCCAGGCCCGCCACGCCGAGGCTCGCCCCGGGGTCGCGGCGGGCCGAGCGCACGCCGGGGCCCGAGGTCCGGCGGGGTGTGGCTCGGGTGGGGCTCAGCAGGGACATACCTCACTCCTCCCGGGCAGGGGGCAGGATCGAGCCGTCGTCCTGGAACGACGGCAGCTGGGTCGGTGCGGTGGTGCCGGGGATCGCGGCCGCCTCAGGCACGACCGCCTCGCCCTGCACGCCGTACAAGGTCTCCCAGATGGCGCGCACCGCGTCGCCGGAGGTGCCGGACCCGGTGCCGCCCTGGCTGATCATCATGGTGACGACGTAGTTCTCGTCGTAGGAGGACACCCACGACGTCGACTGCTTGCCGTAGACCTCGGCCGACCCGGTCTTGCCGCGGATCTGGACGTCCTCCAGCGGGAAGTCGCCGAACTTCCAGGCCAGGGTGCCCTCGCGGGGCACGCCCAGCAGCGCCTGGTCGACGTAGCGCAACGACGCCTGGCTGACCCCGAGCTCGGCCTGCACCTTCGGCGGGATCTTCTTCAGCACGGTGCCGTCGGTGGCTACGACGGCCTTGGCCACCCGCGGCTCGTAAAGCGTGCCGCCGTTGGAGATCGCGGCGTACGCGCGGGCCAGCTGCAGCGGCGTGACCACGGTGTCGCCCTGGCCGATGGCGAAGTTGACCGCGTCACCGGCGCGGTAGGCGAAACCCTCGATGCAGAACTCGCGGGCGAAGACGTGCTGGAAGTCCAGGCCCGGCTCCTTGCCGACCTTGCAGTAGTAGGACCGCATCGACTCGAAGTAGGCGCGCTTCCAGCGCCGGTCGGCGATCCGGCCCGCAGCCTCGCCGGGCAGGTCGATCCCGGTCTCGGTCCCGAAGCCGAACTCCTGGGCCATCGAGACCAGCGGGTCCTTGGCGTCGACGTCCGCGACGTCGGTGCCGTACTTCTCCCAGTAGTGGTAGCCCACCCGGTAGAAGAAGGTGTTGCAGGAGACCTGCAGGGCCCGGTCGAAGCCGATCATCCCGTACGGCACCGACTCGTAGTTCTTGAAGTCGCGGTTGCCGACCCGGAACGACGATGAGCAGTCCAGGCGGGTGTCGGGCGAGAACCCGTTGTTCAGGGCCCCGACCGTCATCACCGGCTTCCAGGTCGAGCCGGGCGCAAACTGGCCCTGGGTGGCGCGACCGAGCAGCGGGGTGCCGGCCTTCTCGGAGTAGAGACCTGCGAGCTGCTTCTTGGTGATCCCGTCGACCCAGACCTCGGGGTCGTACGTCGGCTGGCTGGCCATCGCAACGATCCGGCCGGTCCGGGCCTCCATGACGACCACGGCGCCGGAGTCCGCGACGTAGTTCCTGCCCGTGACCTTGTCGAGGGTGGAGCGGGCCGTCGCGATCGAGCCCGCGAGCTGCTCCTCGACGACGCTCTGCACCTTGGCGTCGATCGAGGTCACCAGGGTGTCGCCGGGCTGGGGCGTGACCTCGTCACCGTCGCCCATCACCCGGCCCATCGAGTCGACCGCGACCGAGGTGCTGCCGGGCATGCCCCGCAACCACGCGTCGTACTGCTTCTCGACGCCGGCGCGACCCACCGCGGAGGCGGCGTTCAGGGAGGCGTCGCCGTCGGCCTCGGCCTCGTCGTACTCGTCGCCGGTGACCGGGCTGAGGTAGCCCAGCACGTGGGCGAGGTTCACGCCGAAGGGGCGGGGGTAGGCCCGCACGCTCTGCTGCTGGGCGACCACCGAGGGGAAGTCCTCGGGCTGCTCCAGGATCCGCAGGGCCAGGGTCTGGTCGACGTCCTGGGAGATCGGCACCGGCTGGTACGCCGAGCCGTTCCAGCACAGGCCGACGACCGCGCCCTCGCTGCCGCACAGCGCGAGCTTGCGCTCGATCCGGTGGGTGGGCACCTGGGTCACCGTCGCCAGCCGGTCGAGCAGCTCGCCGCGGTCCGCGACCGGCAGCTTCCCCAGCGTGCTCAGGTCGACCGAGACCTCCCACGACATCCGGTTCGCGACCAGCGGGCGGCCCTGGTCGTCGACGATCAGGCCCCGCTGCGGCTGCACGACCACCTGCCGGACCGACTGGGAGGCCGCCCGCGCGGTGTAGGCGTCGCCGTCCACGACCTGCACGTAGTAGAGCCGGGCGAACAGCGTGCCGAAGAGGGCCAGGACGAGGGCCTGGACCACCACCAGCCGCAGCCGCGAGGTGGTGGCGACCGCCGTGCGGGCATCGGTGGGGACCGTGCGGGCCATCAGGTCGTGGCTCGCTCGAGCTGGACGTGGCGCAGCACCCGCATCGCGGGCCACAGCACCAGCGGCGCGAGCAGCAGGTCGCCCACGACCGACTGCAGCACCCCGCCGAGCAGCTCGCCGACGCCCAGCACCGGGTCGCGCAGCAGCACACCGGACAGCGCGAAGATCGAGGTGCCGACGAAGGAGGAGGCGAGCACGATCCCGGCCACGGCCAGCGGGCCCTGGCGCGAGCTCCGGACATAGCCGGCCAGGTAGCCCACCGCCACCAGGGCGATGGCCCAGCGACCGGCCACGTGGTCGGCCGGCGGGGCCAGGTCGAGCATCACGCCGGCGGCCAGGCCCAGCACCATCGCGAACTCCGAGCCGTAGCTCAGCGCGGTGGCGAGGACCACCAGCAGCACCAGGTTGGGCACCACGCCGTGCCAGGACACGAAGGGCAGCACCGAGACCTGCACCGTGAGCGCGAGGCCGGTCAGCAGGACCGCCACCAGGGCGCGGTACGAGCTGAGGCCGGGGCCGATCGGGGAGCTCACCGCAGGCTCCCGTCCGCCTCGATCACCGCACGGTCACTGCGGGTGCCCGACGGCACCACCACGCCGACCAGGTCGAGGGCGCCGAAGTCGACGTACGGCGCGATCTCGGCGCGCTGGGTGGTCTCGCGCAGCGAGGTGTAGACCGAGGTGACGCGGCCGACCGGGATGCCCGCGACGTACGGCGCGCCGTCGTCGCTGCCCCACGTGACCACGCTGTCGTCCCTGCTGGGCACGTGGGCCTGGTCGACCAGCTCGAGGTCGAGCCGACCCCCGGCGTCAAGACTGCCCTGACCGGTCAGGAAGCCGACCTTCATGCTCTGAGCGACCCGACCCCCGACCGCGGACTCGGCGTCGACAACCAGCAGGACCGTGGCGGTGCCGCTGGTGACCCGCACGATCCGCCCGACGAGGCCGTCGCCGTTCACGACCGTCATGTCCGCGTGCAGTCCCGAGCGGGTGCCGGCGTCGATGGTGACGGTGCGCGAGAAGCTCTGGGCCGCCCCGACGCCGATCACCCGTGCGGGCACCAGCGCCCGGCCGTAGCTGTTGGCCGCCGAGGTGAGCCGGTCGTACTCCCGCAACCGGTTGCGGTCGAAGTCGGCCGTGCGTGCCTGCTCCTCCAGCTGGGCGTTCGCCAGCTGCAGCGCGTCGCGGTCGCGCCGCAGGTCGCCCGTGCTGGTCAACCACTCCCGGGCACCCAGCACCGGGGACAGGGCCGCGCTGGTTCCGGACTCGATGGGGCCGAAGACCTCACCGAGCACCCGGCGGGCCGGGTCGACCGGGGAACCGTCCCCGGCGCTCGCGTCGAGCGCGACCAGGGGGGCGCCCGCGAGCAGCAGGGCGACCACCCGGGAGGCGCGCGGGGGGTCTGAGGGCCCGCCACGGCGCTCGAGCGAGCCGCGGCGGTTCAGGCGCTCGAGGCGCGGGGAGGACCGACGTGGGCGGCTCACCACCGGCGGCGCTCCGTGACCAGCACCTGCTGGAGGGCCTCGAACTCCTCGACGCAGCGACCGGCGCCCATGGCGACCGAGGTCAGCGGGTCGTCGGCGATGTGGACCGGCATCCCGGTCTCCTGCCGGATCAGCTCGTCGAGACCGGCCAGCAGCGCACCGCCCCCGGTGAGCACGATGCCGCGGTCCATGATGTCGCCGGCCAGCTCGGGAGGGGTCTGGTCCAGGGTGACGCGGACGGCGTCCACGATGCCGGTCAGCGGCTCGGCCATCGCCTCCCGGATGTCGTCGGTGGTGACGCTCACGCTGCGGGGCAGGCCGGAGATCATGTCGCGGCCGCGGACGTCGGCCTGCTGGGCCGGCACGCTGGGGTGCGCGTTGCCGAGGGTGATCTTGACCTCCTCGGCGGTGCGCTCGCCGAGCAGGAAGGCGTGCTCCTTCTTCATCCACGCCACGATCGAGGCGTCAAGGTCGTCGCCGGCCGTGCGCACGGACAGGGAGGTCACGATGCCGCCCAGGGAGATCACCGCCACCTCCGTCGTGCCGCCGCCGACGTCCACGACCATGGTGCCGGTCGCCTCGTGCACGGGCAGTCCGGCCCCGATCGCTGCTGCCATCGGCTCCTCGATGATGTAGACCCGTCGGGCGCCGGACTGGTAGCCGGCCTCCTTGACCGCACGCTGCTCGACGGGGGTGATCCCGCTCGGCACGCAGATGACCATCCGCGGCTTGGCGAAGTAGCGGCGCCGGTGCACGCGGGCGATGAAGAAGCGCAGCATCTGCTCGGTCGCCTCGAAGTCGGCGATCACGCCGTCGCGCAGCGGCCGGATGGCCCTGATCGACTCAGGGGTACGGCCCAGCATCCGCTTGGCGTCGTGGCCCACCGCCAGGACCTCGCCGGTGCGGTCGTCGATAGCCACCACGCTGGGCTCGTCGACCTGGACACCTCTGCCACGCACGTAGACCAACGTGTTGGCGGTGCCGAGGTCCACGGCCATGTCGCGGCCGATGAAGCTGTTGCCCATCCTGATCGTGCCTCGCGTCTTATCCCGGGGAAGTAGGACCAGGGCCGAGTCGACCCCGCTCCTCGACCCTAAGGACGACGCGACGGTTCACCCGGCAGCCACGCCGGGACACAAGAGCCTGGTGTGACCCGTGGGACTACCAGAACGCGCCGAGTCGGGGGGGGGGGGGGGGGGGGGGGGGGGCGCCCGCGCCGCGGCGGCGGGGGCCCGGGCCGGGGGGGGGGGGGCGG
>JAJAYJ010000062.1 GCA_026786275.1 Nocardioides sp. | reverse complement strand
GTGCACGCGCCAGACGCGTGCACAAGCGCCGACTCGGCGTGGTGTCGGCGTGCACAAGAGCCGACTCGGCGGGTCAGGCGGGGGGCTGAGCCAACCGGGCCAGGGCCTTGCGGACCAGGGCCGGGTCCGTCGTGGTCCACATCGGCGGCAGGCTCGCCTTGAGGAAGCTGCCGTAGCGGGCCGTGGCCAGCCGGGGGTCGAGCACGGCCACGACCCCACGGTCGGCGGTGGTGCGGATCAGCCGACCCGCACCCTGGGCCAGCAGCAGCGCGGCATGCGTGGCCGCGACCTGCATGAAGCCGTTGCCGCCCGCCTTGTCGGCCGCCTTCTGCCGGGCGCTCATCAGGGGGTCGTCGGGCCGCGGGAACGGGATCCGGTCGATCAGCACGAGCTGGCAGGTCTCCCCCGGCACGTCGAGGCCCTGCCACAGCGACAGCGTGCCGAACAGGCACGTGTGCGGGTCGTCAACGAACTGCCGGGCCAGCTCGGGGAGTTGGGCGTCTCCCTGGGCCAGGGTCGTCAGGTGCGGCAGCCGCTCTCGGACCACCTCGGCCGCGGCCTCGGCGGCCCGGCGGCTCGAGAACAGGCCCAGGGTGCGGCCACCGGCCGCGTCCACCAGCTGCACGATCTCGTCGAGCTGGGCCGGCCCGAGCCCGTCGCGACCCGGCGGCGGCAGGTGCCGGGCGACGTACAGGATGGCCTGCTGGCCGTAGTCGAAGGGGCTGCCGACGTCGAGCCCCACCCAGGGCAGCACCTCGTCGGTGCGCTCGGGTCCGGCGTGCTCCAGCACCCGCTCCGACGGCTTGAGGCCCAAGCTCGTGGCCACGGCACCGAACTCGCCGCCGAGCATCAGCGTCGCGCTGGTGAAGATCACGGTCTTGTCGGTCAGCAGCTTGTCACGCATCGGGCCCCAGACCTGCAGCGGCGCCACGCACAGCCTCGGCGGGATCCGGTCGGTGCCCTCGCCCAGCCACATCACGTCGTGCTCGGAGTGCGCGGCCATCCGCTCGGCCACCTTGAACAGCTCCTGCACCCCGCCGCGCGCCTGGGTGCGTCCCGGGTCGGCGTCGGAGTCGCCGGCCTCCTTGGGGAACGCCGACGTACAGGCGCGGGCGGCGTCACGGACCAGGACCAGGGCGTCGGAGAGCTGGTCACCCAGCCGCTCCAGCCGGCCGGGCGGGGTCTCGTCCATCGCGGCGCGCAGCGCGTCGGCGGCGTCCGCGAGGTCGTCGGCCTCGTCGTCCACGAACCGCTGGGCGCGCCGTGCGGTCCGCTCGACCTCGGCGGCGTACAACTCGTCGGTGGCGGCCTGGGTGACCCGGGCGGTGAGCTCGTGGGCCTCGTCGATCACGACCAGGTCGTAGTCCGGGATCATCGGCACGCCCTCGACCGCGTCGATGGCCAGCAGCGAGTGGTTGGTGACGATCAGGTGGGCGCGGTGCGCCTTCTCGCGGGCCACCTCGGCGAAGCACTCCTTGCCGAACGGGCACTTCGCGGCGCCCAGGCAGTCGCGGTGGCTGACGCTGACCTGGCGCCACTCCCGGTCGGTGTGCCGCGGCGCGTTGTCGCGCTCCCCGCTGGCCCCCGCCTCGGCGTCCTTCTCGGCCCAGTCCCGCAGCTCCAGCACCTTCTTGCCCAGCGAGCCCTCGGGCACGTCGATCAGCGCACCCTGGTCGTCGGGCACCCCGGACCGGACCCGGTGCAGGCAGGCGTAGTTGGAACGACCCTTGAGCACGGCGTACGACGCGTCGACCCCGGGCAGGTGCCCCACGGCCTCGACCAGGCGGGGCAGGTCACGCTCCACCAGCTGGTGCTGCAGCGCCAGCGTCGCCGTGGCCACCACGACCCGCTCGTGGTGCACCAGGCTCGGCACCAGGTAGGCCAGCGACTTGCCGGTGCCGGTGCCGGCCTGCACCAGCAGGTGCTCGCCGTCGGTCATCGCGGCCTGCACGGCCTCGGCCATCGCGACCTGGCCCGGCCGCTCCGAGCCGCCGAGCTCACCCACCGCAGCGGCCAGCGCGTCACGCATCCGCGTCTGCTGGCGATCGGTGGTCTCCGGGGGCACCCGTAGACCCTAGAGGGCGACGCCGACGGCTGCGGGAGCTGTCCCCAGGCCTAGCATCACGTGCATGACCTACCTCGAGGTGCCCACCCCCGACGGACGCACCCTCGAGGTGCTCACCGGCGGTGATCCGGACGGCCGGACGTGGCTGTTCCACTCGGGCTCGCCGTCCGCGGCCGTGCCCTACGCCCCGATCGACCGGGTGGCCGCCGACCTCGGTCTGCGGATGGTCACCTACTCCCGTCCGGGCTACGGCGCCTCCACCCCCCGCGAGCTGCCGGCCGACGGACCGCGTTTCGCCCACGACGTGGCCGACGTGGTCGCCGTCCTCGACCACCTCGGCGCCGAGGAGTTCGTGACGCTCGGGTGGTCCGGCGGGGGTCCTCGCGCCCTGGCCTGTGCCGCGCTGCTGCCGCAGCGGTGCCGGGCGGCGGCCAGCCTGGCGGGGGTGGCACCCCACGACGCCGAGGGCCTGGACTGGTCCGCCCAGATGGCTCCCGAGAACGTCGCGGAGTACGCCGCCGCCCGCGCCGGTGCCGAGACCTACGCCGCCTACCTGACCACCGACTTCCTGCCCGTTCTCCAGGCGGGCGTGGACGACCTGGTCGCCGAGATGGGCGGGCTGCTGACCCCGGTCGACCGGGCCGCGCTCACCGGCGAGCACGCGGTGTGGGTCGCGGAGACCTTCCGACGTGCCGCCGCGCAGGGCGTGCGCGGGGTCCGCGACGACGGTCTCGCGTGCGTGGCGCCGTGGGGCTTCGACCTGGCCTCGATCACCGTGCCGGTCGCGATCTGGCAGGGCCGGCAGGACGCGATGGTTCCCTATCAGCACGGCGTCTGGCTGGCCGAACACGTGCCGGGGGCGCAGGCACACCTGTTGGAGGACGAGGGGCACCTGTCCCTGGTGAACCGGCTCGACGAGATCGTGGCCGACCTGAAGCGGCTGGCCGACTGGTCCTGAACGGCGTCGCCGCCCGGGACCGCCTCCTCACCCACCTGCAGCTCCGAGGGGTGCAGAACGCCACCGCGGACACCTGGCGCGCAGCACTCGCACCTCGACCGGATCTGCACCAGCCACCACGGCAGCGGGTCAGCCATGACAGGAGCGGCGGCACGGGCGTAGCGGCCCGGCGATGCCGCCCGTTGCCGATCGGCCGGGACGATGCGCGTCATGAGACCCTGGCCGGCCAACACGCGCGACACGTTCACGACCCAGTTGTGGTCCATTCCCACGATTGCGGTGGTGGCCGCGCTGTTGATCGGGTTGGGCCTCCCGGAGCTGGACTCCGCGGTCAACCAACATCTGTCCGGGCGGGTGAGCGGCCTGCTCTTCGGAGGCGATGCCGACGCGGCCCGTTCGCTGTTGGGTGCAAGCGCCTCCTCGCTGATCACGGTGACCGCGTTGACCTTCTCGCTGACGGTGGTGGCCTTGCAGCTGGCCAGCAGCCAGTTCTCCCCGAGGCTGCTACGGACCTTCACGAGCGACCAGTTCGTACACGCCACGCTGGCGTTGTTCCTGGCGACCTTCACCTTGGCGCTGACCGGGCTGCGAGCGGTGCGTAGTGCCGGTGACAGCGGACAGGCCGAGTTCGTCCCGAAGTTTGCGGTCACCCTGGCCTTCTTGTTGGCTGTGGCCAGTGTGCTGGGGCTGGTGCTGTTCCTGGCTCATCTCACCGCGCAGATCCGAGTCGAGACGATGCTGCGACGGGCATCGCGACGCCTCGAGAACGATGCGCGCAGTGCCTCCCGAGCGCGACCGCGACGACGGAGACCAACCTCTCGGGTCACGGCCGCCCCTCGATGCGGTGCAACTGCTCGCCCGCGAGGACGGGTTCCTGATCCGGATCAAGCAGGGCTACCTCGTCCAGGTCGCCGTGGGCGAAGGTGCGCTGCTGAGTCTCGACGTCTACCCGGGCAGCTTCGTGGTCAAGGGCACGCCCGTGGGTGCGCGTGGCCTGTCGCTGGTGGCCGCTTTGACGAGGAGACGGCTGAGCGTGTGGCCGACCTCGTTGCCGGATGCCTGCACACGGGCTTCGAAAGGACCGCGTCTCAGGACGTCGGCTACGGGTTGCGTCAGCTCGCCGACGTGGCGAACAAGGCCCTTTCGCCCGGCATCAACGACCCGACGACCGCGATCCACGCCTTGGGCCACATCTCGGCCTTCCTGTGTGATCTGACCGGTCACGACCTCGGCCCACAGCTGCTGCGCGACCAGGACGACCGGGTCCGAGTCACCATGCACTGTCCCGACCTTGCCGCCTACGTCGACCTCGGCATCTCCCAGCCGCGCCGCTACGG
>JAJAYJ010000061.1 GCA_026786275.1 Nocardioides sp. | reverse complement strand
CGGACGTCGCGGCCTCGAGCGCCTCCCGCCCTGCGCGTCTCTCCTGGCCGAGGGTGCGCCGGAGCCGGGCGTTCTCGGCCCGGGCCTCGTCGAGCTGCTGGCGGTGCGACCCGCGCGCCTCGCGCAGCACACGCTCCGCCTGGTCGAGCCGCACGGTGAGCCGGGCGAGCCGCTCGTCCTCGCGTCCGCTCGACTCCTCGTGCTCGCTGACCAGGGCGAGGGCCTTCGCGAGGTCCTCGAGCCAGCCGTCACCGCGTCCCAGCCAGGCGAGCGCGGCCGCGGTGACCGGGTCGTCCACCCCGGGCTGCGCCGGGACCACCAGGGCCGCCCGGACGCGGAACTCCGCGTCCTGCAGCGCGCCCTCGATCGACGCGGCGCCCGCGCGGGCCCGTCGGGCGGGCGCGAAGTCACGGATCCGGCGCAACGACGCGGGCAGCACGGCGACCTCGGGCAGGGCGCCGGCGACCAGGGAGACGAGCCGCTGCCGGACCGGTGCGGGCAGGTCACCCAGAGTGGGATCGGTCTCGGGCATCGCACCTCCTGCACTCCGCGCGTCGGGTCGGCACTCGACGTCCGGCGCTCAGCGGGAGCAGACCCCTCGGTCTCCAGCGTAGGCGGGCGCGCGAGCGCCGACCCACGCGAGTCCGGGAGACCGGCCCGCGTGTCCCGGAGCCGGGAGCACCGTGGGTGTCGGTGCCCGGACCTAGGTTCGGTCCCGTGACCAGTGCGACCCAGAGTGCGACCCAGAGTGCGACCTCCCGGTGGGAGTCGCAACGCAGCTTCGACGAGCTCGGCCGTCCCCTGCGCGAGCTGACCTTCACCGTCGTCGACCTCGAGACCACGGGTGGTTCGGCGGCGGCCGGCTCGATGATCACCGAGATCGGCGCCGTCAAGGTGCGCGGGGGCGAGGTCCTGGGTGAGTTCCAGACACTGGTCAACCCCCACAGCGAGATCCCGCCGTTCATCGCCGTGCTGACCGGCATCAGCAACTCCATGGTCGCCGACGCACCGGGCATCGAGTCCGCGCTGCCCGCGTTCCTCGAGTTCGCCGCCGGGACCGTCCTGGTCGCCCACAACGCGCCGTTCGACGTCGGCTTCCTGCAGCACTTCAACGCCGAGCAGGGCCGCGCCTGGCCCACCTTCGAGGTGCTCGACACCGCGCGGCTCGCCCGACGGGTGATCACCCGTGACGACGCGCCGAACTGCAAGCTCTCCTCGCTGGCCAAGGTCTTCGGATCCAGCACCACCCCCAACCACCGGGCCCTGGCCGACGCCCGCGCCACGGTCGACGTGCTGCACGGGCTGATGGAGCGCCTCGGTGGACTCGGCGTGGTGACGCTCGAGGAGCTGCAGACCTTCTCGGCCCGGGTCAGCACCGCGCAGCGCCGCAAGCGCCACCTCGCCGAGGGCCTGCCGCACTCCCCGGGTGTCTACCTCTTCTGCGACGACCGGTCCCGGGTGCTCTACATCGGCACGTCGCGCGACCTGCGCACCCGGGTGCGGTCCTACTTCACCGCCTCCGAGACGCGGTCCCGGATGGGCGAGATGGTCAACCTGGCCTCCTCGGTCACCGGCATCGAGTGCAGCACCCCGCTGGAGGCCGAGGTCCGCGAGCTGCGGCTGATCGCCGAGCACAAGCCGCGCTACAACCGGCGCTCGCGCCATCCCGAGAAGATGCACTTCCTCAAGCTCACCCGCGAGCACTGGCCCCGGCTGTCCCTGGTCACCCGGGTCCTCGACGACGACGCCGACTACCTCGGACCGTTCGGCTCTAGGAAGATCGCGGAGAAGTGCCTGGCCGCACTGCACGACACCTTCCCGGTGCGTCAGTGCAGCGACTCGTTCGGTCGCGAGCCGTCCCGGTCCCCGTGCGTGCTGGCCGAGCTGGGCCGGTGCCTGTCCCCCTGCGACGGCAGCGTCGACGCCACGACCTACGCCTCCGTCGTACGACGCCTGCGCGACACCCTGCTGCGGCGACCCGACGACGTCGTCGACGCGATCAACGCCCGGATGAGCGAGCTGGCCGAGGGTGAGAGGTTCGAGGAGGCCGGGGTGCACCGCGACCGGCTCGCCGCGTTCGTGCGGGCCGCGGCGCGCACCCAGCGTCTCTCGGCCCTGACCGGGTGCGCCGAGGTGGTCGCGACCCGCCGCGAGGACGACGGCCGGTGGGCCGTGCACGTGGTCAGGTTCGGTCGGTTGGCCGCGGCCGGCGTGATCCCGCCCGGAGCCGACGCCCACCAGTACGTCGCTGAGCTGCGGGCCGGCGCCGAGACAGTGAGCACCGCCCCGGGGCCGGTGCCCGCCGCGACCCCCGAGGAGACCGAGAAGGTGCTGCGCTGGCTGGAGAAGCCCGGCATCCGTCTCGTCGCCGTCGAGGGTGAGTGGGTGTGCCCGACCGGCGGTGCCACCCGGCACGTCGCCCTGCACGACGCCGTCAACGTGTCGCGGCAGTCCCTGGTTCCCTTCGCCGAGCGACGCGAGCTGACCACGCTGCACCGGCCCGCCCGCTGACGGATCTGCTCCACTACCCTTCGACCCATGATCACCGCCATCGTCTTCGTGAAGGCCGACGTCGCCCGGATCCCCGAGGTCGCCGAGGCCATCGCCGCTCTGGACGGCGTGAGCGAGGTCTACTCCGTGACCGGCCAGATCGACCTGATCGCCCTGGTCCGGGTCCGCAACCACGACCAGGTGGCCGACGTCGTCGCCGACCAGGTCAACAAGGTGGCCGGCGTCACCGACACCGAGACCCACATCGCCTTCCGGGCCTACTCTCGCCACGACCTCGAGTCGGCGTTCTCCCTCGGGCTGGACTGACCAACGGGCCCGGCATGGCCCACTCGGACTACTCCTCGCGCCGATCAACCACAATTCGCCGCGACCCCTCCTCGACGGGTCCGCACGGCCCTAGCCTCACATCATGGACAGCAGGACACGAGCGACGGGCGACACCGTCGTCGTGGTGCCGATGCACAACGAGGGCACCGTGGGCGCCGCCGTCGTCTCCGAGCTGCTGCGCACCTTCGACCACGTGGTCTGCGTCGACGACGGCAGCGGGGACGACTCGGCCCGGGTCGCCCGCGACGCCGGTGCCGTGGTGCTGCGGCACAGCGTCAACCTGGGACAGGGCGCGGCCCTGCAGACCGGCTTCGACTACGCGCTGCGCCACACCACGGCCGAGCGGGTCGTGACGTTCGACTCCGACGGTCAGCACGACGTGGGTGACGCCCACGCCATGGTGCAGGTCGCGAAGGACACCGGCGTCGACGTGGTCCTGGGCTCCAGGGTCCGCCACGGTGACCATGGCGCCCCCCTGCTGCGCCGGATGATCCTCCTCGCAGCCCTTCACTACTCCCGCTGGAGCTCAGGTCTCGACCTGACCGACACCCACAACGGGCTTCGCGTCCTCAGCCGGGCCGCGCTGGAGACGATCCGGATCACCCAGCCGGGGATGGCCCACGCCAGCGAGCTCGAGGCCGCCATCAGCCGCCACCGTCTGTCCTGGGTCGAGCACCCGGTCACCATCACCTACACCGACTACTCGCGGGCCAAGGGCCAGAGCAACGTGAACGCGTTCAACGTGCTCTTCGACCTCGCCGTGGCCAAGCTCCAGACGGCGCCATGATCATCAAGCTGTTCCTGGTCGGGAGCGCCATCGCCCTGTGCTGGTGGGTGCTGCGCGGCGGACGTCGGAGCAGCACGCTCGCCTTCACCAGGGCGGCCGGCCTCGGTCTCGCGGCGGGATGGATCGTAGCGGTCCTCTTCCCGGGGGTCGTGACTGCTCTGGCCCAGTCCGTCGGGGTCGGACGAGGGACCGACCTCGTGCTGTACGTCGGCGTGGTCGCGTTCACCTTCGGCAGCGTGCTGCAGCGACGCCGGGCCCACGAGCTCGAGCAACGCATCACCGTGCTGACCCGGAGCGTGGCCCTGCTGGAGCAGCAGGTCGACCTCCGGCACCCGGGCGAGGACCGCACCGCCCCCGTGGTCCCGTGACCGGGCCGCAGCCGCTCGTCGAGTTCGTCATCCCGTTCTACGGCGCGCCGGACTACCTGCACCAGGCCGTCGGGTCCCTGCGCGACCAGGGCGTCCCCGACTGGCGGGCCACGATCCTGGACGACTGCTACCCCTACCCCGGCCTCGACGACTGGGTGACCTCGTTGCACGACCCGCGCATCCGGGTCCTGCACAACGCCACCACGCTCGGTGTCAACGCGAACTTCTCCCGCGCCCTGTCCGTCGCCACCGCCGAGTACGTCGTCATCCTGGGGTGCGACGACCGACTTCTCCCGACCTACGTCGAGACCGTGCACCGGCTCGTCGAGACGACCCGGGCCCAGGTCATCCAGCCCGGCGTACGCATCATCGACCGTGCCGGTGACGCCCGCCTGCCGCTGGTGGACCGCGTGAAGCGGAGCTCGCGGCCCCGGGGTCGTGCCGTCCTGCGTGGTGAAGACCCGGTCGCCTCGCTGCTGCGGGGCAACTGGTGCTACTTCCCCAGCCTGTGCTGGCACCGGGAGACCGCAGCACGCATCGGCTTCCGAGCGGACTACCAGGTCGTGCAGGACCTCGCTCTGCTCGTCGACGTGCTGCTGGCGGGCGGCACCCTTGTGGTCGACGACGAGGTCTGCTTCGAGTACCGCCGGCACGCAGCCTCGCTCTCCAGCGTGCAGGCGGTCTCGGGCGGACGCTTCGAGGAGGAACGGGCCTACTTCGCGGACATCACCCGTCGGGCTCAGGACGTCGGCTGGTCACGGGCCGCTCGCGCCGGCCGCGCTCGCGTGATGTCGCGCGCGCACGCCCTGACCATGCTGCCGACCGCGGTGCGCACTGCCGACGTCGGTGCCGTGACCAGGCTCGCCCGGCACGCCTTCGCGTCATGAGCACGACCGTCGCCGTGGCCCCGACCCCAGGATCTCGGACCCGCCCGGGCCGCTCACCCGCCCGCACCTTCGTCCTGGCCCTGGCCGGGATCCTGCTGGTCCAGCTGGCCTGGATCCTCTGCGTCCCGCCGTTCGCCGGCATCGACGAGCACGACCACGCCTTCAAGGCGGCAGCCGTGGCCCACGGCGACTTCTCCCCCACCCACGAGGCCTCGCCGGGCGGCTGGGGCGAGCTCGTGCAGGTCCCGGCCTCGGTGGTCGCCGCCGCCCGGGCCGAGTGCGAGGCCCTCGTCTACACCACGGTGGACAACTGCCGTCCGAACGGGAGCGTGCGGGACGGCATGGCCACCGTCGGGTCCTCGGCCTCCCGGTACAACCCCGGCTACTACGCCGTCGTCGGGGTCGTCGGACTGCCCTTCGAGGGCGCGGCCGCGCTGTACGCGATGCGGGCCGCGTCGTCACTGCTGTGTGCCCTCCTGCTGGCCGCGGCGCTCACGGTGACCCAGGCGTGCTCGCGCACCAGCTGGCCCGCGACGACGGTGGTGCTGGCGGCCACCCCGGTGCTGCTGTACTCCTCCACCGTCGTGGCGCCCAACGGCCTCGAGATGTCGGCCGCCGTGCTGTGCTGGTGCGCCCTCCTCGCGATGGTCGACCGCGTGCGGATCGGCGCCCCGCACGGCTGGCTTCTCCTCGTCGCCACGGTGGCGGCGGTCCCGATGGTCACCGTCCGCACCCTCGGTCCACTCTGGTGCCTGCTCACCGTGCTGACCGTCGCCGCCCTGCTGGCGCGTCGTGATCTCCCCGACCTGCTGCGGAGACGGTCGACGTGGGTCTGCGCCTCGGTCGTCGCGACCGCCACCGCCGGTGCCCTCGCGTGGAGCGTCCTGGCGGCGACGAACATGCCGACCGAGCGCACCGACGTCGACCTGCCGTCGGTCGTGACGGTGCTACCACGGGAGATGGCCCTGTGGGTCTTCCAGTCCGTCGCGGCGTTCCCTAGCCGCAACCACATGGCGCCGCTGCTGGTGTACGCCGCCGTGTTCGTGGGCTGGTGGGTCACCGCCGGCCTGGCGGTGCGGCACGCCGACCGGCGCCAGCGCGGCGTGCTCGCCCTCGCGGTGCTGCTGGCAGCCGTCGTGCCCACCGCCGCGACCGTGGCGACGTACCCGACCCAGGGCGCGTTGTGGCAGGGCCGCTACGGCCTGCCGTTCGCGGTGGGACTGATCCTGCTCTGCGGAGCGGTGCTGGACCGGCGCCGCGCGCAGGCCCGCACGTCGGACATCGCGCTGTGGGTCATGGGCCTGCTCACCGCCGTCGCCGGCGTCTCCAGCGTCTGGTTCGTCCGCGGGTTCGAGATCCGCACGAGCCCGCAGGCGGGGTCCGAGGCGTGGGCCACGCCCTCACGCGCCCTGCTCGCCACCCTGGTCGTCCTCGGGGTCACGCTCGTGGTGGCCGGTGCACGCCGCCGCCCGTGGCGTGACGTGCCCGGCGAGGACATGGAGCAGGCTCAGGCCGAGGACGCCTCGACCCAGCGGGCCAGCGTCGACTCAGCCTGACCGCTGTCGATCGCCGCGGTGGCGCGGGCGACCCCCGCGGCCAGGGCCGGTACGACGTCCGCGCCCGGCTCGGCGTGCACGGCGAGGGCCGCCCCGGCGTTGAGCAGCACCGCGTCGCGGACCGGGCCCGGCTCGCCGGCGAGCAGGCGTCTCACCACCTCGGCGTTGTGGGCGGTGTCACCCCCCCGCAGGTCCTCGGCGGTCGCCGGCGTGATGCCCAGCTCGGAGGGGTCGATCGTGACCGCCCGGGTCTGGCCGTCGTGCACGACCCAGACCGACGAGGTGGTCGTCGTGGTCAGCTCGTCCAGGCCATCGGCACCCCGGAACACCCAGGCGTCGACCCCGCGGGCCGCGAACACCCCGGCCATCACCGGCGCCATCCGCAGGTCCGCGCAGCCCACGGCGTTGGCCTGCGGGCGCGCGGGGTTGGCCAGCGGCCCCAGGAAGTTGAAGGTGGTCGCGACCCCGAGCTCGCGGCGCGGCACCGCGGTGTGGCGCATCGCGGGGTTGAACGCGGCCGCGAAGCAGAACGTGATGCCGGCCTCCTCGGCGACGGCCGCGACCCGGGCCGCGGGCAGGTCGAGCCGGATGCCCAGCGCCTCCAGCACGTCGGCGGAGCCTGACTGCGACGACGCGGACCGGTTGCCGTGCTTGACCACCCGCGCCCCGGCCGCAGCGGCCACGATCGCCGACATGGTCGAGATGTTGACCGACATGGACCGGTCACCGCCGGTGCCGACGACGTCGAGGAGGCGGCCCGGCACCGTGATGGGCGTCCGCCGCTCGTACATCGCCGCGACCAGCCCGGTGACCTCGTTGATCGTCTCGCCCTTGGCCCGCAACGAGACCGCGAAGCCCGCGATCTGGGCCGGCGTGGCCTCGCCCGACAGGATCTCCCCCATCGCCCAGGAGGCCTGGGCGGCGGTGAGGTCCTGGCGTGCGACGAGCGCGCTGAGCACCTCGGGCCAGCTGCTCATGCGGGGCTCCCGGTGCGTGGGTCGGTGACGACGGCGAGGCCGTCAGCGGGTGGCGGGGACCCGGGCACGCAGCAGGGCGATGACGGCGTCGGCGAGCTGGATGGGGTCGATCGGGCGCGGCACGGCGGCCTCGGCTCGCGACCAGGTGGCCAGCCAGGCGTCCTGCGGCCGTCCGGTCAGCACGATCACGGGCGGGCACTGGTAGATCTCGTCCTTGAGTTGCTTGGCGATGCCCATGCCACCGGCAGGAGCGGCCTCGCCGTCGAGGATCACCAGGTCGATGTGCCCGGCGTCCATGTTCTGGATGACGACGGGCTCGGTGGCCACCTCGACGTACTCCAGCTCCGGCAGCTCGGGGTGCGGGCGCCGTCCCAGAGCCAGGATCACCTGCTGACGGGTGGTCACGTCGTCGCTGTAGACCAGGACCCTTAGGGCCACCGTCTTCGAGGTCGCCTCGCTCGCACCGCTCACCCCCGAATCGTAGGTCATCGACCGGATCTGGGGATCAGGGGATCAGGGCGTCCCGGTGCTGCTCGAGCGCTCGCGGGCCTCCATCAGGTCCAGGCGCCGGTCCTCCCGCTTGGCCTCGGCCATCGAGGACCGCACCCACTGCACGAACAGCACGCCGAAGAACACCAGCCCGATCAGGTCGCCCGAGCCCCAGAGGATCCCACCGGCCAGGTGCTGGTCCTCGAGCGGGTCGGGCAACCACGACGCCATCGGACCTTCGCGCAGCGCGAGGTAGTGCGACGCGCCGAGCAGCGTCTGCTGGCCCATGATGGTGACGCCCAGGAAGGCGTGGAAGGGCAGGGTCAGCACGGTCAGCAGGACCCGGAACGGGTAGCCCACCCGCCCGGGCAGCGGGTCGATGCCCATCAGGGGCCAGAAGAACAACGCGCCGACGGAGACCAGGTGCACGTGCATGGCCTCGTGGATGTACGGCGACGCCAGCGACGCGTCGTACCAGCCGGAGTAGTAGAGGGCCCACGGCGAGAGGATGTAGAGCAGGAACGTCAGCGGGGCGAACGACAGCACCCTGGCCAGCGGCGAGTGCAGCACCGCCAGCAGCCAGCGTCGGGGGCGTGCGGGCAGCGTGCGCAGCGCCAGGGTGACCGGCGCCCCCAGAGCGAGGGCCAGCGGGACCAGCATCGACAGGATCATGTGCTGCACCATGTGGGCCGAGAGCAGCGTGGTGTCGTAGGCCGCGAGCCCCGACATCGTGGCGAACGCGAAGGACCCCAGGCCCAGCGCGACGAACGAGATCGTGCGGCCCACCGGCCACCGGTCGCCGCGCCGGTGCAGGACGTGCACTCCGGTGAGGTAGAGGCCCCCCACCCACACGACGATGACGAACGGCAGCGGGGCCAGGCCCGCCTCGCTCAGCAGCCGGCTCGGATTGAAGGCCGGCAGC
Organism: Nocardioides sp.; assembly: GCA_026786275.1. Lineage (GTDB taxonomy): Bacteria > Actinomycetota > Actinomycetes > Propionibacteriales > Nocardioidaceae > Nocardioides. Next base: position 41,850 of record JAJAYJ010000061.1, on the reverse strand, counting down.
ACGTCCTGGGCCGAGGCCGCCGCCAACGCACCGGTCAGGCGCTCAGGCACGAGGGGCAGCAGGGCGGGCATCACGGTGTGAACTTTATGACCCCGGGGAAACCCGGGGGGTGTGGTGCCTGCGTGGAGGGCAGGGGCCATAATGGTTGCGTGGCGACGACTGCTTCTGCAACTATCCCGGCTTCCCGGCTCCACGGTCATCACGACCGTCCGAGCATGGTCGCCGTCGGGACCATCGTCTGGCTCTCGAGCGAGCTGATGTTCTTCGCCGCACTGTTCGCGGCCTACTTCACCATCCGTTCGGTGAGTCCCGAGCTGTGGTCGCAGAACACCGGCATCCTCGATGTGCCGTTCGCCTCGGTCAACACCACGATCCTGGTGCTCTCCTCCCTGACCTGCCAGCTCGGGGTGTTTGCCGCCGAGCGCGGCCAGGTCGGCCGGGCCGGGTCCCTGTTCCAGGTCAAGGGCTGGGGCTTCCGGGAGTGGTTCTCGATGACCTACCTGATGGGTGCGGTGTTCATCGCTGGCCAGGCCGTCGAGTACGCCAACCTGGTGCAGGAGGGCGTGACCATCCAGGACTCCGCTTACGGCTCGATGTTCTACCTCACCACCGGCTTCCACGGGCTCCACGTGACCGGTGGTCTGATCGCCTTTCTCCTGGTCCTGGGCCGCACGCTGATCGCCAGGAGATTCACCCACGAGCAGGCGGTCAGCGCGATCGTCGTCTCGTACTACTGGCACTTCGTCGACGTCGTGTGGATCGGTCTCTTCGCGACGATCTACCTGATCAAGTGATCTCCCCCGCCACCGCGAACGCCGCTGTGACCCTCCAGACCCGCAAGGACTTGTCGTGCGTCTCCTGAACCGCTCCGCCGGCCGGCTCTCCCGGCATCGTCGCCGCCCCTTCGTGGGCCTGGTGCTGATGGTGCTCGGGCTGCTGCTCACCGGTGGCCTGTACTCCGCGTTCGCGCCCGCCCAGGCCGAGACCACCGCGAGCGACACCGAGCTCGTCGAGCAGGGTCGCGAGCTGTTCCTGGTCGGCTGCGCCTACTGCCACGGGCAGAACGGCGAGGGCAACCTCACCGTCAACGGCGCCAACATCGGCCCGCCCCTCGCCGGCGTCGGTGCCGCGGCGGTCGACTTCCAGGTCGGCACCGGCCGGATGCCGCTGGCTCAGCCGGGCGCCCAGGGTGCGACCAAGCCCACGACCTACGACGACGCCGAGATCGAGGCCATGGCCGCCTTCGTCGCCAGCCTCGCGCCCGGACCCGCCGTGCCCGCCGAGGCCGACTACAGCCTGGCCGGCCTCTCCGAGACCGAGCGTGAGGAGGCCATCCAGCGCGGGGGCCAGATCTTCCTGACCAACTGCACGGCCTGCCACAACTACGCCGGCAAGGGTGGCGCCATGCCCCGCGGTGGCGCCGCACCCAACCTCAGCAACACCACACCGGAGCACATCTACGAGGCGCTGTTGACCGGACCGGGCAACATGCCCAGTTTCTCCGGCGGCAACCTGAACCCGGACGAGAAGCGCGACGTCATCGCCTACCTGACCTCCCTGCGCGAGCTGCCGAAGTACGGCGGCTTCGAGCTCGGCGGTCTCGGGCCCGTCGTCGAGGGCCTGTTCGCCTGGGTCGTCGGCATCGGCGGTCTGGTTGGCTTCGCGATCTGGATCGCGGCGCACACCACGCGCACGACCAAGCAGAAGGGAGAGGCAGCGTGACCGATCTCCAGCACGACCCGCAGCACGACAACCTGCCCGCCATCAACGACTCGGTCTCCGACCCGGGGCTGCCGGCGCACCTGTGGCGCCCCACGGACGTTGACCCGCGCCTCGAGAAGCGAGCCGAGCGCCAGGTCGCCTCGCTCTTCGTGCTCTCCATGGTGTGCGCCGTGCTCTTCCTGGTCTCCTACTTCGCGCTCAAGGTCGGTGACAACCCCACGGTCTTCCTCGGCTCCGGTGCGTCCAACGTCGCCCTCGGCCTCAGCTTCGGCGGCGCGCTGCTCTTCATCGGTATCGGCGTCATCCAGTGGGCCCGCAAGCTGATGGACGACCACGAGATCATCGAGATGCGCCACCCGGCGGCCTCCCCGCCCGAGGATCGCGAGGCCACGCTGGCCGCGCTGTCCCAGGGCACCGAGGAGTCCGGGATCGCCCGGCGCCCGCTGATCCGCAACACGCTGCTCGGCTCCGTGACGATCCTGCTGGCTCCGGTCGTGGTCCTGCTGCGCGACCTCGGTCCGCTGCCGGGAGACAAGCTGGAGTCGACCGTGTGGACCCAGGGCATGCGCGTCGTGCGGGACGTGGTCGGCACCCCGATCCGGGCCGCCGACCTCGAGATCGGCGACCTCGTGAACGCCGAGCCGGAGATCATCTTCGCCGTCGACGAGGAGGGCGAGCACGTCCTCGAGGGCGTCGAGCTCCAGGTCGCCAAGTCCAAGGCCGCGGTGATCCTGCTGCGCATGGACCCCGACGACAACACCCCCGGCCCCGGTCGCGAGAACTGGTCCGTCGACGGCATCCTCTGCTACTCCAAGATCTGCACCCACGTCGGGTGCCCGATCTCGCTCAACGAACGCAAGACCCACCACCTCCTGTGCCCCTGTCACCAGTCGACCTTCGACCTGGCCGACGCGGCAAAGGTGGTCTTCGGGCCTGCCGCCCGTCCGCTCCCCCAGCTCCCGCTGGCCGTGGACGCCGATGGTTACCTCGTCGCCCAGAGCGACTTCACCGAACCTGTTGGACCGAGCTATTGGGGGCGTGACTCCGGATGAGTGTCGACACCAGCAAGGTGGCCACGAGCAACAGCTCCGCCGCCATCGCGAAAAAGCCCAGCAAGGCGGGAGCGGCGGCCAACTGGGCCGACGAGCGCCTCGGCATCGCCACCCTGGCCAAGAAGAACCTGCGCAAGGTCTTCCCCGACCACTGGTCGTTCATGCTCGGCGAGATCGCCCTGTGGTCCTTCGTCGTACTGCTGCTCAGCGGCGTGTTCCTGACCCTCTGGTACGTCCCGAGCATGGGTGAGGTGACCTACAACGGCTCCTACGACCAGCTCCGGGGCATCGAGATGTCGGAGGCCTACGCCTCCAGCCTCAAGCTGTCGTTCGACGTGCGCGGCGGCCTGCTGCTACGCCAGATGCACCACTGGGCGGCGATGCTCTTCATCGCCTCCATGTTCATCCACCTGCTCCGGGTGTACTTCACCGGCGCCCACCGCAAGCCCCGCGAGCTCAACTGGGTGATCGGCTGCCTGCTGCTCATCCTCGGCATGCTCGAGGGCTTCACCGGCTACTCCCTGCCCGACGACCTGCTCTCGGGCACCGGCATCCGGTCCGCGGACGGCTTCATGAAGTCCATCCCGGTCGTCGGCACCTACGTGTCGTTCTTCCTGTTCGGTGGTGAGTTCCCGGGCGAGTCCATCATCCCGCGCCTCTACACCATCCACGTGCTGCTCATCCCGGGCCTGCTGCTGGGTCTGATCGCGGCCCACATGCTGCTGCTCGTCTATCACAAGCACACGCAGTGGCCCGGCCCCGGCCGTACCGAGCAGAATGTCGTCGGTTTCCCGATGCTCCCCGTGTACGCCGCCAAGGCCGGTGGATTCTTCTTCATCGTCTTCGGCCTCGCCACGGTGATGGGCGGGATCCTGACGATCAACCCGGTCTGGCTCTACGGCCCCTACGACCCGTCCAAGGTGACCGCGGGCTCCCAGCCCGACTGGTACATGGGCATGCCCGACGGTGCCCTGCGAATCATGCCGGGCCTCGAGACGCACCTCTTCGGCTACACGCTGCCGTGGAACGTCTTCCTTCCGATCATCGTGCTACCCGGGGTGCTGTTCACGATCCTGCTGGTCCTGCCCTTCATCGAGGCCTGGATCACCGGGGACAAGCGCAACCACCACCTGCTCGAGCGGCCGCGCAACGCACCCTCGCGCACCGCCTTCATGGTGTCGCTGATGACCCTCTACGGCCTGCTGTGGGCCGCCGCGGGCAACGACATCATTGCCATCAAGCTGCACCTCAGCATCAACCAGATCACCTACTTCATGCGAGGGGCCGTGTTCGTCGGTCCGGTGATCGCGTTCATCCTGACGCGTCGTTGGTGCATCTCCCTGCAGCGCAGCGACAACGAGACGCTGCTGCACGGCTACGAGACGGGTGTGCTGATGCGTTCGCCGGAGGGCGGCTACACCGAGCGCCACCTGCCGATCGCGCAGGAGAGCGCCTACACGCTCACCGTGCGTGACCGGGATCCGGTCGACGACGACGTCACCACCACCGTCGATGCGAACGGTGTCCAGGGCCCCAGTGGTCCTCTCGACGGTCTGCGCCGTCGCCTGCGCACGCTGATGTACGCCGACAACATCCAGGCGCCGACCCGCGACGAGCTCACCGAGGCTCACCACCACGCCGACCACGAGCACGAGCTCGCGGCCGCCATGGAGGGTCGACCCGCGGACGGTCACCAGTTCGACGGCAAGCACGAGCTCGAGGGTGAGCCACTGCGCAAGGACTGAGCACCATAGGCGTGAGCAAGGGCCCCGGACCACTGGTCCAGGGCCCTTGCTCATGCCCGTGGCCGTCCGCAGCGACAGGTACCGGGACCAGGTGCGGGTCGACGCCAGAGCCCGAGCGCGGCCAGCTCAGCCGAGTGCGGACTCGGCCCTGGCCTGCTTGAACGACTCGTTCCAGTCGCCGTACCCGTTGTCGAGGGTCATCGGACGGTCGGTGCCGGTGTACTCGACGACATCACCGCGCCGGCTCAGCTCGAAGAGCCACTGCGCGTTCGTCGTCGACATGCCCGTGCAGCCGTGGGAGACGTTGGCGTTGCCCTGGGAGCCCACCGACCACGGGGCCGCGTGCAGGAACTCGCCCGAGTAGGTCAGCCGCATCGCGTACTGCACGTCGTCGATGTCGTAGGCGTCCGCCGAGCCGGCCGGAATGCCGACGGTCTCGGAGTTCATCCGTCTGCTCTCGAACTTCTCGACGATGACCTTGGTGCCCGAGCGGGTGATGAACCCGGCCTTGCCCGTGGTGATCGGGATGGTGCGTAGCAGCTCGTCATTGGCAAAGACCTGCATCTCGTAGCGTGCGGCGTCGACCCGGTAGATGTGGGCGTCGCCCACGGTGAAGTCGACCGTGCGGCTCTCCTGTCCGTAGACCCCGTTGCCGGCGGGCACGCTGTTGATATCCACGTCGACCGTCACCTGGGTGCCAGCCTGCCAGTACTGCCGCGGCCGGTAGTGCACCTCGGTGTCACTGAGCCAGCGCCAGGTCCCGGTCTGAGCCGGGGTCGTCTGGACCGAGAGGTGCTCCTCGATGCCGGCCCGGTCCGTGACCGGTACGTCGAACGTCACCACGACCGGCATCCCGACACCGACCGTCTCGCCCTGCAGCGGAGCCAGGGACGGGTAGGTCTGCTGGTCGAGAGAGAGGTTCTCGGTGCTGAAGCTGGTACGACGGGTCACCGTGTCGCCGGTGCTGTCCTGCATCTGGGCCGCGACCTGGTAGGTCGTACCGGGCTCGAGCCGGCCGGTGGCCGTCCAGCGGTCCTCCGCCATCTCACCCACCAGCTCGCCGACCCCTCCGGAACCGGTGACGGTCAGGCTCGAGATGGTGCCGTCGCCGGCCACGACGTCGAACGGGGTGTCGACGGCGACGCCGTCGGCTCGGTTGGCGATGCTGGGCCGCAGGGTCGCCTCGACCTCCGCAGCCCGCGAGGACGACTCGTCCGGGCTCGCCGTGCCGGCATCAGGTGCCGACGGGGACCCGGCCCCGTCCTGGGCGCCCGGCAGGGCCTGTCCCGCGTCACACCCGGCCAGCAGCGCAGCGCCGAGGACGGCTGCGGCCACGGCCGAGCCGGGGTCGCGCCAGGAGCGCAGGTGGGCACGGCTGAGGGCGAGCGACATGGAGTCTCCCAAGAGGGGTGATCAGGGCGAGCGATGGTGCTGCTGTGCCCATTGAACCAACTGTCCCCCACAACCGGAGAACCCCGGCGACCGTGTCGGTCTCCGGGGCTCCTCGTCGCTGGTGGCGGCGGATGGGTCAGTGCGCGTGCTCACCGCGGTAGTACTCGTAGATCCAGCCGGACAGCGCGACCGCACCCAGGGCGATACCGATGATGAACAACCACCAGGCGGACGTGGCCACGCCGAAGACGCAGACCCCGAGCGTCGCGGCGGCCCACAGCGGCCACCAGGAGTACGGGGGGAAGAACCCCAGCTCGCCCGCTCCGTCGGCGATCTCGGCGTCGTTGCGATCCTCCGGACGGGGATCCATCTTCTTGGCGTGGAAGCCGAGGTAGAGGGTCACCATCAGCGTCAGGAGGGTGGTCATCGTGAGGGCGGAGGTGCCCGTCCAGTCACCGCCCTCCTCGCTCGCCGCAGTCACGAACCAGTAGGCGGGCGAGACCAGGATGAAGAAGACGGTACAGATCGCGAAGACCCAAGCCTCGGCCTTCATCGGCGGGGACCTTCCTGCACGTCGTTGTCCCCCATCTGCTTCGACAGGTGCTCGCCGCGACCCTCCATGTCGGGAGCATCGGCGAAATTGCCGTGCGCCGCAGCCTGGTTCTGCTCCATCTCCATGGCCGCGATCTCCGGGTGGTGCAGGTCGAAGGCCGGGGACTCCGAGCGGATCCGGGGGATCGTCACGAAGTTGTGGCGCGGCGGCGGGCAGCTGGTGGCCCACTCGAGCGAACGGCCCCAGCCCCACGGGTCGTCGGTCTCGACCAAGGGCGACTTGCGGGAGATGTAGACGTTGTAGAGGAACGGCAGCGTGGAGGCGCCCAGCAAGAAGGCTCCCACGGTGGAGACCTGGTTGAGGGTGGTGAAGCCGTCGGTGGGCAGGTAGTCGGCGATCCGTCGCTGCATGCCCTCGACCCCGAGCCAGTGCTGGACCAGGAACGTGGTGTGGAAGCCGACGAACAGCAGCCAGAAGTGCAATTTGCCGAGACGCTCGTCCAGCATCCGACCCGTCATCTTGGGCCACCAGAAGTAGAAGCCGGCGAACATCGCGAACACCACGGTGCCGAACACGACGTAGTGGAAGTGCGCCACCACGAAGTAGGAGTCGGAGACGTGGAAGTCGAGCGGGGGGCTGGCCAGGATGATGCCGGTCAGGCCGCCGAAAAGGAAGGTCGTGAGGAAGCCGACCGCCCACAGCATGGGGGTGTCGAAGGACAGGGACCCTCCCCACATCGTGCCGATCCAGTTGAAGAACTTGACCCCGGTGGGCACCGCGATCAGGAACGTCATGCCCGAGAAGAAGGGCAGGTCGACCGCACCGGTCACGAACATGTGGTGGGCCCACACCGCGACCGAGAGGATCGCGATGCCGAGCGTCGCGCCGACCAGGCCGATGTAGCCGAAGAGCGGCTTGCGGCTGAACACCGGGAAGATCTCGGTCACGATGCCGAAGAACGGTAGCGCGATGATGTAGACCTCGGGGTGGCCGAAGAACCAGAACAGGTGCTGCCAGAGGATCGCGCCGCCGTGGGCGGAGTCGAAGACGTGGGCGCCGAGCTGGCGGTCGGCCTCGAGCATCAGCAAGGCACCCGCGAGCACCGGGAACGCGATCAGCACGAGCAGGCTGGTGACGAGCGTGTTCCAGACGAACATCGGCATCCGGAACATCGTCATCCCGGGCGCGCGCATGCAGATGATCGTGGTGATGAAGTTGACGGCACCCAGGATGGTGCCGAGGCCGGCCATCCACAGGCCCATGATCCACAGGTCGCCACCGACGCCGGGTGAGTTGACCGCGTCCGAGAGCGGGACGTAGGCGAACCAGCCGAAGGACGCGGCACCGCTGGGGGTCAGGAACCCCGCGGCCGCGATCAGCCCACCGATCAGGAACAGCCAGTAGCTGAACATGTTCAGTCGCGGGAAGGCGACGTCGGGCGCACCGATCTGCAGCGGCATGATCACGTTGGCGAAGCCGAAGAACAAGGGCGTCGCGAACAGCAGCAGCATGATCGTGCCGTGCATCGTGAACAGCTGGTTGTAGAGCTCGTCGTTGACGACCTGCTGGCCCGGGAACGCGAGCTCGGAGCGGATCAGCATGGCCATCAGGCCCGCGAGCAGGAACCAGGCGAACGACGTGCCGAGGTACAGCTTGCCGATCAGCTTGTGGTCGGTGGTGGTGAGGATCCGGACCAGCTGCTGGCCCAGCGGCTTGCGCGCAGTCAGGTCCGACCGCATCGTGGTGGTGGCGCTGGTGGCAGTCACTGCTCGTCTCCCTCGTCGATGCCCAGCATGTCGATCGTGTCGAGGCCGCCGCCCGCTGGGGTGTACGCGTCGTTGCCGCCAAGGATCGGTGCGTCGGAGTCGTTGACCCCGGTCTCGAGCAGGCCCTGCAGGTAGGCGTCGTACTCCTGAGGAGTCACGACGTCGACCGTGAAGAGCATCCGCGAGTGGAACGTGCCGCAGAGCTCGTAGCAGGCGCCCCGGTAGGTCCCGGTCGCCGTGGGGGTGATCTCGTAGTTGTTGACCCGACCCGGGATGACGTCCATCTTCAGCAGGAACGCGGGCACGCCGAAGTCGTGGATGACGTCGGGCGAGTACAGGTCGAAGCGGACCGACTCACCGACCGGCAGCACCAGCTTGGGGATCACGGCCGACGTGCCGGAGACGTAGACGTTGCGCTCGTCGACGGCCTGCTCGCCGGTGTAGTTGAAGGTCCACGACCACTTCTGGCCGACGACCTTGACCACGTGGTCGGGGGTCGGGGACTGCTCGAGCACGGTGTTCTGCGTCTTGACCGTCTGGGCGAAGAACGCGATGACCATGATCACGGGAGCGATCGTGTAGAAGATCTCCAGCGGCAGGTTGTAACGCGTCTGCACGGGGATCTCGTTGTCGTTGCGCCGACGGAACCTGACCACGACGTACGCGATCAGGCCCCAGACCACGAAACCGGTCGCCAGGGCCGCGATCCACGCGCCCTGCCACAGGCGCAGGGTCGCGTCGCCCTGGGCCGACGCGGGCTCGGGCATCGCGAGCCGCTTCAGCTGGCCCTGCGAGTCGGCCGAGCAGCCGCTGACCAGGAGGACGCTGAGACCGAGCACCGTCAGCAGGGCCAGTCGGCGGGCACGCCGCCGGGTGCTGGCCACCAGCTCGGGGAGTTGCAGACCCACGAACGAGCCTCTCTCTCAACCATCAGGAAACGTGTGTCGGACGCCCCCACAGTATCCGAGCCGGGTGGGATCGCCGGTGGTGGGGGACCGGATAAGTTCGCCGTGTGACAAATAACGAGGAGGGTCCGCCCGGACCTGCGAAACCGCACCGTTCCTACCTTGACACGGCCTCCTCGACCCCGCTTCACCCGGCGGCACGCGAGGTGATGACGGCCGCGCTGGACCAGGGGTACGCCGATCCGCGCCGCCTGCACCCGCCGGCCCGGACCGCGCGGCTGCTGCTCGACAACGCCCGCCAGGCGGTGGCCGAGACGCTCGGCGTGCGCCCCGACGAGGTCACCTTCACCGCCACCGGCACCGACGCGGTCCACCGGGGCCTGCTGGGCCTGCGGCGGGGCCGCGAGCGGGTCGGGCCCGTGATCGTCAGCTCGGCGGTCGAGCACTCGGCGATCGCCCACGCCGCGGCCTGGGTGCCCGGTGAGCACGTCGAGGTCGGCGTCGACGCGTGGGGTCGAGTCGACCAGGACGCCTTCGTGCTCGCCGCGGGTGCCCCCGGGGTGGCGGTCGCCGCACTGCAGTCCGCCAACCACGAGGTCGGCACGGTCCAACCGGTCGAGGCGGTCGCCGCAGCGCTGTGGGGACCGGAGGCCGGCGGCGTGCCCCTCTTTGTCGACGCGCGCGCCTCGATGGGCCGCGCTCCGCTCCCCCGCGGCTGGGACGCGCTCGCGGGTTCGGCCCACCAGTGGGGCGGCCCCGCCGGGGTCGGGGTGCTGCTGGTCCGCAAGGGCGCCCGCTGGCGCAACCCGTTCCCGGGCGACGACCGCATCGACGAGCGCACCTCCGGCTTCGAGAACGTGCCCGCGGCCCTGGCCGCGGCGGCCGCGCTGCAGGCGGTGGTCGCCGAGCAGCAGGAGGTGGCCGAGCGCCAGCACGCCCTGATCGCCACCATCCGTGCCGCCGTGGCCCGGATCGCCGACATCGACGTGGTCGGTGACCCGGTCGACCGGCTCCCGCACCTGCTGACGTTCTCCTGCCTGTACGCCGACGGCGAGGCCCTGGTCGACGGGCTGGCGCGCCGGGGCTTCGACGTCGCCAGCGGGTCGGCCTGCACCGCCTCGTCCCTGCAGCCCAGCCGGGTGCTGGCCGCGATGGGCGCCCTGACGCACGGCAACGTGCGGCTCTCGCTCGGGCGCGAGAGCGACACCGCCGAGGTGGACGCCCTGCTGTCGGTGCTGCCCGACGTCGTCGCCTCCGCGCGGGCCGGGGCCGGCGGATGAGCGACCTGCCCCACGTCGACCTGGAGCTGGACTGCCGGGGCCGGCCGTGTCCCCTGCCGGTGATCGCGCTGAGTCGCCGGATCGGAGAGGTCGAGGTGAGGCAGGTCGTGGCCGTGGTGGCCGACGATGTCGCCGCCCGCTACGACGTGCCGGCGTGGTGCCGGATGCGGGGTCAGGAGTCCGTGGGGCAGGACGCTGCCGACGACGGGGTCCCCCGCTACCTGGTGCGCCGGCTGTCCTGACCCGGCCAGCTCCGGCTCAGGCCAGGAAGGACGCGACCTCCGCGGCCGCGTCCGCGCCGTACGACGTGGTCAGGCGGGCGGTGAACTGCTCGGGGGTGAAGAAGTACTCCTGGGTGCCCACGGTCTCCACGACGTACGCCGCGAGGCAACACCCGACCTGGGCGGCCCGCTCGAGGCCAAGGCCCCACGAGAGGGCGGCGAGGAACCCGGCCCGGAAGCCGTCCCCGACCCCGGTCGGCTCGACCGCGTCGACCCCGGCGGCGGCGGGCACCTCGATCGTCTCCTGGTCACGGCACAGGATGCGCACGCCCTGGGCGCCGAGGGTGGTGACCTGGATGCCGACGTGGGCGAGCACCTCGTCGGCCGACCAACCGGTCTTCTGCTCGATCAGGTGCGACTCGTACTCGTTGGTGAACAGGATCGCGGCCCCGTCCACCAGCCTGCGGATCGGGCCGCCGTCGCTGAACGCGAGCTGCTGGCTCGGGTCGGCGATGAAGGGGTAGCCGCGCTGGCGGCACTCGTCGGTGTGGCGCAGCATGGCCTCGGGGTCGTCCGCGCCGATCAGCACGTACGACGGCACCCCGACGTCGGCCACCACGGGCGCGATCTCGATCAGCCGGGCCTCGCTCATCGCCCCGGGGTAGAAGGACGCGAACTGGGCGCCCGAGGTGTCGGTGGTGCACACGAACCGCGCCGTGTGGTGGGCCGACGACACGTGCACGTGGGAGCAGTCGACCCCGTGGCGCTCGAGCCAGGAGCGATAGTCGGCGAAGTCGTCGCCGACCGAGCCCAGCAGCACGGGGGCCAGACCGAGGCGGCCCAGGCCGAAGGCGATGTTGGCGCCGACGCCGCCGCGGCGGATCTCCAGGTCGTCCACGAGGAACGAGACCGACAGCTTGTCGAGTTGCTCGACGACCAGCGAGTCGGCGAACCGGCCGCTGAAGCTCATCAGGTGGTCCGAGGCGATCGAGGCGGCGATGAACAGCGGTCCGGAGCCCGCGGCGGGAGAGGTCACGAGGAGGAACAGTAGACACCGGGAACTACCGATGCGTACTCCTCGGCCTACCCGGGGGTAGCCCCTAGCGTCGGACCCATGACCTCCGCGCCGCGTCTTGCCTACGACGACCTCGCCCCGATCCAGGAGCTGCGCACCGACGCCCGTCGCACCGGTGAGGTGCTCGGCCTGCCCTCCCGGCTGGACCGGGCGGTGCACGCCGCGACCCGGCCGGCGCCCAGCATCCACTGGTGCGACTACCCCCGCGAGGTGCCCACGCGCGTGATCAGGGTCTCGGTCGCGGCGCAGCGATGTGCCGCCGCGCTCGGTCTGCACCTGGACTGAGCCGACCCAGACGTGACGAAGGGCCCCAGGACGGTGTCCTCGGGCCCTTCGTCACGTGCGGGGTCAGGTCGACGGTCGGCTCACCGGGTCTCGACCCGTCCCGACGCCGCCTGGATCAGTGGAACGAGTCGCCGCAGGCGCAGGACCCGGTCGAGTTGGGGTTGTCGATCGTGAAGCCCTGCTTCTCGATCGAGTCCACGAAGTCGATGGTCGCGCCGTTGAGGTAGGGCACGCTCATCCGGTCCACCACGACGGCGACACCCTCGAAGTCGGTGACGACGTCACCGTCGAGGCTGCGCTCGTCGAAGAACAACTGGTAGCGCAGACCCGAGCAACCGCCCGGCTGCACGGAGATGCGCAGGGCCAGATCGTCACGACCTTCCTGCCCCAGGAGGCTGCCCACCTTGGCCGCGGCCACGGGGCTCAGGTTGATCTGGTCGGTGCGGACCTCGGTGCTGGTGTCCACCTGCTCGGTCATGGGTGCTCCTCGTCAAGCAGTCGAGCGTCATGTGTCAGCGCATCGGTGCGCCGCCGTCAGGTCCAATCGTCGCACACGGGCGGATATTCCTGCGCCCGCGGCGCCACGGCGGCCGTGCCCGACCAGGCGCCGTCGGATCTCAGCGCGACCAGGTCCGGGCTACCCGCTCGGCCAGGTCGGCCAGGGCGCCGGCCGGGTCGGCGAAGGCCCGCTCCCGGCCCACCAGCTCCACCAGGGAGTACGCCGACTCCACGCCGAGGGCGCGCATCTCCCGCGAGCCGACCAGGACCTGGCCGGCCAGGGCCACGCAGGGTCGCAGCGCCTGCTCGGCGAGCGAGGCCACGCCGTAGGGCACCTTGCCCGACCGGCTGGAGAAGTCGAAGGCACCCTCACCGGTGATCACCAGGTCGGCCAGCCGCGCCCGCTCAGCGAGCCGGGCCGCCGCGGTGACCAGGTCGATGCCGGGCTCGCGGACCCCGCCCAGCGTCATCAACGCGAAACCCAGGCCCCCGGCGGCACCGGCGCCCTTCTCCAGCGAGAGCCGTCGGTCGACCGCGGTGGCGAGCTGCTCTAGCCAGCCGTCGACCACGGCCAGCCGCTCCTCGGGGATGCCCTTCTGCGGCCCGAAGATCTTGGTGGCCCCGAACAGGCCGGTCAGGGGCGAGTCGACGTCGCTCGCGACCACGATCCGCACGCCCGCGACCCGTTCGCGGGCCGCGCTCAGGTCCACCGTCTCGACGCCGACCAGGCCGGCTGCGCCGCGGTCCAGGGGGGTGGGCGACGTGGCTCCGAGCGCGGCCAGCAGGCCCGCACCACCGTCGTTGGTGCCGCTGCCACCCAGACCCACGACCACGGTGGCCGCACCGGAGTCCACCGCGGCCGCAACGAGCTCACCCACGCCCAGGGTGGTGGCGCTCTCGGCTCCGCTCGCACCGGTCAGGTGCACCCCGCACGCCTGAGCGCTCTCGACGTAAGCCGTCGCGCCGTCCGGGCCGGTGACCACCAGCACCGTGGCCGGCACCGCGGCGCCGCTCGGTCCGGACACGGTCACGGCGAGCAGGTCCCCACCGAGGGCCGCGTGCAGCACGTCGACGAAGCCCGGACCGCCGTCGGACATCGGCGCCAGGTCGAGCTCGTCGTCGGGCGCGCGGCGGCGCCAGCCCGCCGCGATCGCCTCGGCGGCCTCGACCGCGGTGAGCGTGCCGGCGAACTTGTCGGGTGCCACGAGGACTCGCATGCGGCCCATCCTGTCCCCCGCGCCCGCGCGGCGTAGTTTCGGGTCGTGACCGACTGGATCATCCGGCCGATGCGGCCTGAGGACGTGGCCACCGCCGAACGGTTGAGCGCCGAGAGCTTCCACGACCTCGACGTCCGCACCCACCGGGTCGGCACGCCGCTCCCGGTGCTGCGACCGGCGGCTCGTGGGGAGACCTGGCGGTTCCGGACCGCGTCCCTGCTCGAGACCGACCCCGGTGGCAGTTGGGTGGCGCAGGACGCGACCGGGATGCTCGGGTTCGCCACGTCGTTCACCCGCGAGAAGATGTGGCTCCTGGCGACGTACGCCGTGCGTCCGCACCAGCAGGGCCGCGGCATCGGTCGACCGCTGCTCGACGCGGCACTCTCCCACGGGCGCGGCTGCCTGCGCGGCATGTTCTCCTCCTCCGACCCGCGGGCGGTGCGCCGCTACCGGTCGGCCGGCTTCTCGTTGCACCCCCAGATGTATGTCACCGGGATCGTCGACCGCACCCAGATCCCCGTCGTCGAGCACGTCCGCGAGGCCGGTCTCTCGGACCTGGAGATGATGGACTCGGTCGACCGGCGCACCCGCGGCGCCGCACACGGCCCCGACCACGCCCTGCTGGCCCGCACGGGCAGGCCGATCGTCTCCGAGACGACCTCGGGATCCGGCTACGCCTACGTCGACGGCACCGGAAGCATCGCGGCGCTGGCCGCGACGGACCGGCGCACGGCGTCCCGGCTGATGTGGGCGGCCCTCGCGGAGTCGACCGGTGAGGTCACCGTCGGGCACCTGACCCCGGCCAACGAGTGGGCGCTCGACGTCGGGCTGGCCGCGCGGCTGCAGGTGCACACCGAGGGCTACCTCGCCCTGCGGGGCATGAGGCCGCCGGCGCCGTACATCCACCACGGCGCGCTGCTGTGAGGCGCCACGCGGGTCGCCGGTCGCCCGAATAGGCCGGCTGGATACCGTGGGGGCATGACTACTGTCGACCTCCCGCTGCTCCCGCTGGGCCGCGGCACCGACCTCAACTCCGAGCGTGGCGTCGAGTGCCCCGGCGACCTGCCCGCGCCCTCCGACCCCGAGCTGGTGGCCCGGGCCCAGGCGGCCAAGGACAAGCTCGGCGACCGGGTGTTCGTGCTCGGGCACCACTACCAGCGCGACGAGGTCATCGCCTTCGCCGACGTCACGGGTGACTCCTTCAAGCTCGCGCGCGACGCCGCGGCCCGGCCGGCGGCGGAGTTCATCGTCTTCTGCGGTGTGCACTTCATGGCCGAGTCGGCCGACATCCTCACCGGCCCCGAGCAGAAGGTGATCCTGCCCGACCTGGCGGCCGGCTGCTCGATGGCCGACATGGCCCGGATCGGCCAGGTCGAGGACGCCTGGGACGCGCTGGTTGACGCCGGGGTCGCCGACTCGGTGGTGCCGGTGACCTACATGAACTCCTCGGCGGACATCAAGGCCTTCTGTGGGCGCAACGGCGGCGTCGTGTGCACCTCCAGCAATGCCGAGGTCGCGCTGGAGTGGGCCTTCGAGCAGAAGGCCGCCGCCCCCGACGGCGCCAAGGTGCTCTTCTTTCCCGACCAGCACCTGGGCCGCAACACGGCCGTGCTGAAGATGGGCCTGGGCGTCGAGGACTGCGTCGTGTGGGACCCGCACCAGCCGCACGGCGGCGTCACGGTCGAGGAGTTGCGGGCGGCCACGATGATTCTGTGGAAGGGCCACTGCTCGGTGCACGGCCGCTTCTCCCCCGCCGTCGTCGACCAGCTGCGTGCCACCGTGCCCGACGTCCAGATCCTGGTGCACCCGGAATGCACCCATGAGGTGGTGCTCAAGGCCGACCTCGTGGGTTCGACGGAGTTCATCATCTCGACCATCGAGGCCGCGCCCGCCGGCTCCACGTGGGCGATCGGCACCGAGCTCAACCTGGTGCAGCGCCTGGCCCGGACCCACCCGGACAAGAACATCCTGTTCCTCGACAAGTCGGTCTGCTACTGCTCCACGATGAACCGCATCGACCTGCCGCACTTCGTGTGGGCGATGGAGTCGCTGGCCGCCGGCACCCTGGTCAACCAGATCGAGGTCGACCCCGAGACGGCGAGGTGGGCGCTGGTCGCCCTGCAGCGGATGCTCGACCTGCCCGGCAAGAGCCACCGCGACTGAGCGCTCGGCCCCTGGAGCTCAGTCCGGGAGCTCGAACCAGGCCGTGGTGCCGCCGGCGAGCGCGTTCTCGAGACCGATCCGGCCACCGTGGGAGTCCACGATGCGTCGGCAGGTCGCCAGGCCGATGCCGTGGCCATCGACGGCGGGGTCGGGCTGGGCGCGGGTCATCGGGTCGAAGAGCTGACCCAGCTCGGAGGCCGGCACGCCCCGACCGTTGTCGGTGATCTCTAGCCGCCAGCCCTGTTCGGTGCGCCGTCCGCTGACCCGGACCACCGCGGGCCGCGCCGGGTCGGCGTACTTGGCGGCGTTCTCGACGAGGTTCTGCAGGAGTGCCCGCAGCTGCACCTCGTTGCCGCTGACCACGGGCAGGTCGCCGACCTCGAAGGTGACACCCTCGAGCGGCTCCACCAGGTCGGTGCGCACGTCGCGCAGCACCTGGTCCAGGTCGACGTCGTCGTGACGCAGGATCCCGCCGAGGCGGGCGAACGCGAGCACGTCGTCGATCAGCGCCGCCATCCGCGTGGACGCGCTGATCGCCCTGTCCAGCAGGGGCAACGCCTCGGTGTCGGCCGTGCTGGCCAGCTCCTCGCGGATCAGCGACAACGAGAGCGCCATGCTCGTGAGCGGGGTCTTCAGGTCGTGGCTGACCTGGCTGGCGAAGGACGCGAGCCGCTCGTTGGACTGCTCGAGCTCGGAGCGGACGGCCTCGACCTCGACCAGGGTGGCCGACAGCTCACGGGTGCGCAGCGAGAGCTCGAGGATGTCGACGACGCGCTCGGAGAGCGTGCCCAGCGCCTCGGTCTGCGCCGCGTCGAGATGACGGGGCTCGTCGTGGCTGACGCACAGGGTGCCGATGGGCACCCCGTCGTGCGTGACCAGGCGCCACGCGGCGAAGAAGCGCATGTCGCCCTCGTCGCCGTTGACCATCGGATGGTCACGGAACCGGGGGTCCGCGCGCATGTCGGCGACGATCACCGGAGCGTCCTCGTGAAGGACCGTGACGCACAGGCTCTCGTCGATCGCGCGGACCGAGCCCTCGAAGCCGTACGTCGCGATCTGGTGATGCTCGGTCTCGGTGAGCAGGTTGATGGTCGCCAGCGGCACGTCACAGACCAGCGCGGCCAGGTGCACGACCGCGACCAGGTCCCGCCGCGCCGGCTTCTCCAGGACGTCGAAGGCACGGATCCTGGAAGCACGTCTCTGCTCGTCCGGCTCGCCCCTCATCGTCGGTGAGTGTACGGGGTGGGTAGAATCTACGGGCCAGGTACCCCGGCGCTCAGCGACCGACGCTCAGAGACCGGGAGCTCCCCACAGCGCCATCCAGCCGGCGAGCTCCTTCTCGACGGGCAGCTCGGCAGCCAGGGCGTCGCGCACCTGCATCTCGAGCAGGTGGTCGCGAGTCTGGGGGCCGGTGGGTGCGAAGGGGTAGAACGTGCCCTTTTTGTAGAGGTAGACCAGGCCGACCCGGCGCCCGCCGGGGTCGACGAACGGCACCAGGGAGCACAAGAGTCCGGGACCGAAGCCCTGGGCCTCGAGCGTCGTGTTCACGCCGTGCAGGTCGGTGCACAGCCCCGAGGTGTCGGAGGGGTCGCGGTGGACCTGCAGCCAGCTGAACCCGAAGTCGTCGTTGCTCAGCGAGACCTCGGGTGCGTCGATGCTGCCCTCGAGGAGCGCGACCATCTCCTGCTGCGTCTGGTCGAAGCCGGCGCCGGTGGCCGCGCGGTAGCAGACCGACCCGTCGCCGGTGGGGGTGAGGCCGGCGGCCGTCTGCAGGGTGATCGCCGCGCTCGGCACCAGGAAGAGCGAGTCCAGGTTGGCGCTCTTCGGCGGGGTGCGCCCGGTGAGGGTGTTCCAGAAGCCCATCTACGTGTCTCCTCCAGAGCCCGGTCAGGCGTTCGGTCGGCCGAGCTCGGCCTGGATCTTGGCGAGCTGCTCGAGGCGCTGCTCGAGGGAGGGGTGGGTGGCCGTCAGCGTCTTCAGGCTGGCGCCGCTGATCGCCGGGGCGATGAAGAAGGCGTTCATGGCCGCGCTCGCGCGCAGGTCCTTCTGCGGGATCGAGGCCATCTCGCCGGTGATCTTCTGCAGGGCCGAGGCCAGCGCCTGCGGCTTCATGGTCAGGTAGGCCCCGGCGCGGTCGGCACACAGCTCACGGTAGCGGGAGAGCACCCGCAGCAGCACGAAGCTGACGGCGTAGACGACCAGGCTGATGACCAGGGTGATCACCCAGAGCGGGACGCCGTTGTTGTTGTTGTCGCGACGTCCGCCGCCGAAGAACGCGCCGTACTGCGAGCCCTGGCTGACCATGCCGGCCAGGATGCCGGCCGACGCCGCCGCGGTCATCACCAGGACGTCGCGGTGCGCGACGTGGGAGAGCTCGTGGGCGAGCACGCCCTCGAGCTCCTCGGCGGTGAGCCGTCGCAGGATGCCGGTGGTGACGCAGACCACGGCACGGTCCGGGGACCGACCGGTCGCGAACGCGTTGGGGATGTCCATGTCGGCGATGCCGACCCGCGGCTTGGGCATGTCGGCCAGCGCGCACAGCCTGTCGATCATGGCGTGCAGCTCGGGAGCCTCCTCGGGTCCCACCTCGCGGGCCCGCATCGCCTTCATGGCGACGGTGTCGGAGCGATACCACTGGAACCAGGCCAGGCCGAGCCCGCCCACACCGATCAGCACCGCGATGCCCGGGCTGCGGAAGGCCAGCATCAGCCCGACGACCAGCACCACGAAGAGGGCGCCGAGCAGGAACATGACCAGGGTCATGCGTGCGGTGAGACCGCGGTCCTTGATGAAGCGCGAGGTAGCCATGTCACTAGTGTCCCTGGCGCCACCAAGAGCCCGCCGCGCGTCCCCCGTGGGCGTCTGCTGCCCGGGGACGCACAGGTCAGCCCGGGATCAGCCCGTCGTCGGAGAGCAGCTCGCGGACCTCGTCGAGCGAGGCGTCCGAGGGCGGCAGGATCAGGTCGGAGGAGTCCAGGCTGTCGACCTCGTGCGGGACACCGACCGAGCGCACCCCGTCGAGCAGCGCGGCCAGCGCCGGGGCGAAGGCGGTCTCGTCACCGGCCTCGACCGCCGACTCGACGGCTGCGTCGAGATCGTTGAGACGCTCGAGAGCAGCGTCGGAGACGTCGTACTGGCCCTCACTGAGGATACGGACGATCATGCCTTGCCCTCCGTGCCCGCGCCCGTGCCGGTCTCCGGCTTGGCCTCGAGGGCGTCGGCCGGCGGTGCGGAGTAGACCTCCTTGGTCGACCCTCCCTTGAGAGCCGCCAGCTCCGCCTCGACGTCGGACTGCGAGCTCATCGCGTCGAGCTCGCGCGAGATGTCGTCACCACGGTTCAGCGAGCTGGCGTCGTCGAGTGCGCCCGAGGCGATCAGCTCGTCGATCGCGCCCGCACGAGCCTGCATGTTCGCGGTCTTGTCCTCGGCACGCTGGATGGCCAGACCGACGTCACCCATCTCCTCGCCGATGCCGGACATCGCCTCACCGATCCGGGTCTGCGCCTCGGCCGCGGTGTAGTTGGCCTTGATCGTCTCCTTGCGGGTGCGGAAGGACTCGACCTTGGCCTGCAGCCGCTGCTGGGCCAGGGTGAGCTTCTCCTCCTCCCCCTGGAGCTGGGCGTGCTGGGTCTTGAGGTCCTCGATCTGGCCGCCGAGCGCGGACTTGCGGGTGAGCGCCTCGCGGGCGAGGTCCTCGCGCTGCATGTCAAGCGCCTTCTGGGCCTGGGCCTGCAACTTCACGGCCTGCTGCTCGAGCTGGTTGACCTGGAGCTCGACGCGCTTGCGGCTCGTCGCGACGTCAGCGACCCCGCGGCGCACCTTCGAGAGCAGGTCGAGCTGGCGCTGGTAGCTGTAGTCGAGGGTCTCGCGGGGATCCTCGGCTCGGTCGAGGGCGGTGTTGGCCTTCGACCGGAAGATCAGGCTGACGCGCTTCATGAGGCTCATGCGGTGGGTCCTTCTGGCAGACGACCGGGTGGTCCTGTCACCCTACAAGGCAGCGTGAGCGCGGCCGGGTAGTCTGCGGTCAGTCGCGGCAACCGGGGCGACCCCGGGCCGCGGAGCCCCATCCGCCAGCTCCTCCTGCGAAGGCCCCTTCCGTGTTCGGACGCAACAAGACCGAGGTACCGGTCGAGACCGGTCCCGCCAAGCCCGGTGGCAAGGGCCGACCCACGCCCACCCGCCGCGACGCCGAGGCGGCCCGCAAGGCCCGCGCGCAGGTGCCGCGGACTCGCAAGGAGCAGTCGGCCCAGCAACGCAGGGCCCGGGTCGAGTCCAGCCAGTCGGTCCGCGCGGCGATGAAGGCCG
This sequence comes from Nocardioides sp., assembly GCA_026786275.1. Taxonomy (GTDB): domain Bacteria; phylum Actinomycetota; class Actinomycetes; order Propionibacteriales; family Nocardioidaceae; genus Nocardioides. The sequence goes on along the minus strand of JAJAYJ010000061.1, from coordinate 21,671 downwards.
GCGACGAGCGCTACTACCTGCCCCGGGACCAGGGCCCCGTGCGGCGGTTCGTGCGGGACTTCGTCGACACCCGGTTCTCGCTGATCGAGCTGATGATCCCGCTGCTGCTGGTCACCATGGTGATGGGCTACTCCGGTCGTCCCACGCTGGCCACGATCGGCAACACCCTGCTGTTCACCGCGCTGCTCGTCGTGATCGCCGACATGGTGCTGCTGCGGGTCCGGCTCAAGCGCCAGGTCGCCGCCCGGTTCCCGGACCAGAGCACCAAGGGCCTCGTCTACTACGCCGTGACCCGCTCGTTGCAGATGAAGTTCATGCGGCTGCCCAAGGCCAAGGTGAAGATCGGTCAGGACCTGCCCGAGCACTACCGCTAGTGAGCACCTGGGGGCTGGCGGCGGGGCTCGTCTCCGCGCTGGTCTTCGGTGTGGCCGCCGTCGGGCAGGCGCGCGGTGTCCGCGGCTTCGACGTCAGCCCCGACGACCTCTGGACCTTCGTGTCGCTCTCGGCCCGGGACGCGGGGTCCTGGCTGGTGCTCGTCGCGTACGGCGTGGGGTTCGCCCTGCACGCCGTCGCGATCTACCTGCTGCCGCTCTACCTCGCGCAGACCACGGTGGCCATGTCGCTGCCGGTGACCGCGCTCGCGGCCGGCTGGGTGGAGGGCCGGCTGCCGGCACGCCGCTGGGTCGCGGTCGGCCTGCTGACCCTCGGCCTGGTCCTGGTCGCCGCTGGGGCCGGCCGGGCCGGCGACGTGGTCACCAACGCCACCTTCGGCTGGGCGGTGCTTGCCGCCGTGACCGGTCTCGCCGCCGCCACCGCACTCTCCCGGCACCGCGGTGGCGCCCTGCTGGGCCTCCTCGCCGGCCTCGGCTACGCCGGGACGGCGGTGGCGGTACGGGGCGTGGAGACCCCGGTGACGCCGGTCGTGCTGCTCTGCGCAGTGGCCGTGCCGGTGTTCGGCACCCTGGCCTTCTGGGTCTACTCGCTGGGGATGCGGCGCGCGGTGATCGCCGCAGCGACCGGTCCGATGATCGCGCTGCAGACCCTGCTGCCCGCGGGCCTCGGGATCGCGTTCCTCGACGACGAGATCCGCTCCGGCTGGTGGCCGGTGCTCATCGTCGGGCTGGGCCTGGCGACGATCTCGGCGATCGCCCTGAGCCGCGACGGCGAACGGCTCGGCTCAGAACTCGCGCCGGCTGGGTGACCGCGTCTCGGCCGGGTCGCGGGTGACGACGTCGCCCAGCACCTCGTCGATGGCACTCAGCGCGGACGCCTCGAGCGTGACGCCGGCGGCCTTGACATTGTCGCTGACCTGCTCGGGGCGGCTGGCCCCGATGATCGCGGACGACACGTTCGGGTTCTGCAGCACCCAGGCCACCGCGAGCTGGGCCATCGTGAGCCCCGCCTCGTCGGCAATCGGCTGCAGCCGCTGCACCGGCTCCAGGACGTCGTCGCGCATCCAGCGCGAGATCATGTCGGAACCACCCTTGGCGTCGGTCGCCCGCGAGCCGGCCGGGGCCTGCTCGCCCGGCTTGTACTTGCCGGTGAGCACCCCCTGCGCGATCGGGGACCAGACGACCTGGCCGATGCCGAGCTCCTCGGAGGTGGGCACGACCTCGGCCTCGATGACACGCCAGAGCATGGAGTACTGAGGCTGGTTGGAGACCAGCGGGATCCTCAGCTCGCGCGCCAGCGCGTGGGCCGCCCTCAGCTCCTCCGCGCGCCACTCCGAGACGCCGATGTAGAGCGCCTTCCCGGCGTGTACGACGTCGGCAAACGCCTCCATCGTCTCCTCGAGCGGCGTCTCGTGGTCGTAGCGGTGGGCCTGGTACAGGTCGACGTGGTCGGTGCCGAGGCGGGTCAGCGAGGCGTCGATCGACTCCATGATGTGCTTGCGCGAGAGACCGTGGTCGTTGTGGGCGCCGGGGCCAATCGGGAAGTAGACCTTCGTGAAGATCTCGAGGCCCTCGCGGCGTTCGCCGGCCAGTGCCTTGCCGAGCACGGTCTCCGCCGCGGTGTTGGCGTAGACGTCTGCGGTGTCGAAGGTCGTGATGCCTTCGTCGAGCGCGCGACGCACACACGCGAGAGCGGCGTCCTCCTCGACCTGCGAACCGTGGGTGAGCCAGTTGCCGTACGAGATGGCGCTGATCTTGAGGCCACTCGCACCGAGGTTGCGGATTTCCATGACCCCGACCCTAGCCATGGTCGGGTGAGCGGTGCCGAGGGGGCAGGATGGGGGCATGGACAACCCCACCGCCGACGTCTCGGTGCGGGTCGCGTGGGCTGACGACGCGGCCGCGATCGCCGAGCTCCAGCTGCGCGCCTGGCCCGAGACCTACGCCGGTGTGCTGCCGCCCGAGGCGTTCCCCAGCGGCCCGGAGGCGGTCACCGCCGCTGCGGCCGCGTGGCGGCAGTCCTTCGCGCGGCCCGGCGACGCCCGCAACCGGGTGCTGGTCGCGCTGGAGCGCAACCGGGTGGTCGGCTTCGCGATTGTCGGCCCGGCTGAGGACCCGGACTGCGACCCCGTCCGCGACGCCGAGCTGCGCGAGGTGACCATCGACCCGGGTGAGCGTGGCCGGGGACACGGCTCCCGACTGCTGCAGGCCGCCGCCGACACGATGCTGGCCGACCGGTTCGCCCGCTCGGTGACCTGGGCGATGGCCACCGATGACGCGCTGCGGGTCTTCCTCACCAGCGCGGGCTGGGCGGCCGACGCGGCGCACCGCGAGCTCGACCTCGACGGCACCGGCACCACCCGGGTCAAGCAGGTCCGTCTGCACACCGCCCTGTCCTGAGGCGGAGGCGTTGTCGCGCCGCGCGATCGTCCGCGACCGCCTGGGCGTCGGCCTCGCGACCGGCACGTCCGGCGTGTCGTTCGGCGCCGTCTCGGTGACCTCCGGCCCGCTCCTCCTGCAGCCGGCGGCCCGCTGGAGGTCTCCTCCGACGAGCGGGCGCTGCGCCTGGTCGTCCGAAGGCTCCGGGACCGGCCACGGCCCCGGCGGCTCCAGGGGAGCCGGCCGGGGCCGTGGACCGGGTCGGGCCGGGGGGGTCAGGCGGGCTGCATCTGACCCAGGACCGACAGCACGTCCTCCGGGGTGATCGCCGCCTCGAGGCGGGCCACCTGGTCGGCGTCGAGGAAGACCTCCGCGATCTGGCCGAGCAGCGCGAGGTGGTCGTTCCCGGCTCCGGCGATCCCGATCACGAAGGTCACCTGCTTGCCGTTCCAGTCCAGCCCGTCGGGGAAGCGCACGAACGAGATCGCGGTGCGCCGGATCGCCGACTTGGCCTCGTTGGTGCCGTGCGGGATGGCGAGCAGGTTGCCCATGTAGGTCGACACCGACTGCTCGCGCTGGTGCATCGCGTCGACGTAGGAGGCGTCCACCGCCCCCACGGCGACCAGCAGCTCACCGGCCCTGGTGATCGCGGCCGCCCGGTCACCGGTGCCGTGCAGGTCGATGGCGTCGACGGAGAGCAGGTCCGGTCGACTGGTGAGCCCCGCGGCGGTGCCCGGAGGAACCGACGCGTCCTGACCCGTGTTGACCTGCTCCAGCAGCTCCACGATCTCGTCGTAGCGTGGGCTGTTCATGAAGTTGTCGACCGAGACGTGCACGGCCGAGCCGGTCCGCTGCTTGGCCCGAGCCGTGAGGTCCTGGTGGGTGACCACCAGGTCGTAGGTGTCGCTCAGGCTCGAGATCGCCTTGTTCACCACGGTGACGTCGCTGAACCCGGCGGCCTGCACCTTCTTGCGCAGCACCGAGGCACCCATGGCCGAGGAGCCCATCCCGGCGTCGCAGGCGAAGACGATGGAGGTGATCGGGCCCCGGTGGCCGCCGGTCGAGCCGGCGAGCGCGGTGGAGGCGATGGACTTCTTGCCCTTGCGAGCCTCCATGTCGGCCGTCGCACCGGCCAGGTCACCCTCGGCGGTGCCGCGGTCGAGCTTGAGCAGGAACGACGCCACGAGACAGGAGACGGCCGCGGCCGCGAACACCGACAGGGTCACCCCGATCAGACTGCTGGGCGGTGCCGCGGTCCACACCGCGATGATCGAGCCCGGGGAGGCCGGTGAGCGCAGGCCCGAGTCGAAGGCCACGTTGACGCCGACGCCCGTCGCGCCACCGGCGACGACGGCGAGCACCAGGATCGGCTTCATCAGGACGTAGGGGAAGTAGATCTCGTGGATGCCGCCGACGAACTGGATCAGGATGGCGCCGGGGGCCGAGGCCCGGGCCGCACCCCTGCCGAAGATCGCGAAGGCGATCAGCAGACCCAGACCGGGGCCGGGGTTGGCCTCGAGCAGGAACAGGATCGACTTGCCCTGCTCGGCCGCCTCGGCGGTGCCGAGCGGAGTCAGGATGCCCTGGTTGATCGCGTTGTTGAGGAAGAGGATCTTGGCCGGCTCGATGAACAGCGAGGTGAACGGCAGCAGGTTGTTGGTGACCAGGGTGTCGACGACGTTGGAAGCCAGCTTGCTGAACTGCTCAACGAACGGGCCGGCGATCACGAATCCGATGACGGCCAGGAAACCGCCCCAGATGCCGGCCGAGAAATTGTTGATGAGCATCTCGAAGCCGGGTCGGATCTTGTGCGCCCAGAGCGCGTCGATCTTCTTCATCGACCAGCCGCCCAGCGGGCCCATCACCATGGCGCCGAGGAACATCGGCACGCTGGCCCCGGCGATCGCGCCCATGGTCGCGATGGCTCCCACGACCCCGCCGCGCTGGTTGTCGTCGTACATCATCTTGCCGCCGGTGTAACCGATCAGGAGCGGCAGCAGGTAGGTGATCATCGGGCCGACGATGCCGGTGCCGTCGGCGCCTGAGCCCCAGGCCCCGAGGTCCTCGACGAAGCCGTAGCCCCCGGTGTAGCCGAGCTCCTTGCCGATGAGGGTGATCCAGCCCGTCTCGATGAACAGGGCCGTGATCAGGCCCCACGCGATGAACGCGCCGATGTTGGGCAGCACCATGTTCGACAGGAACGTGCCGAAGCGTTGCACATGCAGCCGAGCCCCGCCCCGCGTGGGAGAGGTGTGTGAAGTGGTGGCCATGACGACCTTCCTCGAACGGCCGGACGACGCCGGCGACCGTGACCTGACTGTGGCTGACGCATGTGACGCCAATCACGAGAATCTGTGATTGCCTTTATATCTCCCCGTCTTGAGCACGTCAAGACCCCTAAAACCAACACGTTCACAAGGAGATCAACGTAAATGACGTACGCTCGCGCGTCGACGTAACGCTGATGCTCGCCCTAGAGTGACGGCGACGACCTACCCCACTCCTGGAGGACACGATGAAGGCCCTGCGGTTCTACGCTCCCGAGGACGTCCGGCTCGAGGACGTCGCGGAGCCCGAGTGCGGCCCGGACGAGATCAAGCTCAAGGTGAAGAACTGCTCCACCTGCGGCACCGACGTGAAGATATTCCACAACGGTCACCAGAACCTCACCCCGCCGCGGACGATCGGCCACGAGATCGCCGGCGAGGTCGTCGAGGTCGGCGCCGACGTCGAGGCGACGTACGGCGGGGGGTGGCAGGTCGGCGACCGCGCCCAGGTGATCGCGGCCGTGCCGTGCGGCGACTGCTACGAGTGCAACAAGGGCTGGATGGCGGTCTGCCAGAACCAGACGTCGGTCGGCTACCAGTACGACGGCGGGTTCGCGGAGTACATGATCGTGCCGAAGCAGGTGCTCAAGGTCGACGGCCTCAACCGGATCCCCGACAACGTGGGCTACGACGAGGCGTCGGCGGCCGAGCCCTTCGCCTGCGCGATCAACGCCCAGGAGCTGATGGGCATCGAGGAGGGTGACACCGTGGTCGTCTTCGGTGCCGGCCCGATCGGCTGCATGCACATCCGGATCGCTCGTGGCGTGCACAAGGTGGGCAAGGTCTTCCTGATCGACGTCAACGCCGAGCGGCTCGCGATGTCGGCCGACGCGGTCCAGCCCGACGAGGTCATCAACGGCGCCGAGGTCGACGTGGTCGAGCGGGTCCTGGCCCTCACCGACGGGCGGGGGGCCGACGTCGTGATCACCGCCACCGCGGCAGGGGTCACCCAGGAGCAGGCCATCGCGATGGCGGCGCGCAACGGCCGGATCTCCTTCTTCGGCGGCCTGCCCAAGACCAACCCGACCATCACCTGCGACTCCAACGTCGTGCACTACCGCCAGCTGCACATCCACGGGGCCAACGGCTCCGCCCCTGAGCACAACAAGCGGGCCCTGCAGTACATCTCGTCGGGCCAGGTCCCGGTCAAGGACCTGATCACCGCCCACATCCCGCTCGAGCGGGCCCTGGAGGCCTTCGACCTGGTCAAGAGCGGCGAGGCGATCAAGGTGACCGTCGAACCCTGATCCCCGGCGGTGGGGCGGGCCGGCGGGCGAGCTGACGCCGCACCGTCCCCGAGCCTCAGGCCCCGAGCCTCAGGGCCCGGACAGGAAGCGCTCCAGGCCCACGCTCAGGCCCGGGTGCTCGGCGATGGCGCGCACGCCGGTCAGCACGCCCGGGGTGAACGACGTGCGGTCCACGGAGTCGTGCCGGATCGTCAGGGTCTCCCCGGTCGCCCCGAAGAGCACCTCCTGGTGTGCCACCAGGCCCCGCAGCCGCACGCTGTGCACCCGGACGTCACCGACCAGGGCGCCTCGGGCCCCGTCGAGACCGGTGCTGGTGGCGTCGGGCGCCGGTGCGCATCCCGCCTCGGCCCGGGCGGCGGCGATCAGCTCCGCCGTACGACGCGCGGTGCCCGAGGGCGCGTCCGCCTTGTCGGGGTGGTGCAGCTCGACCACCTCGACCGACTCGTAGTAGCGGGCGGCGTCCTGGGCGAAGCGCATCATCAGGATCGCCCCGATCGAGAAGTTGGGGGCGACCAGCACGCCGGTCGAGGGAGCGTCCACCAACCACCCGCGCAGGGTCTCCAGACGCGACTCGTCGAAGCCGGTGGTACCGACCACCGCGTGGACGCCGTGCGTCACGCAGAAGCGCAGGTTCGCCATCACGACGTCGGGATGGGTGAAGTCGACCACGACCTGGGCCCTGGCCAGCGTCAGGGCCCCGAGGTCGTCCTCGGCGTCGATCTCGGCCACGAGCTCGAGGTCAGCGGCGGCCTCCACGGCGTGGCAGACCTCCGCGCCGACCCTGCCCCGCGCACCCAGGACCGCGACCCTCAGGGCAGCAGGGGAGGTCTCGTCGCTCGGGCTCACCCGGCAAACGTAGAGCAACGCCGCTGCGCTGGTGTGACGAGGTCGGCTGGGGACGCCAGATGGCGCTCGTCAGCAACGTCGGCTGGTTTCTGGCAGGCTGTGGGCATGGCCGTGCAGTCGATTCCCACGCGGATCCGGTGGGCGGTGGACTACATGGACGTCCAGCCCTCCGACCACGTCCTCGAGATCGGGTGCGGGCCCGGCGCGGGGGCCGAAGCGATCTGCAGTCGCCTCGAGACCGGCAAGCTCTTCGCGATCGACCGCTCCGAGTCGGGTGTCGACCGCACCAAGCGCCGGTGCGCTCGCTACGTCAGCAGCGGGCGGCTCACCGTGCGCCAGATCGACCTGGCGACGCTGCGCGTGCCGGTCAAGCGGCTGCACAAGGTCTTCGCGTTTAACGTCAACCTGTTCTGGGTCCGCGACTGCGCCGACGAGGTGGCCCTGATCCATGAGCGGGTGGTGCCGGGCGGCTCGGTCTTCCTGTTCTACGAGACGAAGTTCCCCGACCAGATGCCGACGGTGGTCGCCGGGGCCTCGGCGGCCCTGTCCCAGGGAGGCTTCAGCGTCTCCGTCGTCGAGCAGCCCTCGCGCGCCGTGATCGGGATCATCGGCAAGCGTCTGGGCTAGCGAGCCCTGGCCGGTCGCGGCCGGCGACGACCCGCGCGCGACCGGGCTGCGGCCTCACCTCGGACCGACGACGGCCAGGATCTCGGGCCCGCTGAAGACGGCGGCGGCCAGGGTATTGGCCTCCTCGAGGGTGACCGCCTCGATCCGGGCCAGCACCTCGTCGATGCCGAGCAGCTCGTCGTGCATCAGCTCGGCCTTGCCGATCCGTGACATCCGTGAGCCGGTGTCCTCCAGACCCAGGACCAGGCCCCCGCGCAGCATCCCCTTGCCGCGCCGCAGCTCCTCGGCGGTGATGCCGTGGGCGGCGACCCGGCTCAGCTCGGTGCGGACCACGGCGAGCACCTCGTCGACCTTGCTGGGCAGGCACCCCACCGAGACCCCCACCAGGCCGGAGTCCGCGTGGTGGCTGGCGAAGGAGAAGACGGAGTAGGCCAGCCCGCGGACCTCGCGGACCTCCTGGAACAGCCGGCTCGACGTACCGCCCCCGAGCGCGGTGTTCAGCACACCGAGGGCGTAGCGCCGCTCGTCGCGCCGGGTCAGGCCCGGCACGCCCAGCACGATGTTGACCTGCTCGAAGGGCCGGATCGCACTGACCTGGCCGGCGCGCACCCGCACGTGGCGCCCAGCCCCGCGGGGCGCCACCGGAGCCTCGTCACCGGACAGGAAGCCACGGCGGCCGAACGCCGCGCGCACCTGTCGGACCACGGTCGCGTGGTCGAGGTTGCCGGCGACCGCGACGACCATGGTGGCGGGCCGGTAGTGCCGCCGGTAGAAGCGACGGATCTGGTCGCGGGTGAGGGCCGCGATGGAGGCCTCGGTGCCGGCGATCCCCCGCCCCAGCGGGGTGTCTGGGCCCCACGCCTGCTCGGCGAAGAGGTGGTGCACCACGTCGTCGGGGTCGTCGTCGTGCATCGCGATCTCGTCGAGGATCACGTCACGCTCCGCCTCGACGTCCTCGGCCGTGATCAACGAGCCCGTGATCATGTTGCCGATCACGTCGACGGCCAGCGGCAGGTCCTCGTCGAGGACCCGGGCGTGGAAGCAGGTGTACTCCTTGGCGGTGAAGGCGTTGAACTCGCCGCCCACCGCGTCGAGCGCGATCGAGATGTCGAGGGCGGAGCGTTCGGCGGTGCCCTTGAAGAGCAGGTGCTCCAGGAAGTGGGAGGCGCCGTGCAGGCGCGCCGTCTCGTCACGCGAGCCCACGCCGACCCACACCCCGATGGCCGCCGAGCGGGCGCCGACGAGGTGCTCGGTCACCACCCGCAGGCCCCCGGGCAGGACCGTACGACGGACCCGCGAGGTGACCTGCCCGTCGCCGTCGGTGGCGGTCTGCAGCGTCCGGGTGGTGCCGACCTTCTGACCCGAGGCCCAGGCTGACGCCGACGACCGGCCGGCAGCTGCCTGCCGACCGGTCGTCGTGGTGGTGCGGTGCGACATCAGGGAGCTCAGACCTCGACCGTCTCCTCGGCGGCCTCCGTGTCGGAGGCGCCGTCCTCGACGACGGGGACCAGCGAGAGCTTGCCGCGGTCGTCGATCTCGGCGATCTGCACCTGGACCTTCTGTCCCACCGAGAGCACGTCCTCGACGGCCTCGACCCGCTTGCCGCCGGCCAGCGAGCGCAGCTTGCTGATGTGCAGCAGACCGTCCTTGCCGGGCATCAGCGAGACGAACGCACCGAAGTTGGTCGTCTTGACGACGGTGCCGAGGTAGCGCTCGCCGATCTCGGGCATGGTCGGGTTGGCGATCGCGTTGACCGCGGCCTTGGCGGCCTCGGCGGCCTCGCCGTTGGTGGCACCGATGTAGATGGTGCCGTCGTCCTCGATCGACAGGGTCGCGCCGGTGTCGTCCTGGATCTGATTGATGACCTTGCCCTTGGGACCGATCACCTCACCGATCTTGTCGACCGGGATGCGGACCGTGATGATCCGGGGGGCGTGCAGCGACATCTCCTCGGGGGCGTCGATGGCCTCGCCCATGACCTCGAGGATCGCGAGACGCGCGTCCTTGGCTTGGTTGAGCGCGGCCCCGAGGACCTCGGCCGGGATGCCGTCGAGCTTGGTGTCGAGCTGGAGCGCGGTCACGAACTCCCGGGTGCCGGCGACCTTGAAGTCCATGTCGCCGAAGGCGTCCTCGGCCCCGAGGATGTCGGTCAGGGCGACGTACTCGAGCTTGCCGTCGACCTCACCCGAGATCAGACCCATCGCGATGCCGGCGACGGCTGCCTTGAGCGGCACCCCGGCCTGCAGCAGCGACATGGTGGAGGCGCAGACCGAGCCCATCGAGGTCGACCCGTTGGAGCCCATCGCCTCGGAGAGCTGGCGGATCGCGTAGGGGAACTCCTCGCGCGAGGGCAGCACCGGCAGCAGCGCCCGACGGGCCAGCGCGCCGTGGCCGACCTCGCGGCGCTTGGGCGAGCCCACGCGGCCGGTCTCGCCGGTGGAGAACGGCGGGAAGACGTACTTGTGCATGTAGCGCCGCGACTTCTCCGGGGAGAGCGTGTCGAGCTTCTGCTCCAGGGTCAGCATGTTGAGCGTGGTGACCCCGAGGATCTGGGTCTCGCCGCGCTCGAACAGGGCCGAGCCGTGCACGCGGGGGATGACCGCGACCTCGGCGTGCAGCGGACGGATGTCGGCCAGGCCGCGCCCGTCCATGCGGATCTTGTCGCGCAGGACGCGCTCGCGCATGACGGACTTGTTCAGCGAGCGGAACGCCGCGCCGATCTCCTTCTCGCGACCCTCGAACCGGGCGCCGAGGGAGTCGAGCAAGCCCGCCTTGATGACGTCGAGCTTCTCCTCGCGCTCCAGCTTGGCCACGATGGTCATCGCAGCCACGGTCTCGGCGCGCACGGCGGACTCGACGGCGTCGTACACGTCGTCCTCGTAGTCCAGGAAGACCGGGAAGTCCTGGACGGGCTTGGCGGCCTCCTTGGCCAGCTCGGCCTGGGCCTGGCACAGCTGCTTGATGAAGGGCTTGGCCGCGTCGAGACCGCCGGCGACAACCTCCTCGGTGGGAGCCTTGGTACCGGAGGACACGAGCTCGAAGGTCTGCTCGGTGGCCTCGGCCTCGACCATCATGATGGCGACGTCACCGGTCTCGGTGACCCGGCCGGCGACGACCATGTCGAAGACCGCGTTCTCGAGCTGGCTGTGGTTAGGGAACGCCACCCACTGGCCCTCGATGAGGGCGACCCGCACGCCACCGACCGGGCCGGAGAACGGCAGGCCGGAGAGCTGGGTGGACAGCGACGCCGCGTTGATCGCGAGCACGTCGTAGGGGTGGTCGGGGTTGAGCGCCATCACCGTGATGACGACCTGGACCTCGTTGCGCAGGCCCTTCTTGAACGTCGGGCGCAGCGGGCGGTCGATCAGCCGGCAGGTGAGAATCGCGTCCTCACCGGGGCGACCCTCGCTGCGGAAGAACGAACCGGGGATCTGCCCGGCGGCGTACATCCGCTCCTCGACGTCGATCGTGAGGGGGAAGAAGTCGAAGTGGTCCTTGGGGTGCTTGCCGGCCGTGGTGGCCGAGAGCAGCATGGTGTCGTCGTCGATGTAGGCGGTCACCGAACCGGCCGCCTGACGGGCCAGCAGGCCGGTCTCGAACTTGATGACGCGCTTGCCGAACGAGCCGTTGTCGATCACCGTCTCGACGGCGGAGATCACGGGCTCCACATGGGAGTCAGTCACAGATTTGGTCCTCTGGGTTCGCGGAGCGAGCCGCGGCGTCCCGCTGGGCGCGCGGGAGAGTGTCTCTCGAGGAAACCCCGCCTCTGGCCTTCCGCCTCTGGTGCGGAAGAGGCCGGTCTTCGATCGAGGCCCGCAGATCCCCGCTCACCTGAGCGCTCGGGATCCTGAGGGCCACTACCGAGGACCGGGCCCGGACGTGCGGGTCGCTCCTGGTGTGTCTTGAGTTGTACGGCGCCCGTTGGCGCCGCTCTTCGGTGGTGCAGCTTCAGTCGTGCGCTTCGGTCGTGCGGGTGCTCCGGGTCCAGACTAGCCAGAAGTCCCGGACGGCAGGTTCAGCGACGAAGGCCGAGTCGCTCGATCATCGAGCGGTATCGGCTGATGTCGGTCTTGTTGAGGTAGTTCAGCAGGCGGCGGCGCTGACCGACGAGCAACAGCAGACCACGACGGCTGTGGTGGTCGTGCTTGTGCTCCTTGAGGTGCTCGGTCAGGTGGCTGATGCGGTAGCTCAGCAGCGCGATCTGCACCTCGGGCGAACCGGTGTCACCCTCGGTCGTTGCGTACTCGGCCATGATCTTCTTCTTGGTGTCCGCGTCGGTTCCGATCGACATGCGGGGCTCCTCTCGGTTCGCTGCGCGGCGCGCCGGGGCCTGTTCTCCCGGGCACTCTGGATCCGCGGCCGTCGTACGGCAGGTGTTCTCAGCAGTGATGTCGCCCGCGAGGGCAACCGTCGCAGGCTATCGCGCCCGCCTCCGGGCCGCCCAATCCGAGCGACCCGTTCCGATGGCTCACCCCACGGTGACCGGGTGCCGCACCACCGCGTCGAAGAAGTATCCCGCACTGTTGTACGCCGCCACCAGCGGCTGGGTACGACCGGTCGCGTCGGTGGCCCGGGCGAGCAGGTCGTAGCTGCCGGGCGTCGGCTCGTCCCACCGCACCGACCACTGCGTCCAGGACCGGTCGTGCGGTCCACTCCCCTGCCCGTCCTCGTGCTGGTCGCGGTGCTCGGCCCTGCGCACCGTGGTGGGCCGCCAGCTCGCGCCGCCGTCCAGGCTGACCTCGACCCGGGTGACCGGCGCCGTCCCGCTCCAGGACCGCCCGTGCAGCACGTGGCGCGCCCCGGCGGCGAGCGTGGCGCGCCACGGCAGCTGCCACGCGGAGCGGACCGGGTTGAGCGTGAGGGGCGGGGAGTCGGCCGGGTAGGCGCCGCCGGTCATCCGGTAGAAGATCGTGTTCCACGGCGAGCTCAGCTCCGTGCGGGAGACCTGCAGCGAGCCCAGCCACTTGATGCTGGCGATGCCGACCCAGCCGGGCAGCACGAGCCGCAGCGGGTAGCCGTGGTCGGGCAGCAGGTCCTGGCCGTTCGCGCCCCAGGCGAGCAGGGCGTCGTCCAGGGCTTTGCGGATTCCGAACGGCCGGCGGACGTGGCCGTGGTCGGTGCCGTCGGCGACATAGGCCTCGTCCAGACCGGTGGCCTGGATCGACACGGCGTCGGGCGCGAGGCCGACCCGCTCGAGCAGGTCGCGCAGCAGCACTCCCTGCCAGCGCACCGCACCGACCGCACCGAGGGTCCAGGCGGTGCCGGACGTCGAGGCGCCCTGCTGGGTCGTGAACAGGCTGCGGCCGTTGCCGGTGCACTCGAGCACGCTGGTCAGCTCGGTCTGCGGCAGCCTCTGGAGGTCGTCGAGGGTGAAGGAGCGCCGGGTGGCCCCGCGGCGCCGAGCCAGGCCGTCGCCGAAGACCCGCAGCCGGTAGTCCCCGCGACGGATCGCCGGCGTCGAGGTGTGGTTGCGCACGAACAGGTGCGACTGGTCGGTGAGCCGGTCGCCGGTACGCACGGAGTCCCAGCGCATCTCGGCGTTCGTGTCGAGGAGGACGAACCGGTCCGACCTCAGCGGCTTGAGGATCGGCCCGGCCGCGGTGGCGTTCTCGAGGGCCGCCGCTGAGAGCGACGGGATTGTCTCGGCGACGGCGACACCAACGGCGGCGGTGGCTCCGGCGACGGCGGTGGACAGGACGGTGCGGCGGCTGGGGCCCGGGTTCTGCATGAAAGTCATGTTAACCACGCGACTTGAAATTCTCTCATGCGGACGCGCCGATCGACGGCCCCGACCCCAGCGCCGAGGGGCCCTCAGTCGTCGAGGACGGCCCGGACGGCCACGCGGGCGGCAGCCGGGTCCGAGGCGGCCAGGGCGGCGTCCGCGGCCTCCTGGCACACGTCGTACGTCGTGGCGGCCAGGCGGGCGCCGACCGGGCGGACCGCGGCGGCCGCCATCGAGAGCGAGGTGATGCCGAGCCCGACGAGCACCGTGGCCAGCAGCGGGTCGGCCGCGGCCTCACCGCAGACACCGACCGGCTTGCCGGCCTCCTGGCCCGCGTGAGCGGTGATCGCGATCAGCTGCAGCACCGCGGGCTGCCAGGGGTCCGTGAGGTGCGCCAGGTCGGTGGCCATCCGGTCGGCGGCCATGGCGTACTGCGTCAGGTCGTTGGTGCCGATCGAGAGGAAGTCGACGTGCTCGAGCATCCGGTGCGCCAGCAGCGCCGCGCTGGGCACCTCGACCATCACGCCCGCCTTGAGACCGCGCGAGCGCACGGCGGCCGCGAAGTCGGTCGCCTCGGCCACGGTGGCCACCATCGGTGCCATCACCCAGGTCTCGGTGCCGGTCTCGGCGGCGGCACCGGCGATGGCGTCGAGCTGGCGCTCGAGCAGGCCGGGGTTGTCGAAGGACAGGCGCAGGCCCCGCACGCCCAGGGCGGGGTTCTCCTCGCCCTCGTGGGTGGCGAAGGCGACCGGCTTGTCGGAACCGGCGTCGAGGGTGCGCACGATGACGTAGTGCTCGACGAAGGGGCGCAGCACGTCGGCGTAGATCGCGGTCTGCTCCGCGACCGTGGGCTCCTCGGTGCGGTTCAGGAAGCAGAGCTCGGTGCGGAACAGGCCCACGCCCTCGACCGGCGCCCGGCGCGCAGCGGTCGACGACTCCCCGTCCGCCACGTTGGCCAGCACCTTGACCTGGCGGCCGTCGGCGGTGGCTCCCGGCCCGCTCCAGGAGGCCAGGGCCTCGCGGGCCTCGACGTCGGCCGTCACCCGGGCCGCCGCGTCGTCGGGATCGACGTCGGAGCTGACCTCGCCGGTGGCGCCGTCCACGAGCAGCGCGGTGCCCGGGTCGACCAGCATGATGCCGGCGGTGCCGACCACGCAGGGGATGCCGAGCTGTCGGGCGATGATCGCGGTGTGGCTCGTCGGTCCGCCCTTCTCGGTCACCAGCGCGACGACCAGGGCGGGATCGAGGGTCGCGGTGTCGGAGGGGGCCAGGTCCTCGGCGACCAGCACCGACGGCTCGGACGGCTCGGGCGCGCCCGGCTCGGCCTCGCCCACGACCCGGGCGACGAGACGACGCTCGATGTCGCGCAGGTCGGTGACCCGCTCGGCCATCAGCCCGCCCATCCCGGTGAAGACCCCGACGAACTGCTCGACGGCCGCGTGCACCGAGGTGAGCAGGTCGTGCCCGCCGCGCAGCCGGGTCCGCACGGCGCCCCGCAGACCCTTGTCGAGGGTGAGGCCGGCGCTGGCGGTCAGCACCTCGCTCGCCGCCCCGGACACGGCCGCGGCCCGGCTGGTGAAGCCGTCGGCCACCGACCTGGAGGCGGCGTCGTACGCCTCGAGCGAGACGTCGGGCTCGGGCACCGGCCGCTCCCCGAAGCGACGCACGGCGTCGGGGGAGACCTCGGCGCGGGCCACCAGGGCGGGCGCGTAGGCCACCCCCGGCACGACCGGCGTACCGGTCCAGGCGGTGCGCCCGGTGGTCGGGATGCCGGTGGGGTCGGTGACGTCTGGGGAGCCGGCGGAGTCTGGGGAGCCAGTGGGGGTGACCATGTTCACAAGTCAACCCCCTGCAGGCCTTGACAGTCAACACAAACGGGTCTAAAACAACAGATACAAAGATCAAGGGCGTGGAGGTGTGGATGTACGCCGAGGAACGTCAGCAGGCGATGGCCCAGCTGGTCACCGAGCGAGGCCGGCTCTCCGTGACCGTACTCGCCCATCAGTACGACGTCACCACCGAGACCGTACGTCGCGACCTGTCCTCCCTGGAGCGGATGGGCCTGGTCCGACGCGTGCACGGCGGGGCCGTCCCCGGCAGCTCCCTGGCGGTGATCGAGGCCGGCCTGGTCGAGCGGGACGCCGCCCACCCGCAGCAGAAGGACCGGATCGCCCGGGCGGCCCTGGACCTGCTGCCTCCCGCGGGCGCCACCGTGCTCATCGACGCCGGCTCGACGACCGCCCGGCTCGTCAGCATGCTGCCCCGCGAGCACCGCCTGGTCGTCTTCACCCACGCCGTCCCGGTGGCGGCACGGCTCGCCAACAGCCCGCAGGTCGACCTGCACCTGCTCCCGGGGCGGGTCCGGACCACCACCCAGGCCGCGGTCGGCACCGACACCGTCGACGCCCTCTCCCGGGTGCGCGCGGACATCTGCTTCCTGGGCGCCAACGGCGTGAGCGCCGGTCACGGCGTCTCCACACCGGACTCCGAGGAGGCCTCCACGAAGCGCGCCATGGTCGCCTCGTCGCGCCAGGTCGTCGTGCTGGCGGACTCCTCCAAGATCGGCCAGGAGTTCCTCATCCAGTTCGCCCGCCTCGAGGACGTCGACGTGGTCGTCACCGACGACGGGATCGAGCCCGACGACCTGGCCGTCCTGGTCGCCGCCGGCCTCGACGTGGTGGTCGCATGATCGTCACGCTGACCCCCAACCCCAGTTACGACCGCACCGTCACGCTGGGCTCGGCCCTCGAGCGTGGCACCGTGCAGCGCGCCGAGTCGGTGACCTCGCAGGCGGGTGGCAAGGGCGTCAACATCTCGCGGGCCTGCGTCGCCGCCGGCATCGCCTCGATAGCCGTGCTGCCGGCCCCCGTCGACGACGCCTTCGTGGTCGAGCTGCTCGCGGCCGGCATCGACTGCCGCCCGGTCCCGATCGTGGGCGACCTCCGGGTCAACATCACGATCAGCGAGCCCGACGGCACCACCACCAAGCTCAACAGCCCCGGGCCCGGCGTGACGTCCGCGGTCCTCACCTCGTTGGCCGACAGCCTGCGTCGACGTGCCGGGGCCGCCGACTGGGTGGTGCTGGCGGGCTCCCTGCCGCCCGGCGCACCCGTGGGCTGGTACGCCGAGCTGGTCACCCTCCTGCGTGACACCCCGGCCCGGGTCGCCGTCGACACCAGCGACGCGCCCCTGCGCGCGTTGGTGGCGGCCCTGCCCGGAGCCGCGGCCGACCTGATGAAGCCCAACGGCGAGGAGCTCGCGTCCTTCACCGGAGCCGACGCCGACCGGCTCGAGTCCGACCCGTTCGCGGCGGCCGACGCGGCCCAGACCCTGGTCGAGCAGGGTGTGGGAGCGGTACTGGCCACGCTGGGCCCGCTGGGGGCCGTGCTGGTCACCCCGGCCGGACGCTGGCACGCGCAGCCGCCGCCGATCACCGTGGCCAGCACCGTGGGCGCCGGTGACTCCAGCCTGTTCGGCTACCTGCTCGGCGACCTGCAGGGCCGCTCCCCCGCCCAGCGGCTGGCCCTGGCCGTCGCCTACGGCAGCGCCGCTGCGGCACTGCCCGGCACCACCATCCCGACCCCCGCCCAGGCCCGTCCGGACCTCGTGACGGTCCGCGAGCTCACCCCGATCCCAGGAGCATGACCGCCATGGCCGACCTCATCAGCGAGAATCTCGTCCGGCTCGACGCCGACCTCGGCGCCGACAAGGAGGCGGTGATCCGCGCACTGGCCGAGATCGTCGGCACCGCCGGGCGCAGCCACGACGTGGCCGGTCTCGCCGCTGACGCCATGGCTCGCGAGACCACCTCCCCGACCGGGCTGCCCGGCGGGATCGCGATCCCGCACTGCCGCACCGAGGGCGTCACCGAGCCGACTCTGGCCTTCGCCCGGCTCTCCCCCGCGGTCGCGTTCGGCGCCAAGGACGGGCCGGCCGAGCTGGCCTTCCTGATCGCCGCACCCGCTGGTGGTGACGCCACCCACCTGCAGCTGTTGACCAAGCTCGCCCGGGCCCTGGTCAAGCCCACCTTCACTCAGGGCCTGCGCGCGGCGAAGACGCCCGCCGACGTGGTCGCGGTGGTCAACGAGGCGCTCGGGCTCAGTGACCCGGAGCCCTCCGCCGCCACGCAGGCTCCGCCGGCCGCCGACGGCGCACCCGCGGCCGGATCCTCCTCCGGGACCGAGCCGGCCGAGGACCCCTCGGCCGCCGCCGCGGTCCAGGGTGCCACCCACGCCGCCGACGCGCCCGCCCGCCGCCGGCTCGTCGCCGTGACCGCGTGCCCGACCGGCATCGCCCACACCTACATGGCCGCCGAGGCCCTCGAGGCCGCCGCTGAGCGGGCCGGTGTCACGCTCGACGTCGAGACGCAGGGCTCGGCCGGAGCCACCCCGCTGTCCCCCGACACGATCAGCCGGGCCGAGGCGGTGATCTTCGCCGTCGACGTGGGGGTGCGCGACCGGGCTCGCTTCGCCGGCAAGCCGCTGGTCTCCTCGGGCGTCAAGCGCCCCATCGAGGAGGCCGACACGATGATCGCCGAGGCGCTGCGCGCGGCCGACAACCCCGGCACCGCCCGGGTCGAGGGCAGCGTGGGTACCTCGCAGGCCGGCGCGACCTCGGACGCGTCCTGGGGTGCCACGGTCCGCCGGGTCCTGATGACCGGCGTGTCGTACATGATCCCGTTCGTCGCCGCCGGGGGTCTCCTGATCGCCCTCGGGTTCCTCCTCGGCGGCTACGAGATCGTCTTCGGGTCCTCGTTCCAGGGAGACGCGGTCAACACGGCCCAGCACATCGCACTCAACGCCTCCCTGTTCGACCTGCCCGACCCCGCGGCGTACACCGACATGCCGAACGGCGCCGTGCTGACCAACGGTCCGCTGCTGACCTACCTCGGCGCCCTGCTGATCGTGCTGGGCCAGGCCGCCTTCGGCTTCCTGGTCCCGGCCCTGGCCGGCTACATCGCCTATGCGATCGCGGACCGCCCGGGCATCGCCCCGGGCTTCGTGATGGGCGCCGTGGCCGGCGTCCTCAACACCGGCTTCATCGGTGGCATCATCGGAGGCGTCATCGCCGGGCTGGTGGCCCACTGGCTGGCGACCCGCACGGTGCCGTCGTGGTCGCGTGGCCTGATGCCCGTGCTGATCATCCCGCTGGTCGCGACGCTGGTCACCGGCCTGATCATGGTCGTGATCCTGGGCAAGCCCCTGATCGAGCTCACCGCCGCCCTGACCAGCGGCCTCAACGGCCTGGGTGACCGGCCCGGCCTGGCGATCCTGCTCGGCGCGGTGCTGGGACTGATGATGGCCTTCGACATGGGCGGCCCGCTGAACAAGACGGCGTACGCCTTCGCCACGACCGGCCTGGGGGCCGCGGCCACCGCGACCGATGCCCCGGAGCTCAAGGTGATGGCCGCGGTGATGCTCGCCGGCATGGTGCCCCCGATCGCGCTGGCCCTGGCCACCGTCGTGCGGCCCCGGCTCTTCACGCCGGCGGAGAAGGAGAACGGCAAGGCCGCCTGGCTGATGGGCGCCTCGTTCATCACCGAGGGCGCGATCCCGTTCGCGGCCGCCGACCCGCTGCGGGTGATCCCCTCGATCATGCTCGGCAGCGCGGTCACCGGCGGCCTCGCCGAGGCGCTCGACGTGTCGTTGCGGGCCCCGCACGGGGGCATCTTCGTGCTCTTCGCGGTGGGCAACATCGCCGGCTTCCTGATCGCGCTCGCCGCCGGTGTCCTGGTCGCAGCCGGAGCCGTCGTGGCCCTGAAGTCGGCACGCAAGGACCAGCCCGCGGCCGCAGACCAGCTGGTGGCCGCCTGACCGTTGCCCCTCGTTCTTCCCCGTCGCGACCCGCACCCCACCCACCAAGGAGCACCATGCCCAGCAAGACCGTCCTTGTCGGCTCCGCCGTCGGCCTGCACGCCCGTCCCGCCGCGATCATCGCCGAGGCCGCCGGCGACCTCGGCTCCGAGGTCACGCTCACGGTCGACGGCGGTGCGCCGGTCGACGCCAGCTCGGCCCTCATGATCATGACCCTCGGCGCGGCCAAGGGCGCCTCGGTCGAGGTGGCCGGCGACTCCGAGGCCGACGTGGAGACGATCGCGGCCCTGGTCGAGAAGGACCTGGACGCCTGAGGTCGGCCGCGTCGGCCGAGCGTGCCGGTGACCGAGGAGGCGTGAGGCGTGGGCAGGCGGCTGGCTAGGCGTCCTCGACCGCGACGCGCCGTCGGAGCTCTCGGTAGATCACCCGTGCGCCCACGGCCCTCTGCAGCTCCCTCATGATCGTGGTGAAGAACTCCCGGCGGTAGGTCTCGTCGGTGATCGCGGTGACCGTGAAGTAGAGACCGGAGAACCCGGCCAGGAAGGTCGCGACCCGGATCAGCTCGATGCTGACCAGGTCGGGACCGGGCAGGTAGTGCGGGACCGCGGTGCCGTCGGCGGCCCGCTCGCCGATCCAGCTCTGGATCACGGCGTCGTCGATCGCGACCGCACCGAAGACCACGAAGAACACGAAGACTGCCACCGCGAGCAGGAAGACCTGCACCGCCTGGGCCACCACCAGCACCACCACCAGGTTCACCATCTCCAGACCGGTGACCTGAGCCTCCTCGGGCAGGTCCACCTCGTCGTCGGCGACGAGCTCGCGCGCGGCCACCTCGAGCGGGGTGCCGACCGAGGCCTCGACGAGGTCGTCGGCGCGGATCTGGTCGTCGAAGTCGTCGAGCTCCTGGGCCAGACGCGGCACCAGGAAGCCGACGGCCGCCGCGGCGAAGAAGAGGATCGCGCTCCAGAGCACGCCGCCGTGCAGGGCCGAGGCGACCTGCCAGACCTCGGTGTTGATGAAGAGGAAGGTGATGAACAGCAGCAGCATCGGCAGCGCCCGGGTCGCCAGCGGCACCAGCAGCCCGAGGCTGCCCAGCGTGCGTCGTACCGCCCACCGGGCGATCACCCACGCGTGCAGGGACCGCAGCGCGTAGAGCACCCACCAGGTCAGCGCCACGCTGATCCCGGTGGCGACCCCGATCGAGGGACCCGCCAGCAGGGCGACCCCCACCCCCGTGACCAGCCCGACCACCGCGGCGACGACCAGCACCCCGGTCACCCGGGAACGAGCCAGCCGGGTGCGGACCTCGGCCCTGACGTCGTCCACGAACCACGGCAGCCCGTGGCGCAGGAACCACGCCTCGGCGGCGGCGACCGGGTCGGCCGGTGCCGGCGCGTCAGGCACCCAGGATCTCCCGGGCCCGCTGCACGTCGTCCTGCATCTGGGCGAGCAGCTCGGGCACCGAGGCGAAGGCGACCATGCCGCGCAGCAGGGCCACGAACGAGACCTCGACCTCGACGCCGTACAGCGCGAGGTCGGTGTGGTCCAGGACGTAGGTCTCGACCCGGCGCTCGCGCTCACCGTCGAAGGTCGGGTTGGTGCCGACGCTGATCGCGGCCGGGAACACCTCGTCGGTGTCCAGGCGGCGCAACCGGCCGGCGTACACCCCGTCGGCGGGCGCTGCGGTCAGCGGGTCGATGGGCACGTTGGCCGTCGGATAGCCGAGCTCGCGGCCGCGCTGGTCACCCTTCACCACCACCCCGCGCACGGCGTAGGGACGACCCAGCGCCTCCGCGGCACCCGCGACGTCACCGGCGGCCAGGCAGGTGCGGATGTAGGTCGAGGACCAGACCATGGGCCCGCCGTCGAGCGGGATGCCCTCGGCCGTGTAGTCGTGCTGCTCCCCCACCGCGACCAGGGTGGCGACGTCACCAGCCGCCCGGCGGCCGAAGCGGAAGCTCGCGCCGACCACCACGGCGCGGGCGTGCAGGGTGTCGACGAGGACCCGGAGCGCGAAGTGCTCGGGGGTCCACGACGCCATGTCGCGGTCGAAGGGCACCGCGAGCACGGCGCCGGCCCCGGCGTCGCCGAGCAGCTCGGCCCGCGCGGGCAGCGAGGTCAGCGTGGTGGGGGCGTGCTCGGGGCGCAGCACCGACATCGGGTGCGGGTCGAAGGTGACCGCGACGACCCGCAGACCCTCGGCGGCGGCGATCGCCCGGGCCCCGGCGGGCACCCGCCCGTGACCCCGGTGCACCCCGGCGAAGTTCCCGCTCAAGCCGGCCGTGAGCCCCCCGTAGGAGGGCACCACGTCCCGG
>JAJAYJ010000060.1 GCA_026786275.1 Nocardioides sp. | reverse complement strand
TTAGCCCCCCCGCCGGGGGGGGCCCCTTGGGCTGCCACACCGCCCCGGCGGGGGGCCCTCCCGTGCCCCCCCCCCCCCCGGGCCCCGCCCCCCCCCCGGGGGCCGGGGCCGTTCGGCTCAGCTGTCCAGGCCGAGCTCGGCCATCCGCTCGGCGTGCCGCTCGGTGAGCCGCGCGAACATCCGCCCGATGGCGGCCAGGTCGAGCCCCGGGCGGTCCACTCCGCCCGCGAGCAGCGCGGCCAGGGCGTCCCGCTCGGCGGCGACCCGCTGAGCCTGGATCAGCGCCTCCCCCATCAGCCGGCGACCCCACAGCGCGCGCCGGCCGCCGAGACGGTGGTCCGCCACGATCCCGGCCCGGACCCGGTCGACCACGAACGCCGCGTGCCCGGTGTCCTCGAGCGAGGCCACCACCAGGTCGCGGGTGCTGGGGTCGAGGTAGGCCGCGATCTCGCGGTAGAAGTCGTCGGCCAACCCGTCCCCGACGTAGGCCTTGATCAGGCCCTCGAACCAGTCCGCCGGGTGCGTGTGCTCGTGGAACAGGTCGATGGCCCCGCGGAACGGCGCCATCGCCGCGAACGGGTCGGCGCCGAGCTCGCGCAGCCGGCCGTGCAGTGCACCCACCTTGCCGATCTGGGCACTGGCCATCGTCGCGATCGCGACCTTGTCCTGCAGCGTGGGCGCCAGCTTGGCGTCCTCAGCCAATCGCTCGAAGGCGGAGATCTCCCCGTAGGACACCGCGCCCAGCAGGTCGACGACGGCGTTGCGGTAGTCCGGGTCCTGCAACGCGAGCGGCACGTCCGGGAGCGAAGATGCAGCCATGCGCGCACCCTACCGATACTGTGAGCGGTATCGGCGCGGCCCAGCGACCCGCAGACCCGCCGAGGTATGTGCGCGGCAGACGCTGACGTGAGCCAGTCACAGATGACCGGCCGACGAGTCCGCCGCTTCCGGACTCGCGCGGCCAGACGGCCTGCGTCACACGAAAGCTGATGACCTTGACCACCTTCCGAGAGCTCGGGGTCCTGCCCCTGATCTGTGACGCGCTCGACCGCGTCGGCATCGAGACCCCCTTCGCCATCCAGGAGATGACCCTCTCGGTCGCCCTGATGGGCACCGACCTGATCGGCCAGGCCCGCACGGGCACCGGCAAGACCCTCGCCTTCGGCATCCCGGTGATGCAGCGCAGCGTGGTCAGCACGGACCCGGCGTACGCCGACCTGCCGCAGGGCAAGCCGCAGGCCCTGATCGTGGCCCCGACCCGTGAGCTCGCCCTCCAGGTCTCCAGCGACCTCGCACTGGCCAGCAAGGACCTCGGCCTGCGCGTGCTGACCGTGTACGGCGGCGTCGGCTACGACCCGCAGCTCGAGGCCCTCCAGTCCGGCGTCGACATCGTCGTGGGTACGCCGGGTCGGCTGATCGACCTGGCCCAGCGCCGTGCGCTGGACCTGTCCCACGTGCACGCGCTCGTGCTGGACGAGGCCGACGAGATGCTCGACCTCGGCTTCCTGCCCGACGTCGAGCGGCTGCTGGCCATGACCCCCGAGACCCGGCAGACGATGCTGTTCTCGGCCACCATGCCGGCCGCGATCGTGGCCCTGGCGCGCCGCCACCTGCGACACCCGATGAACATCCGCGCGGAGTCCTCCTACGAGAACGCCACCGTGCCCGCCACCGCACAGTTCATCTACCAGGCGCACGACCTCGACAAGCCCGAGATCATCGGCCGGGTCCTGCAGGCCGTCGACGCCGAGAAGATCATCGTCTTCACCCGGACCAAGCGCCAGGCGCAGCGCGTCGCCGACGACCTGGCCGAGCGCGGGTTCAGCACGTCACCGCTGCACGGCGACATGGCGCAGGTGGCCCGCGAGAAGGCGCTCACCCGGTTCCGCGAGGACAAGCTGCGGGTCCTGGTCGCCACCGACGTCGCGGCTCGCGGCATCGACGTCCGGGGTGTCTCCCACGTCATCAACTACACCTGCCCCGAGGACGACAAGACCTACGTGCACCGGATCGGGCGCACCGGCCGTGCCGGCGCCACCGGCACCGCGATCACCTTCGTCGACTGGGCCGACCTACACCGTTGGAAGATGATCAACAAGACCTTGGACCTGCCCTTCGACGACCCGCAGGAGACCTACTCGACCTCCGAGCACCTGTTCCACGACCAGGGCATCGCGGTCGGCACGAAGGGTCGGATCGTGGACCCCGCCCCGGTCGAGCGCAAGCCCCGCGAGGACCGCGGCGAGCGCGGGGGTGACCGTGGCCGGGGCGGTGAGCGCGGAGGTGAGCGCGGAGGTGAGCGCGGAGGTGAGCGCGGAGGTGAGCGCGGGGGTGAGCGCGGGGGTGAGCGCGGGGGTGAGCGCAACCGCAACCGGTCGCGCACCCGGACCCGCGGCGGCGACACCGGAGCCGGCGTCAGCCAAGCCACCTCCTCCCCGAGTCCTTCCTCCCCGGCAGCTCCCGCCCACCTCGACGCGGCTCCAGCCGCCGAGGGCTCCTCCGAGGGCGGCGCGCCGCGCAACCGCCGCCGCCGACGCCGTTCCTCCGGTGCCGGGGAGTCCACCGCCTCCTGAGACAGGTCCCGGCGCGCGTCGAGGAGAGGAGCTGGGCGCTCGTGGTCAGGCGGTGACGACGACCTCGGTGCCGATCGGGGCGAAGTCCCACAGCGCGACGGCGTCCGGCCGCTTCTGGCGGATGCAGCCGTGCGAGAGCGGGGTGCCGAGCTGGGCGGTGGTCTGCACCAGCTCGCCGTCGTCGACGGGGATGTCGTGGAAGCCGATGGCGGCGTTCGGGCCCTCGGCGAAGCGGACGAAGTACTTCATCGTGCCCGAGTCATCGATGCCGTAGGCGTCCTCGGAGCGCGAGAAGACGGCGTACGTGCCGGGGTCGAGGTTGTCGTAGACGCTGCCGGAGACCAGGTAGGTCCGCTCGACCTGCTGCGCGGCGTCGATCAGCCAGACCCGCTGCCGGGCCTCGCTGAACACGATGCGACGACCCTCGCCCGACGCGGCCGGCACGGTCTTGTCGCGGTGCAGGGTGGCGCTGGCCACCACCCGGGAGGAGCCTGCGGCGGGCGGGTCGGCCTGCGAGACCGAGACCTGCGGGACCGAGGCACCGGTGGGCGCGGTGTCGCGGGCCACGGC
>JAJAYJ010000059.1 GCA_026786275.1 Nocardioides sp. | reverse complement strand
GGCGCCGCCGCGGGCCCCGCGCGGCCGCGGCGGGCCCGCGGGGGGGGCGGGGCCCCCCCGGCCCCCCCCCACCCCGAGGCGATGCAGCGGCGGATCGCGGCCGGCACGGTCTGGCTCTGGGAGGACGCAGACGGCGAGGCGGTGCACCTGCTCGGGGCCACCACCCCCGCCTTCGGGGTGGTCCGGATCGGTCCGGTCTACACGCCACCGGCGCAGCGCGGTCGCGGCTGGGCCAGCAACGCGGTGGCGGAGATCTCCCGGCGCACCACCCTGGCCGGCGTCCGGGCCTGCCTGTTCACCGACCAGGCGAACCCCACCTCGAACGCGATCTACCAGGCCCTGGGCTACCGGGCGGTCACCGACACGGCCAACCTGGTGCGGCGCCGATGAGTTTCGTGCCGGGCCAGGGTCGGTCGTGGGGTAAGCCTGCTGGCGCGGTGTCCCCGCCTTCTGCTGGAGTGTGCTCATGGATCGTCGGATCGCCGGTCGACTGACCGGCCGCGTCACCAAGTGGATCGTCGTCGCCTTCTGGCTGGTGCTGGCGGTGGCCGCCTCCGTCCCCGGTTCGAAGCTGGCCGAGGTGCAGGACAACCAGCAGTCGTCCTACGTGCCGGAGTCGGCGGAGTCGACCCGGGCGCTGGAGAGGCTCGGCCCCTTCCAGGACCCGGCGGCGATCCCCACGCTCGTCGTCTACGAGCGCACCTCCGGCCTGACCGAGGCGGACTTCGCGGCCATCGCCGACCAGGCGTCGCGGATGCAGGACGTCGAGGGGGTGAGTGGTGACGTCGTCTTCGCCACGAGCCTCGACGCCGGGCGGCAGAGCGGGCTGGTCTCGCAGGACGGGCAGCTCGCCCAGACCCAGGTCACGTTCGACTTCGGCACCGACCCGTTCACGAAGATCCCCGACGCCGTCGAGGCGATCCGTGACATCGGGGGCCTGGACGGCGGTTCGACCTACGTCGCGGGCGCCGGTGGACAGTTCGCAGACGCGGCCGCCGCGTTCAGCGGCATCGACGGCGTGCTGATCCTCGCGACCCTGCTCGTGGTCATCGTGATCCTGCTGCTGACCTACCGCTCCCCGATCCTGTGGCTGCTGCCGATCATCGCCGCCGTCGTCGCCTACATCGTGTCCGGCGCGGTCGTCTACTACCTGGCCAGGAGCGGCACGATCACGGTCAACGGGCAGAGCCAGGGCATCCTGCCGGTCCTGGTGATCGGTGCCGGCACCGACTACGCCCTGCTGCTGGTGGCCCGCTACCGCGAGGAGCTGCGACGCCACGTCGACCGGCACGAGGCGATGGCCTTCGCCCTGCACCGGGCCGCGCCCGCCATCTTCGCCAGCGCCGCCACCGTGGTGCTGGGCATGCTCTGCCTGCTCGTCGCCGAGATGAACTCCACCAAGGGACTCGGGCCCGTCCTCGCCGTGGGCATCACCGTGACCTTCCTGGTGATGGTGACGCTGCTGCCGGCGATGCTGGTGGTCACGGGCCGGTGGGTGTTCTGGCCCAAGCGACCGACGTTCGAGTCCGCGGAGCCCAGCGCGGCAGGCATCTGGGCCACGGTCGGGCGGCGGATCGCGGTCCGCCCACGCGCCGTGTGGGTGGGCGCGGCCCTGCTGCTCGCGGTCGCCTGCCTCGGCACCCTGCAGCTGAACGCCGAGGGGTTGTCGACCGAGGACACCTACACGAAGAAGTTCGACTCGGTCCGGGGCCAGGAGGCGCTCGTGGCGCACGACCTGGCCGACACCTCCAACACCCTGCTCGTCGTCTCGGCCGCCGACCAGGACAGCCAGGTCAAGCAGGCGCTGGCCGGGGTTGAGGGCCTCACCGTGCCTCCCGGGGGGCCGCCCGTGATCGCCGACGGGGTGGCCTTCAACGCGGGGCTGATCGAGGCCGACGTCTCCTCCTCGGCCGCGTTCGAGACCGTCGCGGCAGCTCGCGACGCCGTGCACGCGGTGCCGGGCGAGGATCCCCTGGTCG
The DNA here is from genome assembly GCA_026786275.1 of Nocardioides sp. Taxonomy (GTDB): domain Bacteria; phylum Actinomycetota; class Actinomycetes; order Propionibacteriales; family Nocardioidaceae; genus Nocardioides. The sequence goes on along the minus strand of JAJAYJ010000059.1, from coordinate 4,020 downwards.
GGGGCGGGTCGGCGTTCTACCTCGACACCAAGGACGCCTCCGCCCGAGACAACCGGGTGATCATCCCGATCGTGCTGCTGGTGGTGCTGCTGGTCCTGATCGTGCTGCTGCGGGCACTGGTGGCACCGCTGATCCTGATCGGCACCGTGGTGCTGTCGTTCGGGGCCGCCCTCGGGATCTCGGCCCTGCTGTTCACCCACGTGTTCGGTTTTGCCGGCACCGACGCGGCCTTCCCGCTGTTCGCCTTCGTGTTCCTGGTCGCCCTCGGCATCGACTACAACATCTTCCTGATGACCCGGGTGCGCGAGGAGTCCCTGGTGCACGGCACCCGAGTGGGGTCCTTGCGCGCGCTCACCTCCACCGGCGGCGTGATCACGTCGGCCGGGATCGTGCTGGCCGCGACGTTCGTGGTGCTCGGCACCATCCCGGTGGTGTTCCTGGCCGAGCTCGGGGTCGCGGTGGCCCTCGGGGTGCTGCTCGACACCATCATCGTGCGCTCGGTGCTGGTGACCGCCATCAACCTCGACCTGGGCGACCGGATCTGGTGGCCCAGCGCCCTGGCCCACGGCCCGACCCGGCCGCCCACCGACGCGCCCACCCACTCCTCGCGCCCACGGTCGACCTCGTCGACCGGGGTGGCCGTGCACCCGAGGTGACCCGGCCCGCGGGGTGGGCCTCACGGTGGCCCTTCCGGGTCCGGAGCTAGCCTGGTCTCGATGCCCAAGATGCCGGTGGAGCCCACCCCCCAGCAGGTACGCCGCGCCCTGGCCCGCGCCGAGCGAGGCGCCGCCGTGGACGTGGCCGAGGCCACGGCGCTGCTGGCTGCGACCGGCGCCGATCTCGACCGGCTCTGCGCCGCCGCCGCGAAGGTCCGCGACGCGGGCCTGCTCGCCGCGGGTCGCCCTGGGGTCATCACCTACTCCCCCAAGGTGTTCATCCCGATCACCACGCTGTGTCGGGACCGGTGCCACTACTGCACGTTCGTGGAGTCGCCCGGCGAGCGCCGCCGGGGCGGGCACGAGATGTTCCTGTCGCCCGACGAGATCCTCGACATCGCTCGAGAGGGTGCGGCGCTGGGTTGCCTGGAGGCGTTGTTCACCCTCGGCGACCGCCCCGAGGACCGCTGGCCCGAGGCCAGGCAGTGGCTGGACTCGAAGGGTTACGACTCCACGCTGGCCTACGTCCGCGCGATGGCGGTCCGGGTCCTGGAGGAGACCGGGCTGCTGCCCCACCTCAACCCCGGCGTCATGTCGTGGGAGGAGATGAACCGGCTCAAGCCGGTGGCGCCCTCGATGGGGATGATGCTCGAGACCACCTCACGCCGGTTGTTCGAGGCCCGGGGCGAGGCGCACTTCGGCTCGCCGGACAAGGATCCCGAGGTCCGGCTGCGGGTGCTCCAGGACGCGGGCCGGCTCTCGATCCCGTTCACGACGGGGCTGCTCGTCGGGATCGGCGAGACCCTGCGCGAGCGGGCCGAGACGATCTTCGCGCTGCGTGCGGTCTCCAAGGCCTACGGCTCCGTGCAGGAGGTGATCGTGCAGAACTTCCGGGCCAAGCCCGACACCGCGATGCGGCACACCGACGACCTCGACCTGGATGACTACCGGGCCGCGATCGCGGTCAGCCGCCTGGTGCTCGGCCCCCGGGCCCGGATCCAGGCCCCGCCCAACCTGGTGGACCTGGCCGAGTGCCGGGCCCTGCTCGAGGCCGGCGTGGACGACTGGGGCGGGGTGTCTCCGCTGACCCCGGACCACGTCAACCCCGAACGGCCCTGGCCCTCGCTGGAGCGGCTGCGCGAGGTGAGCGCCGAGTGCGGGTTCGACCTGCAGGCCCGGCTCACGGTGCACCCCGAGTTCGTGCGTGCCGCCCTCGACGGTGGCAGCGCCTGGCTCGACCCCCGGGTCTCGGGCCACGTCGCGGCCCTGGCTCAGCGCGACGGGCCCGGGGCCGGTCTCGCGCGACCCGGCGTGCACCCGACGGGACTGGCCTGGCAGGAGCCCGAGGGCGGCTTCGCCAGCACCGGCCGTACCGACCTGTTCGAGACCGTCGACACCACGGGCCGCACCGAGGAGCGCCGTTCCGACTTCGCCGACGTGTACGGCGACTGGGGATCGGTCCGGGACGCCGCCGCGCTCACTGCGGGACCGACGCTCCCGCACGCCCACCTCAACCTGGCCCCGGGCCGCGAGGCGCTGGCTGCCGCCGAGCGTGATCCCGGCAACCTGTCCGACGAGCACGCGCTGACGCTGATGACGGCCGAGGGTGACCTGCTGCGTGAGGTCGTCTCCCTCGCCGACGACCTGCGCCGGCAGGCGGTCGGCGACGAGGTGACCTACGTCGTCAACCGCAACATCAACTTCACCAACGTCTGCTACGTCGGCTGCCGGTTCTGTGCTTTCGCCCAACGACGCACCGACGCCGACGCCTACACGCTCTCCCTCGACGAGGTCGCGGACCGAGCCGGGGAGGCCTGGGACCTCGGCGCGACCGAGGTGTGCATGCAGGGCGGCATCGACCCCGAGCTGCCCGCGGGGGCCTACGTCGACCTCGTCACCGCGGTCAAGCAGCGCGTGCCCGACATGCACGTGCACGCCTTCTCGCCCATGGAGGTCGTCAACGGCACCATGCGCACCGGCCTGTCGGTCGAGGACTTCCTGATCAAGGCCCGCGAGGCCGGCCTGGGCTCGTTGCCCGGCACCGCCGCCGAGATCCTGGACGACGAGGTCCGCTGGGTCCTGACCAAGGGCAAGCTGCCCGCTCGGTCCTGGATCGACGTCGTGAGCACCGCCCACCGGGTGGGCATCCCGACCACCTCGACGATGATGTACGGCCACGTCGACAACCCCCGGCACTGGGTCGGCCACCTCCGGGTCCTGACCAGGATCCAGGACGAGACGGGCGGCTTCACGGAGTTCGTGCCGCTGCCCTTCGTGCACACCTCCAGCCCCCTCTACCTGGCGGGCGTGGCCCGTCCCGGGCCGACCCTGCGCGACAACCTGGCCGTGCACGCCCTGGCCCGGATCCTGCTCCACGGCCGGATCCACCATGTCCAGACCTCGTGGGTCAAGCTCGGCAGCGACGGCACCCGCGCCATGCTCCGTGCCGGTGCCGACGACCTCGGCGGCACCCTGATGGAGGAGACCATCTCCCGGATGGCCGGCTCCGAGCACGGCTCGGCCCGGACCGTGGCCGAGCTCCGCGAGATCGGGGCCGGGATCGGTCGCCCCGTGCGCGAGCGCACCACGCTGTACGACGCCCGCTGAGCGAGGCATCCGGCTCCGGCTCCGGTCCGGCCGGCGGGTCCGGCCGGCGGGTGCCCGGTCACCCGGCTGTCAGCAGCGACCGGCCCGCGGCCCCCGGTGGAGCGTCTCCCCACATTCTCGAAGATCGGGGCTAGTGGCGCGAGTTTGAAGTTGTTGGACGGTTGGCCTTCTTGAGGATTTCGTCGGCGGTCTTGGTCCAGACGAAGGGGTGAGAGCGGTCGTTCCAGCCGTCGAGGAATGCCCGGATCTTGGTGTTGAGGTCCTTGACGGACTTGAACACTCCGCGGCGGATGGCTTGGCGCTCGACGATGCCGAAGAAGACCTCGACGAGATTCATCCACGACGCATGGGTCGGGGTGAAGTGGACGGTGAACCGGGGGTTCTCCCCGAGCCATTCGCGCACGGCGGCGTGTGTGTGCGCGGCGTAGTTGTCCATCACCAGATGCAGCTGGACCGGGACGCCGTCGTCGTCGAAGACGTCGCGGTAGGCGCGCTCGATCTGCTTGAGGAACGCCAGGAACTCCTGGTGGCGGTGCCGCGGCTTCAGTGCCGCGACGACCTGGCCGGTGGCGATGTCGAGCGCGGCGAACAGGGTCGTGGTGCCGTGGCGGTAGTCGTCGTGGGAGCGGCGCTCGATGCGTCCTTCTTGCATGGGCAGGATCGGGACGGTGCGGTCCAGGGCCTGGATCTGGGACTTCTCATCCACGCACAGCACGATCGCGTTCTCGGGCGGGGCGAGGTAGAGCCCGCAGATGTC
>JAJAYJ010000058.1 GCA_026786275.1 Nocardioides sp. | reverse complement strand
GCGGCCGGCCGGGGGGGGGGCCCCGGGGGGGGGGCCGGGGGGGGGCCCCCACGAGGGCGGGCGCGGCGCCGGGCGGGGGGGCGCGCGGGCGCCACCCACGGCCGCGCGGATGACGTCGAGGGATCACACGGAGCACGTGGAAGAAGGCTACAACCGCCGGTTGAGCAGGGACGGGTTCACGCGGCGCGCCTCGGCGAGAGACTCACCACGCAGGGTGGCGCGGACCGCCTCGGGACCCTCGCCGGCCTCGGCCACCACCTCACCCCACGGGTCGACGACCAGCGAGTGCCCGGTGTAGCGCGGACCGGGCTGGCCGACGGCGACGACGTACACGGTGTTCTCGATGGCCCGGGCCCGCAGCAGGGTGCGCCAGTGATCGACCTTGCGGGGGCCCGCGACCCAGGCGGCGGCCACCACGAGGACCTCGGCGCCGCGGGCGACCAGCGCCCGGCCGTGCTCGGGGAAGCGGAGGTCGTAGCAGGTCATCAGACCGACCCGGAAGCCCTGCACGTCGATGATCACGGGATGCAGCGCACCGGGTGAGAGCCGGTCGGACTCCCGGTAGCCGAAGGAGTCGTAGAGGTGGATCTTGCGGTAGTCGGCCTGCGCGCCGCCCCGGGCCACCAGCGTGTTGAAGGGACGCCCGGGATCGCCGCTGGTCTCGAACATGCCGGCCACCACGGTCGTGCCCCGCTCCCTCGCGAGAGCGGCGACCGTGGTGGCGAACGGCCCCGTGGTCTCCTCGGCGTGGGCGCTGACGTCAGAGCCGGACTCGCCGAAGTCGCGGGCGAACGCCTCGGGCAGCACCACCAGGTCGGTGCCGTCGGGCACCAGGTCGGACAGCGCGTCCCGGTTGGCGGCGGGGTCGAGGCCGGACGCGGCCTGCACCAGCGCGACGACGAGGGTCCTGGGGTCCACGCTCATGCCCCCAGCCTGCCAGGAGTGGGACACTCACGGAATGACAGCCGACACCAGGGCGGACATCGGGGTGCAGCAGCTGCCGTTCTGCGCGGTGGTCCTGGCCGGCGGCCGGGCCGCGCGCCTCGACGGCGTCGACAAGGCCTCGATCGAGATCGGGGGACGCACGCTGCTGGCCTGGTCGCTGGACGCGGTGGTCGACGCCGCCGAGGTGGTGGTCGTCGGGGAGCCGGTGCCGACGGACCGAGCGGTGACCTTCACCCGCGAGTCACCCCGGTACGGCGGCCCGGTCGCCGCCCTGCTGACCGGCGTCGACGCGCTGCTGCGGACCACGCCCGCGGTGGCCGTGATCGCGGTCGACATGCCGCACCTGACCCCGCTCACCCTGCGCCGGCTGCGGCAGGCCGCCGTCGGCCACGACGGGTCCGCCCTGGTCGACCACGACGGCCGTCGCCAGCTGGCCATGGTCCTCACCACCGACGCGATCGCCCGGGTCCGGCCCGACCACGAGGCGCAGCACGACCTCGCCCTGCACCGCTTCCTGACCGGCCTCGACCTGGTCGGCGTACCGACCGCGGGCTCGGAGCACCGCGACGTCGACACCTGGCGGGACCTGCGCGACCTCCGCACCTGATGCTCGCCCGCCGCCAGGTTCGCGGCTCGCGGCGCTCGCACCCCGACCAGCGGCCTACGGTGGACACATGCGCGCTGTCGTCGCCGGTAAGACCGGTGGTCCCGAGGTCCTCTCCGTCGCCGAGCTGCCGGAACCGGTGCCGGGTCCCGGTGAGGTGCTGATCGACGTGGCCGCGGCCGGGCTGAACCGGGCCGACCTGCTGCAGCGCCAGGGCCACTACCCGCCGCCGTCGGGCGCGTCCGACGTGATCGGCATGGAGTGCTCGGGCACGGTGGCCGGCCTCGGCGAGGGCGTCACCGACTGGCAGGTGGGCGACGAGGTCTGCGCGCTCCTGGCCGGCGGCGGTTACGCGACGCAGGTCGTCGCGCCGGTCGGTCAGGTGCTGCCGGTGCCCGCGGGCGTCGACCTGGTGACCGCGGCCGCGCTGCCCGAGGTGGCCGCCACCGTGTGGTCCAACGTCTTCATGGTCGCCGGGCTGCAGCCGGGCGAGGTGCTGCTCGTGCACGGCGGCGCGGGCGGGATCGGCAGCTTCGCGATCCAGCTGGCCAGCGCCCTGGGCTCGCGGGTGTTCACCACCGCCGGCACCCCCGAGAAGCTCGCGACCTGCCGCACGCTGGGAGCGGAGGTGGCGATCAGCTACCGCGACGAGGACTTCGCCGAGGTGGTCAAGCAGCACACCGACGGCCACGGGGTGGACGTCATCCTCGACAACATGGGTGCGGCGTACCTCGCCCGCAACGTCGACGCCCTCACGCTCGAGGGCCGCCTCGTCATCATCGGCATGCAGGGTGGCAGCAGGGCCGAGCTCGACATCAGCGCCCTGCTCCGCAAGCGCGGGGCGGTGATCGCGACCTCGCTACGGGCCCGTCCGGTCGCCGGCAAGAGCGCGATCTGCGCCTCCCTGGTGCAGCACGTCTGGCCCCTGGTCGCCGACGGCCGGATCTCCGCGCTGGTGCACGCCACGATGCCCCTGGCGGACGTGGTCGAGGCGCACCGGCTGATGGAGTCCGGGGACCACACCGGCAAGATCCTGCTGACCACGGGGTCCTTGTAGGTTGGCACCATGAGCGAGCAGCAGGGCACCGCACCCCAGGACGGCGAGCAGGAGCAGCACATCGTCATCATCGGCCCCGACGGGCAGCCGGTGGGCACCGTGCCCGCCCGCGCGCTGGCGGTCGACGACGACGACGACCAGGACGGCGAGAGCCCCCTCACCGAGCTCGTGCAGCAGCCGGCCAAGGTGATGCGGATCGGCAGCATGATCAAGCAGCTGCTCGAGGAGGTGAAGGCCGCCCCGCTCGACGAGGCCAGCCGCAACCGCCTCAAGGAGATCCACGCCTCGTCCATCAAGGAGCTCGGGGAGGGCCTCGCCCCGGAGCTGGTCGAGGAGCTGCACCGACTCTCGCTGCCCTTCGCCGACGACTCGGTGCCCTCCGAGAGCGAGCTGCGGATCGCCCAGGCGCAGCTGGTCGGCTGGCTGGAGGGCCTCTTCCACGGCATCCAGGCCGCGATGTACGCCCAGCAGATGGCCGCCAAGGCGCAGTTCGAGCAGCTGCGCCGCGCGCTGCCCCCGGGCATGACGCCCGGTGCGGCCGGTCCGGGCCAGGCCGGCGCCTCGAGTGCTCCCGGTAAGCCCGGTGAGCCGAGCCCGTCGTCCGGAGGCATGTACCTCTAGCGTCTGCCGGCGTGTGCCCTGCGCCGCGCCGCACGCCGGAGGTGAGCCTCAGGTCTCGCGGCGTCGGCCGACGAAGCCGACGACCAGCAGCCCGAGCAGACCGACGATCACCAGGGCCGCACCGGGAGCCGCGGCCCGGGAGAGGGCGGTCGGCTCCTGGTCGGAGACCGGCGTGAAGGTCGCCGTCTCGCGGCCGGGCTCGACCGGCTCCCGGCCGCCGCCGAGCAGCCGCTCGACCTGGTTGACGAGCCGGCCGCTCGTGGCCGCCGTACCGCCGCCGCCGGAGGCGACCCACGGGTCCTCCGGGCTGCCGTCGCCGGCCACGAAGAAGACGTAGGTCGAGCCCACCAGGAGCCGACCCACGGTGCACTGCTGAGGGGTGCGGTCCGACATGACCTCCACGTCGGTGCTGGCCAGATCACCCTGGTAGACCCGGGTCACGGTCACCGACTGCGTGAAGACGGCGCCCGGCTGGCCGTCGGTGCGGGAGCCCCGGGCGCTGTCGATGACCCGACCGCTGAAGACGGCGTCGGCCGCGCGGGTGCTGTCCTGCACCGTCGTGACGGGGCAGTCAGCGGTACCGGTCCCCGGGCCCGCCCCGGGGCCTGCCGCGGGGGGCGTCCCGGGGGTCGTCCCGGCCGCGAGCACCGGGGCCGGGGCCGCGCCGACCAGCCCGATCGCCACGAGGGCGGTCGCGGCGAGGAGGCGGAGGTGGGTCGACACGGGGGCCATCAGACCAGATCGGGGGTCGAACACTCCAGCCCGCGCGCACCGGCCCTCCGCTCGGTGTCTCGTCGTCAGACGTACCCAAGGGTCTTGGGCCGAGCGGGTCCACGCTCACGAGCCCCGGCGATCGGGCCGGATCCGGGGCTTGGGTACGTCTGGCTACGGCGCCAGCCCGAAGACCTCGGCCAGCACCCGCGCGACCCCGTCGTCGTCGTGGCCGGGGGCCCGGTGGTCGGCGGCCTCGACGACCGTCGGATGGGCGTCGGCCATCGCGTACGACGAACCGGCCCAGGCCAGCATGGGCAGGTCGTTGGGCATGTCGCCGAACGCGATCACGTCGGCGGCCTCGACGCCCAGGTCGGCGCAGACCAGGGCGAGCGTCGACGCCTTGGTCACCCCCGCAGCACTCATCTCCAGCAGGGTGCCGGCCGACGACCAGGTGATCGTGAGCAACCCGGGGGCCGCCTCCTCGGCGAGCCGCCAGAACTCGGCGGGCCCGAGCTCCTCGTGCCGGGCCAGGATCTTGTGGACCGGGCGGGCGACGAGCTCGTGGAGCGGGGCGCGACGCGCGTCGTCCGGCATCGGGTAGCGCTCCACGAAGGCGGGCTCGAGACCGATGCCGGCGAGGTCCTCGACGGCGTACGTGGTGCCGGGCACCGCGTCCCGGATGGCCCGGCAGGCCTCGAGCGCGGCTGCCGGCTGGATCGGCCGCTCCAGGACCGCCGCCGACCGCGCGACGTCCCAGACGATCGCGCCGTTGGACACGATCGCCAAGCCGTGGGCACCGACGTGCGGGAAGACCACCTCGGCCCAGCGCAGCGGCCGACCGGTCACGAACACCGTCGGCACGTCGCGCCGTTCCAGCTCGGCGAGGACGCCTGCGGTGTAGTCCGAGACGCCGCCGTCGGAGCGGACCAGGGTGCCGTCGAGGTCGGTGGCGACCAGCCGGGGTCGGGAGGCCTCAACCATCGAGGTCCGCACCTCGGTGCCCGACGGGCGGGGGCAGCGGGCGGACCATGATCAGGTTGCCGTCCTCGTCGGAGCCGCGGAGCTGGGTGAAGCGACAGGTGGCCAGCACCCGGATGCTGGGCTTGTTGGTGGGCTCGACGCTGGCCCGAACCCGCACCGCGCCGGCGTCGGTGGCGACCAGCAGGGCCGTCAGCGCCTCGGTGGCGAAGCCCCAGCCGCGGGCCTGCTCGACCAGGCCGTAGCCGACCTCGGTCTCCAGCACGCCGTCGACGGCCTCGTCGGGTGGGCCGAAGAACCCGACCGAGCCGAGCGCGGTCACGCCGCGGACGATGTGCCGCGGGCCCCAGGGGTCACCGTCGACCCACAGACCGGCCGCGTCGCGGTCGGCGCGGCGGGGGTAGTCGGGGTGCCAGCCGGGCCGGTGCCCGCCGGCCCGGATCGCGGCCACGTCGTCGGCCGACCACAGGGTCAGGGTCAGCCGCTCGGTCGTGACGGTCATCGGCAGGGTGGGCACGCTCACGAGCGGAACCAGCGCTCGATCTCGACCGCGGCCCCGTCGTCGTCGACCGTGTCGGTGGTGTGGTCGGCGACGTCGATCACCTCCCGCACGGCCTGGCCCATCGCGACCCCGCGACCGGCCCACTCCAGCATCTCGATGTCGTTGCGGCCGTCCCCGATGGCCAGCACGTCGGCCGGCGCGAGGCCCAGCGCATCGAGGACGTGGGACAGCCCGGAGGCCTTGTTGACCCCCTGCGGCGCCAGGTCGAGCCAGGCCGTCCAGCCCACGACGTAGTCGGTGCCGTGCAGGCCCAGGCCACGGCCGAGCTCCACGAAGTCCTCCGCGGTCGCCTCGGGGTCGCGGATGATCACCCGCGACACCGGCCCGGACACCATCTCCGCGACATCGGTCACCGTCATCTCGCCCGAGAGCTCGCCGTGGGGGAACGGCCGGCTGACCAGGTAGCCGACGCCACGCTGCTCCACCGCGACCAGGGCGCCGGGCTGCTTCTCCAGCACCGCCCGCACGGCCGGGGCCGCGTCGAAGGTCTCCTCGACCACCGTCTCCAGCGGCGGGTAGCGGAAGACGACGGCGCCGTTGCTGGCCACGATCCAGAGCCGGTCCGCGCCCTCGCGGGACAGGTCGAGCAGGTCGGCGATCGGGGTCATGCCGTGCGCCGAGCGACCGCTGGCCAGCACGACGTGGGCACCGGCGTCGAGCGCGCGCTGCACGGCCGCGTACACCCGCGGCGAGACCTCCTCGTGGGCGGTCTCGGCGCCCTCGACCCACCGCAGCAGGGTGCCGTCGATGTCGAGCGCGACCAGGGCCGGCTGCCAGGAGTCGACGGTCATGCGCGGACCGGTTTCATGACCTGGAGGCCACCCAGGTGGGGCTGCAGCGCGAGCGGCACCGTGACCGACCCGTCGGCCTGCTGGTGCGTCTCGAGGATCGCGACGATCGCGCGCGGGATGGCGGTGAGGGTGCCGTTGAGGGTGGCGACCGGCCGGATCTGCGACCCGAAACGACCGCGGGTGTCGAGCCGGCGGGTCTGGAAGTCGGTGCAGTTGGAGGTCGAGGTGAGCTCGCGGTACCGGCCCTGCGTCGGGATCCACGCCTCGCAGTCGAACTTGCGGGTCGCGGACAGACCCAGGTCGCCGGCCGCGGTGTCGATGACCTGGTAGGTCAGCTCCAGCTTGTCGAGGAACTCCTTCTCCCAGCCCAGCAGCCGCTGGTGCTCGGCCTCGGCGTCCTCGAGCGTGGTGTAGACGAACATCTCGACCTTGTCGAACCAGTGCACCCGGATGATGCCCTTGGTGTCCTTGCCGTGGGAGCCGGCCTCCTTGCGGAAGCACGGGCTGAACGCGGCGTAGCGCAGCGGCAGTGCGGCGCCGTCGAGGATCTCGTCGCTGTGGTACGCCGCCATCGCGACCTCGGAGGTGCCCACGAGGTAGAGGTCCTCGCCCTCGATCCGGTAGACGTCGTCCGCGGCCTGGCCCAGGAACCCGGTGCCCTCCATCGCCCGCGGCTTGACCAGCGACGGCGCGATCACCTGCGTGAAGCCGGCGTTGCGGGCCAGCTCCATGGCCATGGCGACCAGTGCGAACTCGAGCTGTGCGCCGATCCCGGTCAGGAAGTAGAAGCGCGAGCCCGACACCTTGGCGCCCCGCTCGAGGTCGATCGCGCCGAGCATCCGCCCGAGCTCGACGTGGTCGCGGGGGGTGAAGCCCTCGGCCTCGAAGTCGCGGGGCGTGCCGATCGTCTCGATCACCACGAAGTCGTCCTCGCCCCCGGCCGGCGCGGCGTCGGCAGCGAGGTTGGGGATGCTCCTCAGCGCGCCCTGCCACCCGGCCTCTGCGGCACCCTGCGCGGCCTCGGCCTGCTTGACCTCGGCGGACAGCGTCCTGGTCCGGGCCAGCAGGGCCTGCTTCTCCTCGCCCTGGGCCTGCGGGATCAGCTTGCCGAGCTGCTTCTGCTCGGCCCGCTTGGCCTCGTAGGCCGCGATCGACGCCCGACGGGTGGTGTCCGCGGACAGCGCCCGGTCGACCACCTCGTCGGAGAGCCCGCGCTTGGCCTGGGCGGCTCGGACGCGGTCGGGATCGTCACGGACGATGCGGGGGTCGATCATGTCTCGAAGGTTATCGGCCGGGGCGTACCCCCCGGCCCTGGGCCGCCGCAGATGCCGCCACGACGCGGGCCGAGCGGCATACTTGGGCCCGCCCGGCGACCCGAGTCCCGACCGACCTACCCCTGATCCCGAGAGGCCCCGCGTGCTCGACCGTTCCCGCCGTGTCCTGCTGGGTTGGGCCGTCGTCTCCCTGGGCCTGCTGGCCCTCCTGGGGCTCGCCGTGGTACAGGGCTGGGGACCGCTCGTGCAGTTCGACGACCGGGGCCGACCCGGGGAGACCTGGGCCCGGGAGTCCGATCGCCTCGTCGACCTGCTGCGGTTCGTCGAGCTGGCCTTCGGCACGATCGTGATGACGGTGCTGACGGCCCTGCTCGCGGTCGCGATGTTCGCCAAGGGCCACCGCCGAGCGGCGGCCTACGCGGTCGGGGTGATGCTGGTGACCTCGCTCGTCACCACCGCGACCAAGCTGCTGGTGGGTCGGGACCGGCCCGAGTGGCAGCTCAGCGAAGCACTGCTGTCCACCAAGTCGTTCCCCTCGGGGCACGCGTCGTCGATCACGGCGTACGGCGGCATCCTGATGGTGCTGGTCCTGATGCTCGTGCGTCGCTCCGGCGTGCGCCGCGCGTCGTACGTCGCGATCGCGGCGCTGGTGGTCCTGGTCTGCCTCGACCGGGTGCTGCTCGGCCGGCACTTCCCCTCCGACGTGGTCGGTGGGGTGCTGCTCGGGACCAGCATGGTGCTGTTGGGGCTCGCGGTCTACAGCCCGCTGCCGCGCAGCCACGCGGTCAAGGCCAACCCGCTGCCGCAGGCCTACGCCTCGCAGGGCCGGCTCGCGGTCGTGCTCAACCCGATCAAGGTGGAGGACGTCGAGGGGTTCCGCACGATCCTGACCACCATGGCCGCCGACGCGGGCTGGAACGAGCCCACCTGGCACTACACGAGCATCGAGGACCCCGGCACCGGGATGGCCGAGGCGGCCGCGGTGGCGGGCGCCGACCTGGTGCTGGTCTGCGGTGGCGACGGCACGGTCCGCGAGGTCTGCGCCGAGCTGGCCGGCACCGGTGTCCCGGTCGGGATCATCCCCGCCGGCACCGGCAACCTGCTGGCCCGCAACCTGGACATCCCGCTGTTCCTGCGGGCCGCGATCGACGTCGCGCTGACCGGCCAGGACCGTGCCATCGACATGGTCGACGTCAGCGGCGACGGCTTCGAGAACACCCACTTCCTGGTGATGGCCGGCATGGGCTTCGACGCCGCGATCATGGAGGGCGTCAACGAGGACATCAAGAAGAAGGTCGGCTGGCTGGCCTACGTGCTGTCCGCCCTGAAGTCGCTGATGTATCCCGCGATGCGGGTCGAGATCTCCCTCGACGGTGGCCCGTTTACCCGGCACGGCGCCCGCACGATCGTGGTGGGCAACGTGGGTTACCTGCAGGCCGGCATGCCGCTGCTGCCGGACGCCGCGATCGACGACGGCCAGCTCGACGTGGTGCTGCTGCACCCCCGCCGGTTCCTGTCCTGGTTGCCGCTGGCCTACCGCGTGCTGGCCAAGGTGTCGCGCACCGACGACACGATCAACCGGATGACCGGTCGTTCCGTCGTGATCCGCACGTCCGCGGACATTCCCCGCCAGCTCGACGGCGACTCGATCGGTCCGGGCAAGGAGCTGCGGATGACCTGCGTGCACGGGCGGTTGCTGGTCCGCGTCCCCCGCTGAGACGGCCGCGGCAGCCTCGGTCCCGTCACGGCGTGCAGGTTCAGCCTCGGACGGCCTCACCCATGATCTCGGCCATCCCGGCGTACCCGGCGTCGTTGGGGTGGAAGTGGTCGGCCGCGACCTTGCCCCGCCAGCTGCGCATCCGGGGGTCGCGGAAGTCGGCGAGCCGGAGGCCCCGGTTCTCGACGGCCCGGTCGACCAGCCGGTTGAGCTCGCGCGCGGCCGAGCGGCCGCCCGGCTGGTTGACGACCACGGACCCCGCCGGCAGCCGGGCCAGCACCTGGCTCATCGCCGCGGGCAGCAGCGGGCGCCAGCGGCGGCTGACGAGGTCGTTGCTGCCGATCATCACGGTGACCAGGTCGGGTTCCACCCCGAGCGCCTGCATCGCGGGCAGCTGCCGCTCGAGCACGTCAGCCGCCCGGGCCCCGTTGAAGGCCAGGTTCACGATCCGGTAGCGCTCGGGAAGCTGTCCGGCCAGCTGGCCCACCCAGCCCCGGTCGTGGGCCGACGCCCCGATGCCCTGGGTCATCGAGTCGCCGATCGCCACCCACAGCGGCCCGCCCGCCCGACCGGCCGCCAGCGCCCGGCGGTTGCTCTCCTCCCACGCCCGGGCGTACGGCGCGACCTGTCGCTGCACCTCGCGGACGCCGGGCAGGAAGAGGCCTGCGACGCTCACCAGTGGTGTCGTCGGTCGCCCGCTCAGGTTGGAGTAGTCGAACGACGTCTCAGCCACGGCTCCAGTGTGCCGGGTGGGGTGAGGCCGACGGTGTCCGTGGCCGTCACGGCCGGGGCGGCGAGGCTCATCGAGGGACGCGGCCGGTCCGCCTCGGAGGCCACCGGCGGGTGGGGCGGACCTCCCGGGTGGCTGGGAGGCTGGGGCCATGCATCCTGTCATCGTCGTGGGCGCCGGCATCTCCGGCGTCGCGTGTGCCCGGGCCCTCGCCGCCGCCGACATGCCCGTCGTCCTGCTCGACCGGGGGCACCGCATCGGCGGCCGGATGGCCAGCAAGCTCCTCGACGAGCGGGCGGTGGACCTGGGGGCGTCGTACTTCACCGTCTCCGATGACCGGTTCCGCGCCGAGGTCGAGCGGTGGGAGGCTGCGGGACTGGCCCGGCCGTGGACCGACACGTTCCAGGTCCTGGAGGCCGGTGCGGAGCCGAGCAGCAAGCAGGGCCCGGTGCGGTACGCCGCGCCCGGGGCACTGCGCTCCCTCGTCGAGGAGCTCGCCCGCCCGCTCGACGTACGCCGCACCGCGGCCGAGCAGGTCACCCACGGTGACGACGGGCTCGCCGTCGACGCCCAGCCGGCCTCCGCCGTGGTGCTCGCCATGCCGGACCCCCAGGCCGTCACGCTGCTCGGTGCCGGGCTGCAGGACGTGGCCGGTGAGCTCACCCGGACCTGGGACCCGGTGCTCGCGCTTGTCGCGCGCTTCGCGGAGCGCACCTGGGACCTGAACGGCGCCTTCGTGAACGGCGACGACGACCTGGAGTGGATCGCCGACGACGGCCGTCGACGTGGTGACGACGCCCCGGTGCTGGTGGCGCACTCGACCTCGGCCCGGGCCGCCCGCCACCTCGACGACCCGGACGCGGCGGAGCCCGCGCTGCGCGAGGCCCTGGTCCGGGTGCTCGGCCTCGACGCCGACCCGGTCGGCACCCTGGTCAAGCGCTGGTCGCACGCCAAGCCGGCCGGCGAGCGGGACGCGGCGTACCTGCTGGACGACCGGCTCCTCGGCGCCTGCGGCGACGGCTGGGGCTCGCCCAAGGTGGAGGGCGCCTACCTGTCGGGGCACCACCTGGGCGAGGAGCTGGTGCGGCGCCTGTCCTGAGCCGGGGGCGAGGAGCCCGGGGCCGGGTGCGCGTGCGTGGTGGCCACCCGTTCCGGAGGCTTCACGACGCCCGGCGGCGCTGGCACCGCCGAGATCGATCGTCCCTCAGCTCAGTGCGCCTCGGACTCGCGGGCCTCGGACCGGTCGCCGGCCGGTGGCCCGCCGTGCCCCACGAAGTCGCGCTGCCGGATCAGCACCAGACAGAGCAACCCCGCCACGAGCGCGATCACGGCCGAGATCAGCGTGATGTGGTTGAGGGCGTCCACCACGGCCGAGGTGCCGGCCGAGCTGACGAGGTCGAAGGCCTGCTGACCGGCGGTGGCCCCACCCGACTGGGTCGCGGCCGCCTGTGCGGTGTCGGCGGCGGCTTGGACCTGGCCGCCGGAGAGGGCGGCGGTCAGCCCGTCGAGGGCGGCGTCGGGCACCTGTCCCTCGAGGTCGGGCCGGACCGCGGCGGTGACCTGGTTGCTGAAGATCGAGCCCAGCGCTGCGATGCCGGTCGCGATGCCGACCTGGCGGAAGGTCGAGTTGACGCCGGACGCCATCCCGGAGCGCTCGGGCGTGACCACGCCGACCGCCGTCGAGGCCAGCGGCGGGTTGATCAGCCCGATGCCGACCCCGGCCACGGTCAGGCCCGGGATCAGATGGGTCCAGGTCGAGTCGTCCTGGATGCCGTAGATCAGGAACAGGCCGAGGGACAGGATCAGGAAGCCGGGCCCGATCAGCCACTTGGCCGGCACCTTCTCGGTCAGCCGGCCCGCGATCGCTGCGGCGAAGAAGGACGCGACCGACAGGAACAGGAACCGGATCCCGGTCTGCACGGCGGAGTAGTCGAGCACGTTCTGCACGTAGATGACCAGGAAGGCCAGCAGCGAGAAGATGGAGGAGGAGACGCCGAAGGCCGCGACGAGGCCGCCGGTGAAGGTCGGCTTGCGGAGCAGCCCGAGGTCGAACATGGGCCGCTCCTGGACCAGCTGGGAGACCACGAACGCGGCCAGCAGCAGGACCGAGGCGACCAGGCAGGCGATGACCCTGGTCTCGGAGAAGCCGTCCTGGCCCGCCTCGATCAGGCCGTAGACCAGGGCCGCGAGAGCGAGGCTGAAGACGACGAAGCCAATCCAGTCGGGTCGACCCGCCCGTGGGGCCCGGGACTCGGCCACCTTGAGGATGGTGATGGCCAGGGCGAGCACGCAGATGGGGATGTTCACGAAGAAGATCCAGCGCCACGAGAGGCCGCTGGTCAGCACCCCGCCCAGGACCGGGCCGATGGCCACGGCCACCCCGGTGGTGGCGCCGAAGATGCCGAAGGCGACACCCCGATCCTTGCCGACGTAGTTGCTGGCGAGCAGCGCGAGCGCGGTGGCGAACATGGCGGCACCACCGATGCCCTGGAACGCCCGGGCGACCGAGAGCAGGGTGACGTCCTGGGCGGCACCGCAGGCGACCGAGCCGACGGTGAACAGCACCAGGCCGATCACGTAGACCTTGCGCCGGCCGAACAGGTCGGCCAGCGAGCCCGCGGTGAGCAGCAGCGCGGCCAGACTCAGCGCGTAGGCGTCGATCACCCACTGCAGGTCCGACAGCGACGCGTCGAGCTCGCGCTGGATGTCGGGCAGCGCGACGTTCACGATCGTGATGTCCAGCAGCAGCATGAAGACGCCGGTGCACACCGCGGCGAGCGTCCACCACTTGCCGGTCTGCTCCACCATGGGTGGCTCCTTCAGAATCATCACCTGATTAACGATTACGTTCGGTACGATACTCGCGGCACCCGGGTCGTCAAGGCGGGCCCGGCTCGACGGCGGAGCAGGAGGTGGGTCGGTGAGCGAGCGTCGTACGCCGCCCGGGACCGCCGTCACCGAGCCCGGGCCCAGCCGGGTCCTGCTGCCCGCACTGGCCCGGTTGCCCGGCCACCTCGTGTGGCGTGCGCACGGGCGGGTGCTCGTGCTGCTGGCCGACAAGCTCCCGGCCGGGGTCGACATCCACGCCTACGCCGTGCTGCTGGCCCTGGCCGACGGGGAGCCCCGCTCCCAGCAGTCGCTGGCCGAGACGACCAAGGTCAGCCGCACCACGATGGTCAAGGTGGCCGCCGACCTGGCCCACCGGGGACTCCTCGAGCGGGTCCGCAACCCGCTCGACCGTCGGTCCTACGCGCTGACCCGCACCCCGGCGGGCGCCACCGCCGTACGCCGTTGGGAGCGGCACGTGCTCGACCTCGAGGACGCGCTCGCCGACCCCTTCACCCCCGCCGAGCGCGAGGAGGTGCGGTCGCTGCTGCTCGACGTGGTGCGGGACGAGCTGGCCTCGGACGCCCCCGACCAGCTGCTGGCCAGCATCAGCTTCCTGATCACCCGGGTGCACTTCCGGATGCACCGCGACTTCCTGCTCGCGCTGTCCCCGCTCGGTCTCGAACCCCGCCACTTCGGTGCCCTGACCGCCCTCACCGCGACGGGGCCGGTCTCGCAGGCCGAACTCGCCCGCCAGCTCGGCACGAGCGGACCCAGCGTGGTCCAGATCGTCGACGAGCTGGAGGCCCGCGGGCTGGTCGAGCGGCACCGGATGCCCACCGACCGGCGCGAGCAGGTGCTGCACCTCACGCTCGCGGTCCCCAGCCTGTTGGTCGAGGCCCACCGGCTCGCGAGCGAGACGCTCGCCATCCGGCTCGGTGTGCTGACCCCGGCCCAGACCGCCCGCCTGGTCGAGCTGCTGGCGCGGTTCGTGGTCGCGCCCTGAGCCTCCGAACTCAGCGGCGACGGCTCACCGGCGGCGGCGGGCCCGCCACCACAGCACGGTGCCGGCGCTGCCGATGGCCACCATCGCGGCCACGGAGAGCCACATCTGGGTACTGGAGTCGCCCCGGATCCGGGTGATCTGGATGATCTGGAAGATCACCACCAGCCAGGCCACCGCGAGGAAGAGGTCGGCGAGCCGGTGCCTGACGTATCGCCCCATCCGTGTCGCCACCGGGCCAGGATAGGTGCCCGCCCCGGTTCGACACATCTCAGCACCGTTCGCTGCGTCAGGCCCCGCGCTGGCCCCGCGCTGGCTCCGCGCTGGCTCCGCGACCTCGCGGGGGCGTGTCTCCTAGGGCCGCGCGGCCTGCACGGCCTCGGACTCCTCCGGCG
Source organism: Nocardioides sp. (assembly GCA_026786275.1). GTDB lineage: Bacteria > Actinomycetota > Actinomycetes > Propionibacteriales > Nocardioidaceae > Nocardioides. The sequence continues at coordinate 2,674 of JAJAYJ010000058.1, read as the reverse complement.
AGAGCGGCGTCTCGCAGGACCACCCGCTCAGGGTCTTCGCGTAGCTGCGGACCTCGCTGCGACCGGTGATCGAGGTCAGCACGACGCCCGCACCGGACTCGTCGGCCACCGCCAGCGACCACGACAGGTGGCCGCCGACGTCGCCGAACGCGTCGTAGCGCACGATCACGAGGTGGCGCAGCGCGCCCTGGGCCTCACGGCGCAGCGCCGCGACCTCCTGCCGCAGGCCGAGCACGTCCTCGGGCAGCGCGTCGAGGTCGCCCGCGCCGGCCCGGCGTCGCTCCCGCCACCTGGCCCCGGCGAGGCCCAACCCGATGACCAGCGCCGCCACGGCGATTAGGAGCGTGAGGACGAGCAGGAACCACATGGTCCGGACCCTAAACTGCTGCCGTGACCGAACCGCGACGCATCGCCTACCAGGGCGAGCCGGGCGCCAACTCCCACCAGGTCTGCAGGCAGCACTACCCCGACCTGGAGTCGCTGCCGTGCGCGTCGTTCGAGGACGTCTTCGCGGCCGTAGAGGGCGGTGAGGCCGACCTGGCGATGATCCCGATCGACAACTCCATCGCCGGACGGGTCGCGGACATCCACCACTTCCTGCCCGACTCCGGGCTGCACATCGTGGCCGAGCACTTCCTGCGGATCCGGTTCCACCTGCTCGGCGTGCCCGGCGCCAGGCTCGAGGACATCCGCACGGTCCACAGCCACGTGCACGCGCTCGGCCAGTGCCGCAAGATCATCCGAGCCCACGCCCTGACCCCGGTCATCTCCGGAGACACCGCCGGCGCCGCCCGCGAGGTGGCCGAGGCCGGTGACCCCTCCCAGGGCGCGATCTCGCCACCGTTGGCCGCGGAGATCTACGGCCTGACCATCCTGGCCACCGACGTCGAGGACGAGGACCACAACACGACCCGCTTCGTGGTGCTCTCCCCCGACCAGGTGCAGGGCGCGGCGGACACCGGGCCGATGGTCACCAGCTTCATCTTCAACGTGCGCAACCTGCCCGCCGCGCTGTACAAGGCCCTCGGCGGCTTCGCGACCAACGGCGTCAACATGACCAAGCTCGAGAGCTACATGGTCGGCGGCGCGTTCATCGCCACCCAGTTCCTCGCCGAGGTCGACGGACACCCCGACGACCCCGGGCTCAAGCGGGCCCTGGAGGAGCTGACGTTCTTCACCACCGACGTCAAGATCCTCGGCGTGTATGCCGCCGACTCGTTCCGCGGCTGACCCCAGGCTGAGCGCGCAGCCTCACCCCTCCGGGCAGTTTCGCCCCTCCACTCGAGGCGCACCCCGGTCGTCACCAACGCAGCCGGCGCCCCCCTGCCCAACGCGTCGGTCGTGGCCTACGTCCAGAACGGCACCAGCCGTCCCCTCTTCGTCGACTTCGCGAGCACCGACGCGACCGGTCGGTCCACCTTCACCGACCTCGACGCCGCGACCCGCGCCGCGACCCACGACCGCCCGACCGACGCCGACGAGGCTGCGATTCGATTCGCCACGTCGTTTAAGCTGTTCTTCGATAGGGGCGTGCCCGACGCCGAGCTGCACTCCAACCCCGGCTACCTCGGCGTCGGCTTCGGTGGCGCGCGGACCGTGACCCAGTCGACCGCGGTCCCGGTCAACAACACGACCGCCAGCACCGCCAGCACCGCCAACCAGGGGCTTCCCAGCGCCGCCGGCCTCGTCGTCTGGGTCGCCGGTGCCACCGGAGCTCCCGTCAACAACGGCGGCAACGCGGCCCTCGTCGGCACGGACGCCCTCGACCCCATCGACGCCTTCGCCGACTCGGCCACGACCACGGCCGACGACGACTTCTTCGACGACCCGGCCACGCCGGCGGTCGAGGAGCCCCCGAAGACGGCCTGGTCTACTGCTACGGCATCGACCCGGGCGCCTACGTCGTCAACGCCGGCGGCTCGGACTTCAACGCAGCCAACGGTGCCTTCCGGCCCTACATCAGCCGGTTCATCGGCGGTAACGGCACCTACGCCAAGGCCGCGAAGGTCACCCTGAGCGCCGGATTCTTCGCCAGCACCGGCGTGCAGCTGACCGACGTGCTCTCGGCGATCGAGTCGCCGGGATCATCGGCAGCTCCTCCTTCGGCTCGACCCTGAAGGCCGACCCGGGCACCTGGCTGCAGCAGCAGGGCACCCAGTTCAGCTACACCTGGACCCGCAAGGACACCCCGGTCGCGAGCGGCCCGACCTACCAGGTCACCAAGGCCGACAGGAAGAAGAAGATCGGCCTGATCGTGAACGCCGTCACCCTCAGCGACGGCTTCTTCGGCTCGGTCTCGGCCCGCCCCGACCTCCAAGGTCGGTGACAAGTCCACGGTCACGGTCTCGAAGGTCGGCGCTGGCGACCTTCGCGCCACGGTCACGGTCGCGAAGAAGAGCAAGCGCGGCACGATCGGCACCCCGACCGGCCAGGTCGTCGTGTTCGACGAGACCGGCAAGCGGGTCTCCCACAAGCACCGGCTCGACGGCGGCTCGACGCTGCTGAAGGTCCGCGACTCCGCGGAGGGCAGGCTCACGGTGCAGTACCTCGGCAACGGCCAGCTCGGCTCGGACACCGTCACCGTGACGAGCGGTGGCGGCAACGGCAAGAAGAACTGACGCACCACGGCTGACACCAGCAGCGACCCGGGTCCTCGGACCCGGGTCGCTGTCGT
>JAJAYJ010000057.1 GCA_026786275.1 Nocardioides sp. | reverse complement strand
GCCGGGCGGTGGGCTGGGTGCTGGGCCGCCTCGAGGTGTCGATCGACCGGGCCGCCCGGGCCCGCACCGACGTGGAGGACTCCCGGGCCTCGCGCGAGCAGGCCCTGCTCGCCGCCCGGGCCACCCTGCGCGACCTGGGCCGCGAGCACGACGAGCTGGTCACCTCGGTGCACCGTGACGAGCTGGCCCGCACGCAGCAGAAGATGCGGATCGAGCAGCTCGAGCAGCGGGCCCTCGACGAGCTCGGGCTCGACCCGGACGCGTTGGTGGGCGACTACGGCCCCGGCCTGGCCGTGCCCGCGACCCGGGAGAACGAGCACGGCGAGCTGCCGGCCCCGGTGCCCTACGTGCGCGCGGAGCAGGAGAAGCGGCTGCGCGGTGCGGAGCGCTCGCTGAACACGCTGGGCCGGGTCAACCCGTTGGCCCTCGAGGAGTTCTCCGCGATGGAGGAGCGGCACCGGTTCCTGACGGAGCAGCTCGAGGACCTCAAGAAGACCCGCCGCGACCTGCTCGACATCGTGCGCGAGGTCGACAGCCGCGTGGAGCAGGTCTTCACCGAGGCCTACGCCGACGTCGAGCGCGCCTTCGACTCCACCTTCGGTCGGCTGTTCCCCGGTGGTGAGGGCCGGCTGGTACTCACCGATCCCGGTGACATGCTCAACACCGGCATCGAGGTCGAGGCCCGCCCGGCCGGCAAGAGGGTCAAGCGACTCTCGCTGCTCTCCGGGGGAGAGCGCTCGCTGGTCGCCGTGGCGTTCCTGGTCGCGCTGTTCAAGGCCCGGCCTTCGCCCTTCTACATCCTCGACGAGGTCGAGGCCGCCCTCGACGACACCAACCTGGGCCGGCTGCTAGAGATCTACGAAGAGCTGCGCGAGACCTCCCAGCTGCTCGTCATCACCCACCAGAAGCGGACCATGGAGGTCGGGGACGCGCTCTACGGCGTGACCATGCGCGGTGACGGTGTCTCCGCCGTGATCAGCCAGCGGCTGCGCGAGACGGCGACGGCGTGACCCCGCGTCCGACCCGGGCCGACTACGTCGCCTGGCGCACCATCACCACCCGCTGGCGCGACGACGACGCCTACGGCCACCTCAACAACGCGACCTACTACGAGATGTTCGACACCGCCGTCAACGCCCACCTCTACGAGGCCACCGGCCTCGACGTGCGCGCGCTGCCCCAGATCGGGGTGGTGGCCGAGACGTCGTGCCGTTACTTCCGCGAGCTCGGCTTCCCGGTGCCCGTGGAGTCCGGCATGGTCGTCGACAAGGTCGGCACCTCCAGCGTGATCTACCGGATCGGGCTCTTCCAGGGCGACGCGCAGCAGGCGGCCGCGGAGGGCCGGTTCGTGCACGTGTACGTCGACAACACCGACCCCGCGCGCCCGGTCACCCCGATCCCGGACTCCGTCCGAGCGGCCGTCACGCCCCTGCTCCGGGCGTGACCTGGACCCCGCTCGGCCTGTGATGGGATGGGGACATGACCTCCACCGTCCTGCTGATCCTCATCATCGCCGTGGTCGGCGTGCTCGCCCTCGGTGGAGCCATCGTCGGCCTGATCCGTGGTGGCCGCAAGCCCAAGCCGGTGCCCGCACCGCGCTCGAGCACCGACGTCATCTCGCCGCCCAGGACCCCCACGGCACCCGCACCGGGCGCGGAGCCCGAGGCCTCGCCAGCATCTGAGGCAGCCCCGGCGCCGCTCGTCGACGAGACCCCGGTCCTGGAGCGCCCCGAAGGCACCGCCTCCCGCCTGGTCAGGCTGCGGCAGCGGCTCGCCGGCTCGCAGGGCGGGCTGGGACGCGGCCTGCTGGCCCTGCTCAGCAAGGACCGGCTGGACGAGGACACCTGGGAGGGCATCGAGGACGTCCTGCTGGGCGCCGACATCGGCGTCACCCCGACCACCGAGCTGGTGGAGCGGTTGCGGACCCGGATGCGCGTCGAGGGCAGCCAGGCGGAGGCCCGCGCCGTGCTCGGCGAGGAGCTCCTGGCCCTGGTCGGGCCCGACACCGACCGCGCCCTGCGCGTCAGCGGGGCCGACGGCAAGCCCGGGGTCGTGCTCGTCGTCGGCGTCAACGGTGCCGGGAAGACCACCACGGTCGGCAAGCTGGCCCGGATCATGGTGGCCGAGGACCGCACCGTGCTGCTCGGTGCGGCCGCCACCTTCCGGGCGGCCGCCGTGGAGCAGCTGGCCACGTGGGGTGAGCGGGTCGGGGTCGACGTGGTGCGCGGCCCCGAGGGTGCAGACCCCGCGAGCGTCGCCTTCGAGGCCGTCCGCACCGGCACCGAGGTGGGGGTCGACACGGTTATCGTCGACACCGCGGGCCGGCTGCAGAACAAGGCCGGGCTGATGGACGAGCTCGGCAAGGTCAAGCGGGTCATCGAGAAGCAGGCGCCGGTCACCGAGGTGCTGCTGGTGCTCGACGCCACCACCGGTCAGAACGGGATGATCCAGGCCCGGGTGTTCAGCGAGGTCGTCGACGTGACCGGCATCGTGCTGACCAAGCTGGACGGCTCGGCCAAGGGCGGCATCGTGGTCGCGGTCCAGCGCGAGCTCGGCGTGCCGGTCAAGCTGGTTGGCCTGGGCGAGGGCCCCGACGACCTGGCGCCCTTCAGCCCCCAGGCCTTCGTCGACGCCCTGCTCGGCTGACTGGGGGCCGTCAGGGGCTCCGGGGGCCTCCGGGGGCTGTCGGGGGGCTCCGGAGGTGTCGGGGCAGGTCAGCGGCGCAGGCGGTCCACGGCGACGTCGAGCAACGTGGCCGCGCGGTGCTCGAAGGAGTGCTCGGCCGCGACCCGGGCCGCCAGCGCCAGCCGTTCGTCGAAGGACGGAAAGTCGGCAGGCACGCCGGCGAGCAGCCCGGCCACCTCGTCGGGGTCCTCGAAGGTGTGCACCTGGCTCCCGAACAGCAGGTCCACGCCCGCGACGTCGTCGCTGACGACCCGGGCCGCGCAGGCGGTGGCGTCGAAGAGCCGGTTGGACACGAACCCGTCGCGCCGCATGTCGTCCCAGTGGTCGTTGAGCACCACCCCGGCACCGGCGTACAGCCGGCCCAGCTCGGTGTTGTCGACGTGGCGCGAGACCACGTCGAGGTCGGGCAGGACCGGTCCCCAGCCGCCACCGTGCACGCTCACGTGGGCGCCCGCGGCCAGTGCGCCGGCCAGCGCGGGCCGCACGACGCCACGGGAGTTGCCCACGAAGAGCACGTCGGCACCGGTGTCGGGCTCGGCCCGGCCGGGGTGGAACAGGGCGGGCTCGGTGCACTGCAGCAGCGGTTCGACCGGCAGGCCCCACTCTCGGGTGCGCGCCGCCGCCCAGGACAGGCTGGCCGCGAAGACGCCGTCGTAGGCCGCGACCTCCTCGGCGTCGACCAGGTCGGGATGGCTGATCACCCACAGCAGATGCACCGCGGCGGGGCCGGGCTGCACCCGGTCCAGGCCACGCAGCACCACCACCACGTCGTCCAGGCCCCGGCTCCACCGGTGGCGGGCCGGGGCCGGGTCGACCGCGACGTGCTGGCCCAGGCGTCGCAGGGCCGCGGCCAGGGACCGGGCGAAGTGCGTGTCGCCCCAGGTCTCGCCGCCGGTGCCGGCCCGGGCGGCGGTGTCGAGGGTCCAGCGCAGCCGGGGCGGGGACTGGGTGAGCACCCGTCGCTGTGGCACCGGGTCGCGCACCGAGCGGTACGTTGCCGGGTCGAGACCGATCCGGCGCAGCAGCTGCTCAACGTCGGCCCGGGCGCCGGCCGGCAGCGTGGTCCACGGCGCGTCGGACCCGGCGACGAGACCCTGCGGCACCGTGAACCGGACCTGCGGCGCCAGCACGGTGCGCCCGGCGCCCGGCCCGCCCAGCGCGGCGTACGCCGTGGG
>JAJAYJ010000056.1 GCA_026786275.1 Nocardioides sp. | reverse complement strand
GGGTATGCCCATCGACACCTTCGAACCCCACCCGATCGTTCGCTTGCTCGAGAAGCCGGCAGCCGAGTTCACGGGCAACGATCTGGTCCAGGCCGCAGAGCAGCTGGGTCTGCGCCAAGTGAACCTCCGCTATGTCGGGGGTGACGGACGTCTTAAGACGATCGCGTTCCCGATCGATTCGCGCGAGCACCTCCTCGAGGTGCTGACGCGCGGTGAGCGGGTGGACGGATCCAGCATCTTCGAGGGCATCGCGACCCAGACCAGCGACGTCTACATCGTGCCGCGCCACCGCACGGCCTTCTTGAACCCGTTCGGACATTGCCTCTCTCTCGACGTGCTCTGCTCCTTCTACGGCGAGGACGGCAAACCCTTGCCCTACGCGCGCGAGCAGGTGGTCCGCCGGGCCAGTGAGGTTCTCGCCCAAGAGACGGGGATGGTCCTTGAGGCGTTCGGAGAGCTGGAGTACTACCTCATAGACCAGGCCGAACGGGTCTACCCGGTGGAAGAGGAGCACGGCTACCAGGAGTCGGCGCCCTTCTCCAAGGGCCAGCAAGTACGCGAGCAGGTCCTGGGCCACCTCTCCGCGATGGGCATCAAGCTGAAGTACGCCCACGGCGAGGTCGGGAACATCCTGCAGGACGAGCGGCAGCTAGTGCAGCACGAGATCGAGTTCTGGCCGGTGCCGTTGGAGCAGGCCGCGGACTCCCTGGTTATCGCCAAGTGGGTGGTGCGCGAGGTCGCCTACGCCCATGGCCTGGAGGTGACCTTCGCCCCTTCAGTCAGCAGCCATGGAGCGAGTAGCGGACTACACCTCCACAGCAGGCTGGTGCGCAACGGCGCCAGCGCGATTGTGGACAAGGAGGGCATCAACGACACCGGACGACGGTTGATCTCTGGGTACCTCTCGGCGGCCAAGGCCCTGGCCGCATTCGGCAACACCGTGCCGACGTCCTACCTGCGCTTCACCGACGGCGAGGAGTCGCCCGAAGGGATCTGCTGGGGCGAGACCGACCGCACCGGGCTCGTTCGCGTGCCGCTGGCCTGGGCCGGTGACGTGCTGCCCGGGATGGTCGCCCACGCCAACCCCGACACCTCCGAGCCGATCAGCGAGCCGAACATCCACCCCCAGACGATCGAGCTCCGGCTTGCCGACGGCTCGGCCGACGTCCACTTGCTCCTGGCCGGCATGGCCGTCGCAGCCAGACACGGACTGAGCGCCCCTGACAGCCTGGACGTGGCCGAGCGGCTCAACACCGCCGACCACGACGAATTCGAACAGTTGCCATCCTCGCGCACCGAGTCCGCTGACGCGCTCGAGCGCGAGCGTGCATCGTTCGAGGCTGATGGCATCTTCCCCAGCGACCTGATTGACACAGTCCTTGACCGGCTGCGTGCCGACGACGACGCCGCGCTCATGAAGAAGGTGTCCAAGAACGACGACGCGCGCGCGGACCTCGTGCGCCACCACTGGCACGTCGGCTGACTCCAAGCCGGGCGGTACGGACCGGGCGCTCGAGACGCCTGAGTGCCTCTGGCCCCCGACCGTGTCGCCCCGCCCTCCGCCCGCCCGACCACGTCGATGATCGCGGACATCGTCGATATGCGGGTGTCTACCGAGATGCGTGCGTGCTGTCGATGGGACTAGCTCGGGCGTCATGCTCACCCTGGGACGCGAAGTGCTCACCAGGCTGCGCGCGGGGTCCAGACCGTCGACCGACTCCAAGCGTTGGTGGCCGTGCTGATACGCCAACCGCTCAGCGCTCCGATTCCCCGCCCTCGAGGGTGGTCACCCTCGATGGACGCGCCTACGCTGATGCCCACCCATCAAGGAGGGGCACGTGAACCTAAAGGGACTCGTCAAGCAGGTCAGTGGTAGCAGGGGCAGGGGCAGGGGCAGAAGCACGGGCACCACGCCCACGCCCGCCACAGGGCGCAGGGGCGGCAGCGCCGGCACTGGTAGCGAGGAAGTTGTGCGCGGCGTCAAGAAGCTGCTGCGCAACCGCAAGCGCTAGGTGTACTGGCGAGGGGTCCGCGGCTGTCAACCCGCGGTCCTCCTGCGCTGCGCGCTTACCACCTCGTATGGCTGTCAAGAGCAAGGCTGGCGCCCGATGCTCGTGTCCATTGCTATCCCGCGGGCCGAACGTCTGACGGACGACCGGCCTCCTCGACGGCGAGTTCACCGGGCCAGGACGAACCGCCTCCGTTACGGGACGTCCTACGGGGCAGCGGGCGGGACCGCTGCCGGGCGAACTGGACGGCTGCAGACTTCGCCGAGAGCCTCAGCCTCTACGGCGGCCCGGTGACGCTGGCGTACGGGGACAGCGACCCGTTCGTCACGAAGGACTACCTGGAGGGAACAGTGCAGGCCCTCAGCAACGCGACCCTCGTAGCGATCACATCCGCCGGCCACTACCCGATGGTCGAGCAGACACGTCAGACGGTCGATCTCTGGGAGAACGCCTTGACTAACGAAGAAGGAAGGCAGCTCACATGAACAAGGTTCCGTACCGAGGGATGCCCCCGACGATCTGGGCACCGGAAGCGCCCCAGCTCATCCGTGAAGCACGCATGAGCATCGTGGGCTACGAGACTGAGCGGGAAGCACTCCAGGAGATGCTCCCCCCAGGGTTGAGCCCCCACGCCAACAACACCGTCCAGATGAACATGTACGAGATTGAAGCCGACCAGAGCAGTGGGTTCGGAGCCTTCTCCCTGACGTACCTCACCGTGGAGGTCGATGGGCACGACAGTCTTGCCGGCGATGGGACAGTCCCGATCCCCGGACGATACTTCGCCTACTACTGGACGAGCTCCCCGCGAGTGACCGCCTACGCGCGCGAAGGAGCCGGAATCCCCGCGATGCCGGGCGTTCGCACGGCGGAGGTGAAAGATGGGAAGCTGACTTCCGCGCTGCACCTGAACGGTCACGAGGTCATCACCCTGACCGCCTCCGTCACCGACGATCACGTCGGCGACCTTGGTGGTCACCTGAACTACTACGCTCACCGTCAGATCCCGGAGCCTTTCGGCGGGTACGCCGCGCTGAGCCAGCTGATCGAGCTGCCTCTGCCGTTCACGGTCAAGTTGTTCGATGCATCCGTCGACGACCTCACGTTCAGCTTTCCGGACGGGCATCCCGCGCAGAAACTTGCACCCACCGATCCGCTGAACATCACCTCGCTCCTGTACGGCGACGTCACCTTCACCTACTCGATGGGCCGAGTCGTCCATGACTACCTGGTGGACGAACCGGTTGAACGGGTCTAGGTCCCGGCTGGCTCGGAAGCCCCGGGTCGTCTCCCGTCCGGGAGGCGGCGCGGGGCCTGGTGGTCAGAGGTACCACCCTGCAAGCATGTTGGCGCAGGTCCATTTGATCTCGGTTGGCGCCTTGTCGACCCAAGCGTTGAGGGACTCACGCCAGGGCCGGGCGAGATGCTGCAGCCCCTGATCAACAGAGTGACGGGCGCTGAAGGCTAGTGGGCAGACCCCTCGACGCCTCTCGTCCCCTTGACCGCCATCCACGTCACCAGCCGGACCTCGTGCTCCTCGATGTCCGGCAGAGGTTCACGCGGCGGTGGTGCTGTGATGCCTGCTTCGTCAAGCACATCGGTTACGAGTCCGATGCGCTCCTCGTCGGTGCGGCCCTGGTTCAAGGCTCCGCGCACTTGCCGGGAGCCCTTGGCGGAAGGCACGCTGCGGAGGCGGTTGGCGAGGGCGATTTGGGCGTCGCGGCCGAGATAGCCTCCGGCCCGGAAGGCGAGGGCGTACGCGTCACGGAACGACAGCGGCAGGTCTGGCTGGAAGGCGTTGGGGTCGGTGAGCTCTTTCCACGTCGTGTAGACGCTGTCTCGGGCAACCTCCCAGGCGTCGAACGCCTTGTCGTACACGTCGTCTGGGAGCCAGCGCTCAGACGTCGCTTCCTGCGGGTCGCCGACGCGGAGCGAAATCAGAGTGTCTGAGGAAACGACCGGGATGCCGTCCTTGTCGTATCTGACCGACCAGTCCTCGGTGGCCGGAACGTAGCGGAACCACGGCCTCGCACTGGTACCGATCTTCACGCAGAAGACATATCCGTTGCCGTGGACGACCGGACTCTCGAAGCCGCTGCCCGAGCCAAAGGGAAGGCTGAGGATGTCAGCCTTCGTGAGCGGGGCGAGGTTGAACGCTCCGTAGGGGCGGCGGCGGTACTCCTCACCGGACAACGAAGCGCTGGACCCACCGGCGTCTAGGAGTTTCTCGAACTCGTCGACGACCTGGTCGTCGGCGAGATTGACCTCATGGCCCGGGCCTCGCCCGGCCAGAACCTCGCCTGCACCGACAGCGGCATCCGCGAGGGCGAGCTTCGTCTCCAGTCGCGATTCGAGTTCCAGAAGGGCATCGAGGCGCTCGGCTGGAAAGAACAGCCCGAGATTGACGTAGTCGTGCTTAGAACCGATGCAGTCGATGCGACCGTGCCGTTGCACGATCCGCATCGGGTTCCACGGCAAGTCGTAGTTGATCATCTGGCCGGCCTGCTGGAGGTTCACACCCTCGGCGAGAACGTCAGTCGTGAACAGGATGTCAAACTCATCCTTGGCCGTTGCTTCGCCCGCCGTGTTGCGCGGGCCAGCAGTCTGGGGGGCAAACCCAGCGATGGTCGACGCCGACGTGATCATCCACGAGCAGGACCTGCGCGGCGCCCTGGGCGTGCCCGGGGCCCGCGACACCCTCGGCATGCACCATGTGCGCGACACCCTGGCCGGCCGGCGGGCCGCCCGGGTCGAGCCGCTGGCCCCGGTCCGGCTGCGGGCCGACGACTGGACCTGGCAGTCGCACGACGGCGAGCCGGGCGTGGTGCTGGCCGCGTCGTCGTACGACCTGACCCGGGCGCTGACCACCCGTCGCAGCGCCGCAGAGCTGCGGTCCTGGGTGGTGGCAGGCGACGTGGAGCCGCACCTGGCCGCGTTCGCCCTGCTGGGCCCGCTGCCCGCCGAGCCGCTGCCGGAGTAGCCGGGGCCTCGCGGTCGGTCGACCTCAGCGCACGCCGCGGTAGGCCAGGGCGATCAGGGCCAGGGCCGCCCCGTCCTCGAGCGCCGCGGCCTGCCAGGTCCAGCCCCGGGCGGCGGCGACCTCGCGCATCCTTGCGCCGGCCAGGGAGCCGACGGCGGCCCCCACAGCACCGGCCACGGCGGGACCCGCGACACCGAGCGAGCGCTGACGGGCCAGCGACGCCCCACCGACCGCGCCCAGGACGAGCCGGCCCAGCAGCGGGGCCCGGGTCAGCCGGCTGGGCGTCGTGGGCAGCTTGTCGACCGTCAGCTCCGTCACCACCAGACCGGCGACGGCGACGGCGACCCCGGTGCGGCCCGAGCCGAGGGCCGGCGGCACCAGGGCGAGGGTGCTGCGGGCACCGGTCGCCAGCCCGAGGACGAGGCTGCGACCCAGCACGCCTCGGGGCCGGGTGGGCGAGCCACCGACCGGGACCCCGAGTCCGACCACGACCGCCTCGGCCGGCAACGGCAGCCGCAGGCCGATCGAGCGCATCCCCCTGGGCAGCAGCGCGATGCCCAGACCCGCGCCCGCGCCGGCCAGCGCGCCGTACGCGCCGGGCTCCAGGCCCCGGGTCCCCACGCCCATCAGGCGAAGGCCTCGATCGTGGCCCGGTTGAACGCCGGGAGGTCGCCGGGGTTGCGGCTGGTGACGAGGGTCCAGCCGTTCGCCGGGCAGGTGAACGCCTCCTGGTCCTGCCAGGTGCCGCCCGCGTTGCGGACGTCGGTCTGCAGGCTCGGCCAGCTGGTGAGCGTCTTGCCCCGCAGCACGTCGGCCTCGATCAGGGTCCACGGACCGTGGCAGATCGCCGCGACCGGCTTGCCGGCGTCGACGAAGGCCTTGACGAAGCCCACCGCGTCGGCGTCCGTCCGCAGCGCGTCGGGGTTGGTGGTACCCCCGGGCAGGACCAGGCCGTCGTAGTCGGCGGCGGTGGCCGTGGCGACCGCGAGGGTGGCCTCGAAGGTGTCGGCCTTCTCGACGTCGTGGGTGAAGGCCTGGACGGCGCCCGCCGCGGGGGCGATCAGCTCGGTCTCGGCGCCGGCGGCCCGCAGGGCCTGCCAAGGCTGGGTCAGCTCGACCTGCTCGACGCCGGAGTTGGCCACGAGGAAGGCGATCTTCTTGCCGGTCAGCTCGGTGCTCATTCCTCAGTCCTTCTCGGTCTTGGTCAGCGCAGACGGCTTGTGCACGGCCTTGCCACCGCTCTTGTCGCTCTTGACCAGGTACTGCGGGTCGTCCTGGGACGCCTTGACGTCGCGCTTGGCCGCGTGGGTGTCGGAGGTGATCTTCTTCTCGACCTCGCCCTCGGCGGTGCCGCCGTGGCTCTTCCACTCCACGCGGTCGCCCTTGCTGAGGTCCTGGTCGTCGCTCGAGTCGGTCATGGATCCGACGCTAGGCAGCCCCCCGCGGGCCCGGTCCACCCCAAGGGGCCGACGACCCGCCCGGACGCCGAGAAGTAGCCGTGCGGGTGGCCCCGAAGACGGCCCAGGTGCTAGGCGCAGCCGACACAGGCGCGGGCCGCCGGCCGGACGGCCAGCCGCGCCGTCGGGATCGGCTTGCCGCAGCACTCGCACCCGCCGTAGGCCCCGGCGTCGAGGCGCTCGAGCGCGGACTGGATCTCCTCGAGCCGACGGTCGGCCGCCAAGATCACGGACCCGACCTGCGCCCGCTCGAAGGCGATCGTCGAGCCCTCCGGGTCGTGCTCGTCGTCGGCGTTGGTGTCGCGGGAGGCCTCCACGAAGCCGCGGTACTCCTCGCGCAGCTGGGTCACGAACGCGGCGGTGCGGTCGCGGTCGTCGACGAGCTCCTTGCGTGGGTCCACCAGGGGGTCGCTCACTGCTGCGGCCTCCTCGGTCACGTGCGCGTGGTTGGTGTGCTGTGCAGAAGATAGGAGACCGGCCAAGCGTCGCGAACCACCCCGGTGAATGTGGTGGGGCCTTGCCCCCCTTGGGGCGTGGCCCCCCGAGCACCCGTCGGGTACTCATGACCCATGCCCTCCTCCGACGTCTTGGCGCCGCACGTCCTGGTCCTGTTCGGCGCCACCGGCGACCTCGCCCAGCGCAAGCTCTTCCCCGGCCTCTACCACCTCGCCGCCGCGGGCCGGCTGCCCGAGGAGTACGCCGTGATCGGCAGTGGGCGCCACTCCCCCGGCAGCGACGAGGAGTTCCGTGACCAGGTCCGCGACGGTCTGCAGGAGAGCGTCGAGAACCTGGACCCCGACGTGGCCGACGCGTTGCTGGAGCGGACCAGCTTCCAGGTTTCCGACGCCGACGACGGCGCCGACCTGGCCGCCGCAGTGGCCCGGGCCGAGGAGGGGCTGGAGACGTCTAGCGACGACGTACGACGCCTGGTCTACCTCTCGGTCCCGCCGGGCGCGATGCAGGGCATGATCGCGATGCTGGGCCGGGAGAAGCTGACCGACCGGGCCCGTCTGGTGCTGGAGAAGCCCTTCGGTCTCGACCTGGAGTCGGCCCGCGAACTCGACGCCGCCCTGAAGGACGTGGTCGACGAGGAGCAGGTCTTCCGCATCGACCACTTCCTGGGCAAGGAGGCGGTGCAGAACATCCTGGCCCTGCGTTTCGCCAACGGCATCTTCGAGCCGGCCTGGAACCGCACTAGCATCAGCCAGGTGCAGATCGACATCCCCGAGACGCTCGCGATGGAGGGCCGCGGCTCGTTCTACGAGTCCACCGGTTGCCTGCGCGACATGATCTCGACCCACCTGTGCCAGCTGCTCGGCTTCGTCGCCCTGGAGGACCCGGGGGCCTTCGAGGAGGGTGCGGTGCGCGACGCCAAGTCCGCGGTCTTCGAGGCGATGCGACCGCTGGACCCCGCCCGGGTCGTCTTCGGCCAGTACGACGGCTACCGCGACGAGGACGACGTCGCGGAGGACTCCGAGGTGGAGACGATGGTGGCGCTCGAGGCCTACGTCGACAACGACCGCTGGCGGGGTGTGCCGTTCTACCTGCGCACCGGCAAGGCCCTGGCCGAGACCCGGCGCACCATCACGCTGCGCTTCCGGACCCCGCAGTCCACGATCTTCGGAGCCCCCACCGCAGAGCTGCCGGGCACCAACGAGCTGGTGCTGGAGCTGACCGACGAGGCCGAGATCCACGTGTCGGTACGGGCCAAGCGGCCCGGCCCCGACCTGGAGCTGGTGCAGGCCACCATGACGGTCGACTTCGAGAAGGAGCTGCCCGACGACCAGCCGCTCGAGGCCTACGAGAGACTCCTGCTCGACGTGCTGCGTGGCGACCGGACCCTGTTCACCCGCGCCGACGAGGTGGACCGGCTGTGGCAGATCTGCCAGCCGGTGCTGGACGACCGGCCGCAGGTGCAGACCTACGAGCAGGGTTCCTGGGGTCCCCGGGCCGCCGTGGACCTGCCTGAGGGCGGATGGCGGCTGCGATGAGCCGTGGGCCCTCCGGGACCGACGCCGACGGCTGGCTGCCGATCGCCGACCACGGCCTGATCGGCGACCTGCGCACCTGCGCCCTGGTCGGCACCGACGGCAGCATCGACTGGTTCTGCGCGCCCCGCTTCGACTCCCCCAGCATCTTCGGCTCGATCCTGGACCAGGAGAAGGGCGGCTCCTGGCAGATCAAGCCGGCCGGTGACCTGACCCGGACCCAGCAGTACTACTTCCCCGAGTCCAACATCCTGGTGACCCGGTTCCTGACCGAGCACGGCGTCAGCGAGCTGCACGACTTCATGCCGCTGCTGAAGGCGCACGACGAGGCCCACCGTCAGCGCGTCGTACGCCGGGTGGTCACCGTGCGGGGCACCGCCGAGCTGGAGATGCGGCTCGCGGCGCGGCCCGACTACGGCGCGACCCGCCCGGTGTTGGAGCAGCTCGAGGACGGCATCCGGATCGCCGACGACGTGGTGCACCTGGGTCTCAGCGCCGACGTCGACCTGGTCATCGACGGTGACGACGTGACCGCGAGCCTGTCGATGAGCGAGGGCGACGTCGCGATCTTCGTGCTCGACGTGCTCGACCCCGACGAGGACCTGGTGGTCCTGGACGCCGCGGACGTGGGCCGGCTCTTCGACCAGACGGCCGACTTCTGGCGCGGCTGGCTGAGCCGGTCGACGTACACGGGCCGCTGGCGCGAGCGGGTCAACCGCTCGGCGCTGGTGCTGAAGCTGATGTGCCACGAGCCCACCGGCGGGGTGATCGCCTCACCGACCACCAGCCTGCCCGAGCACATCGGCGGCACCCGCAACTGGGACTACCGCTACGTGTGGGTCCGGGACGCGGCGTTCAGCCTCTACGCCCTGCTACGGCTCGGCTTCACCGACGAGGCGGCGGCGTTCGTGCGCTGGCTCTCCGAACGTCTCGGGGAGCAGTCGGAGACCCCCGGGGCCGACGACCACGCGCTGGGGCCCTTGCGGGTGCTCTACGACCTCGACGGCAACGTGCCGACCCAGGAGAACGAGCTCGACCACCTGTCGGGCTACCGGGGTTCGCGCCCGGTCCGGGTCGGCAACGCCGCGGTCGAGCAGCTCCAGCTCGACATCTACGGCGAGCTGATCGACTCGGTCTACCTGTTCAACAAGTACGGCTCCGGCATCAGCCACGAGGCCTGGGCGGACCTGACCCGCATCGTCGAGTGGCTGATGCAGCACTGGGACGACGCGGACGCCGGCATGTGGGAGATCCGCGACGAGCCCCGTCACCACACCACGTCGCTGCTGATGGTGTGGGTGGCCCTGGAGCGGATGATGCGGATCGCGCGGCAGCGTGGCCTGCCCGGCGACCTGACCCGCTGGGCCGAGGCCCGCGACAAGGCCTACCACCGGATCATGGACGACTGCTGGGACGAGGAGATCGGGGCGTTCGTGCAGCACGTCGGGGCCGACGTCCTGGACGCCGGGGTGCTGCTGATGCCGATGGTCAAGTTCGTCGCGCCCGACGACCCACGGTTCCTGTCCACCCTGGCCGCGATCGAGGACCGGCTCGTCTCGGACAGCCTGGTGTTCCGCTACGACCACGAGCAGAGCGGCGACGGGGTCGACGGTGAGGAGGGCACGTTCTCGCTCTGCTCGTTCTGGTACGTCGAGGCGCTGACCCGCACCGGCCGGCTGGAGGAGGCCAGGCTGGCCCTGGAGAAGATGTTCACCTACGCCAACCACCTCGGCCTGTACGCCGAGCAGGTCGGTCTCAACGGCGAGCAGCTCGGCAACTTCCCGCAGGCCTTCACGCACCTGAGCCTGATCAGCGCGGCCCTGAACCTGGACCGGTCCCTGGGCTGAGGCCGGCCCACCTGCCCGGGTGCCCGGTTCGCCCGCCGTGGCCCGCGGCTGACATGCTGCGGGCGTGGACAGGACCGTGGGTGCCGATCTCGGCTTCACCGCGCTCGAGCCCTGCGAGATCGAGCTCCAGATCGCGGTGGCCCGCACCCCCGGACTGCAGGTCGAGGACACCCTGACCCTGATCCACGAGGGCACTGCGCTGACCCCGCGGCAGGTGCACACCCCGCACGGCGGTCTGCTGCACCTCATCGACGTGCCCCCGGGCCGGATGCAGCTGACGTACACCGCGACCGTGCGGGGCGAGGCCGAGGTGGCCGGGCCGTCCCCGGCCGACCTGTCGCTCTACCGGCGACCCAGCCGCTACGTCGAGTCCGACACCTTCGGGGGGTTCGCGTTCTCCGAGTTCGGCTCGGCGCACGACGGCGACCTCTTGACCGCGGTCTCGTCCTGGGTCGGCACCCGGCTGGCCTACGTGCCCGGCAGCAGCGGTCCGACCGACGGCGCCACCGAGACCCTGCTCAAGGGGGCGGGGGTATGCCGCGACTACGCGCACCTCGTCGTCGCGCTGCTGCGCGCGCTCGGGGTCCCGGCCCGGCTGACCGCGGTCTACGCCCCGGGGTGCGTGCCGATGGACTTCCATGCGGTGGCCGAGGCGTGGGTCCGCGGCGGCTGGCACGTCGTCGACGCCTCGGCGCTGGCCCCGCGCTCGTCGCTGGTGCGGATCGCGACCGGTCGCGACGCCGCCGACACCGCGTTCCTGACCAACAACGGCGGCAACCTGATGCTCGACTGGGCCAGCGTGACCGCGGTCGCCGACCAGGGCCTGCCCGCCGACGACCTCGACCAGCTGGTGCGGATCGGCTGAGCCTGATCCTGAGCCCGCAGCCGGGACGGGTCAGGGCTGGGCGACGGCCACCACGGCCGCGATCGCCCCCAGCACCGCGCAGGTACGGCGCAACCGGTCCACCCGCAGCAGTCGGCGCAGCAGGTCGGGGTCGGGAGCCTGCAACCGGCCGTGGGCGGGCGCGGCCAGCGTCGCGGTGACGACCAGGGCTCCCGCGGCACCGGCCAGGCCGAGCCAGCCCGCGAGCGGGGGGCCGCTGACGACCAGGGCGACCCCGGTCCCGAGCAGCGCGGCGTACACGAGCACGACCAGGCCCACGATCCGGCGCGAGTGCAGGGCGTGCGCCCGGGTCCAGCGGGCCGGCTCGACGGCCGCGAGGGCGGGGTAGACCAGCGCGGTCACGGTGACCTGGAAGCCGGCATGCAGCATCGAGGCCAGCGCGAACGCGACCACGGCGCTCACGGGTGGCCTTCCCGGCCGGCCAGGCTGGCCAGGACGGCGTCGGCCGCCCGCTGACCGCTGACCAAGGCGCCCTGGATGGAGCCGGTGTCGCGGTGGTCGCCGCAGACGAAGACGCCGTCGCCCAGGGCGACCGGCCGCTGGGCGGAGTACGGCGCGGGCTGGGCCGGCAGCGCATGCGGCACCTCGTGACGGATGAGCTCACGCCACCCGGCGGTGCTGCAGCCGAGGATCTCGCCGGCATGGCGTCGTACGTCGGCCTCGCGGGGAGCACGGCCCGGGTCGAGCAGCGCCGAGGCCTGCACCAGGTGCCGACCGGGCGGGGCGTAGCTGGGGGCCGCGTTCGAGATCACCGCACAGTTGACCACCGGGCCACCAGCGCGGGCCCGGCCGTCGACGTGCAGCAGCGCCGAGCCGGTGGGCGCCTCGGGGGCGGACCCCCAGGTGGTGACGACGCCCTTGCTCGCCGGCGCGGTCACGCCGACCAGCTGCTGGGCCTGTCGAGCACCGGTCGCCACCACCACCGCACGCGAGTGGAGCTGCTGGCCGGCCGCGGTGACCGTGACGCCGGCGCCGGCGGCCACGACACTCTCCACCGGGGTCGAGAGCCGCACCCGCGCACCCAGGGAGTCGGCGAGCTGTCCGGGCAGGGCCTGCATGCCCTCGTACGGCAGGCCGGGCACGCCGCGCACGAACATCCAGGTGAGCAGCAGGGCGTACCGGGAGGAGGTGCTGAGCTCGTCCTCGAGCAGGACGCCGGCGAAGAACCGCTCCAGCACCGTGCGCAGCAGGCCACCGAGGCCGGCGTCGTCGAGTGCGGAGCCAAGGTCCTGGTCGGGCCCGCGCTGCGCCAGCACCTGCGACAGGGTCCGGCCACGGCGGGGGGTCAGCAGGGCTCGGCCCCAGCGGGCGGTGGCGAGCACCTCGCGCGGGCGGCGTGCGCCGGCGCCGGCCGTCGCGGCGATCAGTCCGGGTTCACGCAGCGGGTGGGCGAGCGTGGTCAGGCCGGTGTCGGTGCGTGCGGACACGCCGGCGGCGAAGGACTGCAACCGCAGTGCGGGCACGTCGACCCAACGGCCCACGGCGGGGTAGGCGGGGTTGAGCAGCTGGAAGCCGCGGTCGGCGCGGAAGCCGTCGACCACGTCGGTGCGGATCCGGCCGCCCGGGGCGTCCGCGGCCTCGAGCACCCGGACGTCGAGCCCGGCCCCGCGCAGCGCGATCGCGCAGCGCAGGCCGGCGAGTCCGGCCCCGACGACAACCACGTCGGTGTCGCTGCCGCTGCTCGTTGGCGAGCGCATCGGGTCCATGCCACGAGCCTATCCGTGCGTGTGCCCAGGTCAGCGGCTGGTCGGGGGCTGGTCGGGTGGGTCAGCGCCGGCGAAGCACCAGCTGGGCGACGAAGATGATGGCGAGCACGACGAGGATGATGATCAGGATGCGCATGGCGGTCCGTCCGTGGTGGTGTGGCTGGTCGCTCGGACGCTAGACCCGGGCTCTCACGGCTCGGCTCACCTCGCGGGATGTGGTCCGGGTGCCCCTCGGCGCACGGTTGCGGCCCTCAGTCGGCGGCCTGCGCAGCCGGCGGCAGGTCGTCGGGAGAGGCGGCCGGGGCCGACCAGGGCTGCGCGGGCAGCTGCTCGACCTGCTCGCGGCACCAGGGGCTGATCGCACGGCTACCGTCCAGCACGCCGCGGCGGAAGTCGGCCCAGTCCACCCACTCCAGGCCGGCCACCTCGGACGGGTCGGGGTCGGGCGCACCGGTCGCGGTGGCGACGAAGACCGGGCACATCTCGTTCTCGACCACCCCGTCGGCCATCACCGCGCGGTAGCGGAACGCCGGCAGCAGCAGCCGCACGCCCTCGGCCCGCAACCCGACCTCGGCCAGCACCCGCCGGCGTACGGCGTCGGCCAGGGCCTCACCGGGGCCCGGGTGACCGCAGACACTGTTGGTCCAGGTGCCGGGCCAGGTCGGCTTGTCGAGGGCGCGCCGGGTCATCAGCAGCCGCCCCCGGTCGTCGAAGAGGTAGCAGGAGAACGCCAGGTGCAGCGGGGTGTCCTGGTGGTGCACGTCGGCCTTGGGAGTGGTGCCGGTCGCCTGCCCGGCCTCGTCGAGCAGCACGACGAGCTCAACGCTCGGTGCGCTCACCGCGAGGCCACCAGCATCAGCACGTCGACCAGGGCGATGCCGATCGCGGCCCGGAACGGCGCCCGACCCGGCAGCAGCACCGCAGCCACGCCCAGCACGGTCACCACGACCAACCCGGCGACCGCGACCCCGGTCGCCAGGTCGTCGGAGCCCAGCACGACGGCCAGGCTCGCCGCCACCAGCACGGCCACGGCCAGTACCGGGGTCCACCGGGCACCGACGCGGTGCGGCAGCCCACGTACCCCGGTAGCGGCGTCGTCCTCCAGGTCGGGCAGCACGTTGACCAGGTGGGCTCCGACCCCGAGGAGCGCCCCGGCCAGCGGCAACCAGAGCGGAGGCAGCACGGCGGGGTCGTCGGCGAGCGAGACGAAGACGGGCAGGGCGCCGAACGTGACGGCGTACGGCGCCCAGGACCAGAGGGTCGACTTGGCCCAGACGTCGTAGACCCAGCCCGAGGCCACGCAGACCAGGTGCACCAGGCCCGCCTGCCAGCCGCAGGCCAGCGAGAGCGGCACGCAGGCCACCACCGCCACGGTGCAGGCGAGCCGGGCCCAGCGCTCCCGCAGCGCCCCGGTGGCCAGCGGCTTGTCGAGCCGGCCCACCAGACGGTCGCGCCCGACGTCGACGACGTCGTTGCACCAGCCGATGGACAGCTGCCCGGCAAGCACCGCGAGCACCACCAGGACGACCCGGGACCCGGGCATCGAGGAGGCGACCGCGAGCAGCCCGGCCAGCACCGTGACCGCCAGCGCGGGACCGGGGTGGGCGGCCCGGAGCAGGAGCCGCGCGGAGAAGGCGGGGGGATCGGCGGTGGGGCCGGCACTGGGATCGGCACTGGGATCGGCACTGGGATCGGCGGAGCGTCGTACGTCGCCCTGGTCCGTCGCCACGCCCGCCGCCTCGCTCCCGCACCCGCACCCGAGGTCAGGTCCCCGGGCTGCCGTCATGCTAGTGGCCCAGAGACCCAGATCCGCCGGCGGATGACGACACCGCGTCCGTCGCCGCTGCGGGTGAAGAAGGCTGGTGGTGAACCGCGCTAGACAGGATGGTATGACCACCACCCCGATGCAGCCCCAGGAAGACCCGCAGACCCAGCCGTACACCGCGCCCGACCCGGGGCCCGGTCAGGACCCGGGCACGCTGCCCGACGAGGAGCAGCCGCAGGAGCAGCCCCAGGTGCAGCCCCAGGTGCAGCCGCTCTGAGCGGGTCCGAGCTGCCGTGGTTCGAGGACCACGGCGGGTCCGGTCCGGTCCTCGTGCTGCTGCACGCGTTCCCGCTGTCCTCGCTGGTGTGGGACCGGTTCGTGCCGCTGGTGGCCCCGGACGCACGCGTGGTCGTGGTCGACCTGCCCGGCCTCGGCAGGTCCGCCACCCCGGGCGTCGAGCCGCAGATGACGCAGGTCGCCGCGGCCGTGGTCCGGGTGCTGGACCACCTCGACCTCGCCACGGCCACGTTCTTCGGCCTCTCGACCGGCGGGTACGTCGCGCTCGAGCTGGCCCGCGCCGCGCCGGAGCGGGTCGATGCGCTGGTGCTGGGCAGCACCACCTGCTGGCTGGTGCCGCCCGACGACCCGGACGAACGACGGGCGACCGCCGACGAGCTGGAGCGCTCGGGGTCCGTCGGGTGCGTCCTCGACTCGGCCGCCGACGGGCTGGGCCCGACCGCGCAGCACGAGCAGCCGGACCTGCTGCCCCTGCTGCGCCAGGTGATCAGCGGCTCCGACCCGGCTGGCGTGGCGTGGATCGCGCGGGCGATCGCGTCCCGGGCCGACACGGCCACCGCCCTGCACGACCTCGACCGACCCGTGCTGCTGCTCTTCGGCGCCGAGGACACCGGCACGCCTCCCGAGCGTGGGGTGGCGATGCGGGCGCTGCGGCCCGCGGCCGCCACCACCGGCCTCGTCGTGCTCGAGGACACCGGCCACCTGACCGCCCTGGAGCAGCCGTTCCGGGTCGCCGACGTGCTGCTGCGCTGGTTGC
Source organism: Nocardioides sp. (assembly GCA_026786275.1). Taxonomy (GTDB): domain Bacteria; phylum Actinomycetota; class Actinomycetes; order Propionibacteriales; family Nocardioidaceae; genus Nocardioides. The sequence goes on along the minus strand of JAJAYJ010000056.1, from coordinate 24,858 downwards.
GCGTGCACCACCTGCTCATCGAGGAGCCCGCATGACCCGTCACCGCTTCGCCTTCGCGACCGCGTACCGCGTCCCGGCCCTGCTGGCCGGGGTGACGCCCTGGACGTCGTACGTCGACCTCGGCCCGAGGGGGCTGCACGTGCGGTTCGGGCCGTGGCAGCTCCGCACGCCGCTGGCCAACATCGAGGGCAGCACGATCACCGGCGACTTCAGGTTCCTCCGGACGGCCGGCCCACCGCACCTCTCGTTCACGGACCGCGGCGTCACCTTCGCCACCAACGGCGACTCGGCCGTCTGCCTCTCGTTCCGGACCCCGGTGGTCGGGATCGACCCGACCCGTCGGATCAGGCACCCCGGCGCCACGCTCACGGTCGAGGACCCCGCGGCTCTGGCCGAGGAGCTGCACCGGCTGGTGCAGGCGGCGCCGTGACCCGTCGCCTCGTCGACGTGCAGGTCCGCGACGGCGCGCGTGCGGCCGTGGTCGTGATGCACGGCGGCGCCTCCCGCCCGGGGCAGGCGGTGGTCAGCCCGGCCCAGCTGTCGGTGCTGCGGATGATCCCGGTGGCCCGCCGCGTCGCCCGCACCGGAGGACGGCGGCTCGCGGTCACCCGGCTGCTGAACTCCGCGCGCGGCTGGGACACCGACCTCACGCCCGTCGATGACGCCGTCTGGGCGATCCAGCGTCTGTGCGACCGGCTCGGCGACGTGCCGGTCGCCCTGGTCGGGCACTCCCTCGGTGGCCGGGCCGCCCTGCTCGCAGGCGCCGACCCCGCGGTGCGCAGCGTGGTAGCCCTCAACCCGTGGGTGCAGCCGCACGACGACGCCGACCTGAGCGGTCGCCACGTGCTGGTGGTGCACGGCACCGAGGACCGGGTCGCCTCCCCGGTCCGCTCACGGGCGATGGCGGAGCGGCTGTCGCGGCGTGCCGACGTGGAGTTCCTCGACGTGCCGGGCGGCAAGCACGCGATGCTCTCGCACGGACGCACGTTCGAGCGGGCCGCCGCCGACTTCGTGGCCGAGACACTGGCCTGAGGCCCGGCACGGTCTCGGCATAGGCTCGGCCTACGCTCAGGTGAGGCCGGAACCCACCGGCCGGGTGCTCGCGACGGGAGACGGCATGGGACCCAGGACATCCATCGAGGTCGGCCCGGACGCCGCCTCGGTCGGTCGCCGGAAGCCGGCGGCTCGGGCGTCGCTCAGCCAGGAGCTGATCGTCTCCACCGCCGTGGCCTACATCGAGGAGTTCGGCCTCCCGGGCCTCACGATGCGCCGGCTCGGGAAGGCCCTCGGGGTCGAGGCGATGTCGCTCTACCGCTACGTGCCGGGACGCGAGGAGCTGCTCGACGCCGTGGTCGACCACATCGTGTCCGACATGCGGCGCGACCGTGAGGTCCTGGACACCCCCCGCGACGGGTGGCAGGACTTTCTGCAGCGACTCGCGCACGGCATCCGGCGGATGGCCCTGGCCCATCCCAGGGCGTTCCCGCTGGTGGCGTCCCGGCCCCCCGCCGCACCGTGGCTGCGGCCCCCGCTGCGCAGCCTCGACTGGGTGGAGATGTTCCTGCAGGGCCTCGAGGCCGAGGGCTTCAACGACGAGGGCGCCGTCGCTGCGTACCGCGCCTTCACCAGCTTCCTGCTCGGCCACCTGCTCCTTGAGGTCTCGGCGCTGGGCGCCGACGTGGGCCCTCTCGACGTGAGCGAGACGGCCACCCACCCGGAACCCGATGTCCAGGCGAGCGAGCTGGCCGAATTCCCGACCGTGGCCCGGCTCGCCGACCAGCTCGCCGAGGACCGCGCGGTCGTCGAGTTCGAGGAGTCGCTGGAGAACCTGCTGGACCGCATCGCCCGGCTCCGCGTCGAGCACCTCGACTGATCCGAATTACACCGTTAGGGGGGTAATTCCCGTGAGAATTTACGCTGTAAGTTCCTCTTATGCGCATCCAAGACAGCTTCCGTAACGCCCTGGACACCGCGATCGGGTTCCTGCCGAACCTGCTCGCCTTCCTCGTCATCCTGCTTGTCGGCTACGTCGTCGCGAAGGTCGTGGCCGGGATCGTCACCAAGCTCCTGCAGAAGGTCGGCCTCGACCGGCACCTGCACGACTCCGACGCCAACCGGTACGTCGAGAAGGTGCTGCCCGGCGCCAGCCCCAGCAAGGGCATCGCGAAGGTCGTCTTCTTCCTGATCTTCGTGTTCTTCCTGACCAGCGCCATCGGCGCCCTCAAGATCCCGGCCGTCACCACGTTCATGAACCAGGTGCTGGCCTACCTGCCCAACGTGATCGTCGCCATCGTCATCTTCGTCGCCGCGGCCCTCGTGGCCGGCGCCATCGCCCCCGGCGTCACCCAGGTCATGGGGGACACCCCGACCGGCAAGATCGTCGCCACCGTCGTGCCGGCCATCGTCATGGTCATCGCCATGTTCATGATCCTCAACCAGCTCAAGATCGCCGAGGAGATCGTCACGATCGCCTTCGCGGCCACCATGGGCGCTCTCGCCCTCGGCCTGGCGCTCGCCTTCGGCCTGGGCGGCCGCGGCGTCGCCGAGCGCCTCCTGGAGGACGCCTACCGCAAGGGCCAGCAGCACAAGGACCAGGTCAAGGACGACCTGGCCACCGGCTCGGACAGGGCCCAGGTCCAGGCCGACCAGGCCCGCAGCCAGTACTGAGCCACCACCGACTGACGCAGTACCGAGGCAGCACCGACGCAGGCCCTAACCTGCTGTACGGCACATCACGCCCGACCTGAGGAGGTCACACCATGGCTCGACGACACCCCGATCACGAGGCAACCGATCACCAGGCCACCAACGGCCCCGTGCTCCACGACGACAGCGGCCCCGTGCTCCACGACGACAGCGAGGCCCGGGACCGCTTCGGTGGGCTCAACATCGGGGCCGCGTTCTTCGGCTGGCTGGTGGCGATCGCCGTCGCGATCCTGCTCACCAGCATCGTCGGTGCGGTCCTGGCCGCCGTCGGTTCCCAGGTCTCGGTGACCCAGGACGACGCAGAACGCTCCGCCGGAACCATCGGCATCGCCGCGGGCGTGGTCCTGCTCGTCGTGCTGACCCTGGCCTACTACACCGGCGGGTACGTCGCCGGCCGGATGTCGCGCTTCGACGGCGCCCGTCAGGGCGTCGGCGTGTGGGTCCTCGGCCTGCTGGTGACGGTGGTCGCCCTGGGTCTGGGCGCCCTCTTCGGATCGGAGTACAACATCCTGGACCGGGTCGACCTGCCGCGTCTGCCGGTCTCGCTCGACGAGGCCGGCATCGGCGGACTGATCACGGCCGCGGCCGTGCTCGTGCTCACGCTCCTCGGAGCCGTGCTGGGCGGGATCATCGGTCACCGCTACCACGACAAGGTGGACCGCGCCGCACACCGCTGACCACCAGCACTTCACCAGCACCACCGCCACGGGCGGCCGTCCTGCGGGGCGGCCGCCCGTCGGCTTTGCTCGCCCGGTCCGCATGCACGTCGTGACGCAGGGGCCGCCGGGCCCGCCCACCGGCCCGCGCACGCATCGGTGATGATGCTGACATGACGCCCACCGCTGCGACCGACCCCGTCGTCACCACCACCGCCGGTCCCGTGCGCGGCCGCACCGAGGCCGGCGTCGCCGTCTTCCTCGCCGTGCCGTACGCCGCGCCGCCGTTCGGCCCGCTGCGCTTCGCCCCGCCTGCGCCACCGCAGCCGTGGACCGAGGTCCGCGACTGCCTCGTGCTGGGTCCGACCGCACCCAAGCCGCCGTACCGCGCCGTGGTCGCCCACCTGCTGCCAGAGCCGGTGGTGGTGGGCGAGGACTGCCTGCACGTCAACGTCTGGACGCCCGAGGTGGCCCTCGAGGCGGCTCCGGAAAGAGAGGGTGGACCGGGACGGCCGGTGTTCGTGTGGATCCACGGCGGGTCGTTCCAGAACGGCTCCAACGCGGTGCCGGTCTACGACGCCGCGGCGTTCGCGCGCGACGGCGTGGTTGCGGTGAGCGTGAACTACCGGCTCGGGGTCGATGGGTTCGCCCGGCTCGCGGGCGCCCCGGACAACCGGGGCCTGCTCGACCAGGTCGCGGCCCTGGCCTGGGTCCGCAAGAATATCGCGGCCTTCGGCGGCGACCCGGAGCGGGTCACGATCTGCGGCGAGTCCGCGGGCGCGATGGGCGTGACCACGCTGAGCGCGATGCCGGCCGCCCGCGGCCTGTTCCACCGGGTGATCGCGCAGAGCGGCGCTGGGCACCACGCGGTCAGCACCGGCACCGCCGACAAGATCAGCGCCGCGCTGGCCGGTTTGCTCGGCGTGGAGCCGAGCGCCACGGCGTTCGCCGGCGTGCCCCTCGAGGACCTGCTGGCGGCCCACAACAGCCTCGTGCTGCAGGTCGGTCTCGACCCGGACCCGGCGAAGTGGGGCGAGGTGGCCACCAACATGATGCTGTTCGAGCCCGTCGTCGACGGTGAGTCCCTGCCCGGGCTGCCACACGCCGTGATCGCCGCGGGCGACGGAGCCGACGTCGACGTCCTGGTCGGCTCCAACGACCACGAGCACGCCCTGTTCCTGCACCCGGTGATCGACGCCGTCGAGGAGGAGAGGGTGCGGCTGGTGCTCGCGGTCCTCGGGGCCGAGGACGGAGCCTGGGAGACCTACGTCGAGCGGACCGGCTCGACCCAGCCCGGCGACGTGATGGTGGCCGGACTGAGCGACTGGTTCTTCCGGCTGCCCGCGCTGCGGCTGGCCGAGGCCCGGCTGGCGCTCGGCCAGGACACCCACGTCTACGAGTTCGGCTGGCCCACACCGGTCATGGGGGGCGTGCTCGGGTCCTGCCACGCCCTGGAGATCGGGTTCACCTTCGACACCCTGGCGGTGCCCGAGGGTCGCGCGCTGCTGGGCGAGGACCCGCCGCAGGCGCTGGCCGACGACATGCACCGGGCGTGGGTCCGCTTCGTCACCGACGGTGACCCCGGCTGGCCGGCGTACGGCCCCGAGCGGCACACCCGTCGCTTCGGCGGCCACCACGACGGCGAGGTGCTGCGCGACCCCGAGCCGGAGCGTCGGCTGCTCTGGCCCGCGCGCTGACGTCCGGCGGACCGACGGACCGCGCTGCAGGTTTCGTGGCCTGAGGCAGGCGCGGGGATGGCACAGTGGCGGCGACACCGCGGGCGATCTCGGCGCGGTCCGATCTCGAGGGAGACCCCCGTGCGACGCACCACCGCGGCACTCGTCCTGACCACCAGCCTCCTCCTCACCGCCTGCTCGTCGACGGACGAGGGCCGCGCCACCGACGAGAGCGAGCCGTCCGTGGCCGCGTCGTCGGCGACGACGCAGGAGGAGGGCGCGTCCGCAGCGCCCTCCGAGGACGCCGACGCCGGCTCGGGCGACGACATCCCGGCCGACCAGGTCAAGACCCTGGCGCTGGGTGCCGCCGACTTCCCGGCGCCCTACGAGTACGCCGAGCTGCCCCCGGGGGCGCTGGAGCAGGGCAACGACGCGGTGGGCGGCGCGCTCGCCGGCGCCCGGTACTCCCCGGCGGAGTGCGGGAACGCCTCGCAAGCCACCCAGGGAGCAGACCTCTCCCAGTCCGGGGTCGCGATCGCGAACGACCCCGCCACCCAGAGCACCGTCGTGGCGGCCGTGTCGCCCGCGATCGAGCAGGACGTCGACATCGACGAGCTCGCCGAGCGGTGCGCCTCCTTCACGTTCAGCCTGACCGGACCGGACGGCTCCGACCTGACCGGCGACGCCACCCTCGAGGTGCTGCCCGAGCCTGACGTCGAGGCCGACGAGGCCCGGGCGCTGAGCACGTCGGTCACGGTCTCGCTCGGCCCTCAGCAGCAGACGGTCGAGACCGTGGTGTACGCCGCCGAGCTGCGCGGCGTCTCGGTGATCGCGTCCGGCAGCGCCCTGACCGGTGCCGCCATCGACCAGGAGGTGCTGGCCCAGCTGCTCACCGCGGGTGTCGCCAAGGTCGCCGCGTACTGAACCGGGCCTTGAGCCGGGCACGGGACCGGGCACGGGACCGGGCACGGGACCGGTCAAGGGACCGGTCAGGACACCCTGACCGAGGCGCGGGCCCGCGCCGGCAGCAGCAGCCCGCCGCCGGAGTAGTCGACCTTCACCGGGTGCCGGCCGGGTCTCAGCCGCGTGAACCGGGTCCTGGCCTGGCCGTCGACCAGGGTCAGGGTCTTGTTGCGGGAGCGACTGCCCACCACGACCTGCCCGGTCACCGGCAGCCCGGTGCCGTCGGGAGCGGCCACCCGGACGCGGACGACGGCCTTGCGACGGCGACCGACCGGCTCGATCGTGATCACGGGCGGGGCCGTGACCGGACCGCCGGCAGCCACGGTCTCGGTGCCGCTGGCCAGGCCGGCTCGAGCCGCGGTCACCACCAGCGCCAGCACGCGACCCACGTCGGCTGCACCGACCTGGTAGCTCGACCCCGTGGCGCCGGGGACCGCGACGCCGTCGCAGGTCCAGGCGTAGGAGGCGACCGCGTCGCCCGGCGTGTAGGCGCCCGGGGTCACGGTGAGGCTCTGACCCATCACGGCCGCACCGGCCACCGCGGTCGCGCGGACGACCGCCACCGGGGCCTGCGCAGCAGCGGTGGCCTGGTCCAGCCGGGTCCGGGCCCGCTGGCGGATGTCCGGCAGGGCGGCGTACAGCAGGCTGCCGGGGCACGACGTCTGGTTGGTGTCGCGGTGCCCGTCGATCACGGGCAGGCTCACGCTCTTCCCGCCCCGGAAGCGGTCGCTGCCCTCGGAGACGACGGTGGTGGTGCCGAGGGGATCACGGCCGAAGAGATCCAGCTTCCACGCGGCCACCGCGGCGATCGCGTCCAGGGTCGCGCCCGACGGGGTCACCTGGTCGTAGTTGCCGATCGCCGAGACCCCCGTCGATCGGGCGTTGAAGCCGAGCGTGTGCGCCCCGCGGACGGACCGCGACGCCCCGCCGGCCCGGCCGGTCCAGGTCCGGCCGAAGCGGTCGACCAGGAAGTTGTAGCCGATGTCGGACCAGCCCAGGGTCTTGGTGTGGTATCTGTACATGCCGCGGATCAGGGCGGGCACGTCCTCGGGCGTGTAGTCGTTGCGGGTCACGGTGTGGTGCACGTGCACCTGGTCGATGGTCTCGATGTACGTCGGCTTGCCACGCCACGACTCGTCGGCTCCCCAGGCGGTCCGGTTCAGGATCTCGGGGGTGCTGAGCACCGCACCGGCGCGCCGGCGCAGCAGCGTGGGCGCCGCCTTGCCGGCGGTCCGGTCCCGGGCGTGCGGCCGAGGGTGCAGCAGCAGCAGCCGCAGGTCGTCGGGTCGCTTGCCACGGACCTGGACCTGGATGCCGTCGGCCCGCCCGATCCACACCAGGTCGGTACCGCTGACGTCGGTCGCCTCACCGGAGTCCGGGTCGGCCACGTCGTGCAGCGCCGGCAGCCGCATCCAGGGCCCCCACTCACCGGAGACCCGGGACCGGACGTGCACGAGCGGGGTGGGCGCGGGCTCCGTCCAGGTCAAGGCGACCATGGAGTGGGTGGAGGTGGGCAACCGCGCGGAGCGCCAGCGACCGCGTCCCGCGGCCGGCAGCAGCTCGTCGCCCAGGATGACGTGGAGCGAGTCCACGTCGGAGCCCGACTCCGCCGAGAGCTGCAGGCCCGGCAGCCCGGTGGGCCCCACCGGTGAGCCGTCGGGGTTGAGGAAGACGCGGGAAGCGCCTCCCACGACCGCGAGGGCCGCCGCACCCCCGGCGAAGGCCTTGAGGAAGGGGCGACGGTCCACGGGCTCGAGGGGCATGCGCTCCAGTGTGAGCCACATCAGCCCCATAAATCACATGCGACCCGCCACGGGCCCGGAGGTCCGGGCCGAGCTGTCCTGGCCCGGCCCGACCTCGGGTCCGGGCTCGGGTCCGGGCTCGACGCCGTGCCGCAGTCAGGCTCAGTCGGCTCCGAGCACGTCGATGACGGTGTCGACGACGGCGTCGAGAGGGATGCCGGCCAGCACGGCGGTGTCACGGAGCCGGCGCTCGGCCTCGTCCTTTTCGATGCCGCGCAGCTTCACCAGCAGGGCCCGGGCCACCAGGATCCGGGTGGCTCCGCGCAGGATCGCCGGGGCCCGGGCCACGACGTCACGGCTCGAGAACGAAAGGTCGGCGTCGGTGACCGCGCCGCCCGCCCACGCGCCGAGCACCTGGGCGAGCTCGTCGTGGTGAGCGTCGAACGCGTGCTCCCAGGCGGCGTACAGGTTGAAGCTGCCCAGGACCGCGCCGTCGCGGACCAGCAGCAACGACAAGGTGGTCGCCACCCCGTGGGCCTGGCTGGCCCGGACGAAGAGCCGCCACCGGTCCTCGCCCGCGCCGTGCTCGGCCGAGGTGAACGCCACCACCTCCCGCGCGTCGACGGCGTCGACGGCGTCGACGCAGGGTCCGTGGTCGGCGTGCTGCATCGCGTCGAGGACGGCGATCCGTCGCTCGGAGGCCACGAAGGTGAACGTCACACCCATGTCCACCAGCGACAGGCTCAACCCCACCAGGGAGGGGATCTGGTGCTGCACCTCCTCGGCGAACGCGGCCAGACGCGGAAGCAGGCTCTTGCCCTCGTAGCTGAAGGGGCCGTGCTCGTCCGCCGCTTCCTGGGTGGGTCCGGTCGGGTCCATCGGACCTCTCTTTCGCCGTGGGTGCCCTCTGTCCACCGCCCGCCGGCCCGCCGAACAGCCACCCCGGTAGGTGGAAGACCGGAGTCCCACCCGCGGGGGTGATATCTCGCGGCATCGTGCGCCTGGGCGCTTGGGACGGAACGGTCCGGGTACCGGCGCGCAGACCCCTACCGAGCAAGGAGAGCCATGACCACGACTCCCAGTACTCAGGACCAAGCACAGCAGGCTGCGGGCATCGCGGCCGACGAGGGCCGCCACGTCGCCGGCGTCGCCTCGGACGAGGCCGCCACGGTGGCGGCCGAGGCGAAGAGCCAGGCGCGCGGGTTGATGCACGACGCCCGCACCCAGGTCGACGACCAGACCCGGACCCAGCGGGACCGCCTGGTCGGCACCCTGCACACCGTGAGCGACGACCTGGACTCGATGGCGTCCCAGGGCGCCGGACCGGGCCTCGCCGGCGACCTGGCCCGTCAGGCGGCCGAGCGCACCCGTGCGCTGGGCCAACACCTCGACGGTCGCGAGCCGACCGAGATCCTGCAGGACGTACGCCGCTTCGCGCGCGAGCGCCCCGGCACCTTCCTGCTGGGGGCACTCGCTGCTGGTGTCGTCGTGGGCCGCCTGGCCCGCGGTGCCAAGGACGGAGCATCCACCAGCACCGGTCCCACGACGGTGACCGGGCCCACGGGCACCGCCTCGACCCCAGTCGTGCCTCCGGTCGGGCCGGCATCGGTCCTGGAGCCCACCCTGGCGGAGGAACGGATGCCCGGCCAGCCGACCGTCACGTCCCCGGCGAGCTTCGAGGACCCCCTCGGCGGTCAGGACGGCTCCCTGGGCGCCGCCGTGCCGCCGAACCCGACCGGGAGGTACGAGCCGTGAGCGAACGACCCACCGTCGCCGGTGCGCACGCGGACCGTCCGACAACGGACCAGCGCAGCCTCGGCGACATCGTCAGCTCGGTCACCCAGGACATCTCCACCCTGATCCGTCAGGAGATGGACCTAGCCAAGACCGAGCTGAAGGAGGAGGTCGGCAAGGCCGGCAAGGGTGCAGGACTGCTCGGTGGGGCCGGTCTGGCCGGCTACTTCGTGCTGCTGTTCCTGTCGCTGACCGGTCTGTTCGCCCTCGACGAGGCACTGCCCCTGTGGGCCTCGGCGCTGATCGTGACGGGCGTGTGGGCCATCGTGGCCGCCGTCCTGGCCCTCACCGGCAAGAAGGCCATCCAGGAGAGCAACCCGCAGCTGCCGATGACGCAGCAGACACTGAAGGAGGACGCGCAATGGGCCAGAGCACAGAAGAGCTGAGCAACGAGATCGCCGGGACCCGGGAGTCGTTGGCCAACGACCTGGACGCCCTGCAGGACCGGGTCAGCCCGGCCGCGATCGTAGAGCGCCGCAAGGAGGCCGCGAGGGGCCGAGCCCGCTCGGTCAAGGACAAGGTGATGGGCTCCGCGCACTCCGCCAGGGACGGTGTCGGCTCCGGCACCAGCAGTGCTGGTGGGGCAGTGACGGGTGCCGTCGGCGGCGCCAAGGACACCGCTTCCGACGCGGTGTCCTCGGCTGGCGACGCCGTCGAGGGCAGCCCGATCGCCGCGGGTCTGGTCGCCTTCGGTGCCGGACTGGTGATCGCGGGCCTGTTCCCGGCCAGCAGGGTCGAGGCCCGGGCCTCGCAGAAGGTCGTGCAGGCCGCCCAGCCCCTGGTCGAGGAGGCCAAGGCCGTCGGGCAGGACGTGGGCCAGCAGCTCAAGGACTCCGCGGCCGACTCTGCCCAGCAGGTCAAGCAGACCGCGACCGAGTCGACCCAGCGCGTCAAGGACGAGGGGTCGTCGTCGATCGAGACGGTGCGGTCCGAGGCACCGGGGGCCTGAGCCCACGCCCGGGTGACGGGGCCGTCTCGCTCGGGACGGCCCCGTACCCGGGTCGACGGCGCCGCCGCCCGACCACCTGAAAGTGGACACTTCCGGCCACACGCCCGCCGCAGGCGTCCATCCGGGGCCGTCACCCGTACAGGGGGATCCGGGCCGGCGAGAACGGTGGCTGACTAGAGGTGTGAATCAGTCCACACCTCGGAAATCGCCGGGGTACCTCACGTCACCGGGACCGACCATGTCGCACACGGGCACCACCTCCACCACGTCGACCGCGTCCGCGTCCGCCGCCACCCTGAGCAGGACCGACCGGGCCGAGCAGACCCGGGTGCTGCTGGCCCGCGCCCAGCAGGTCGACGCCGACGCCCAGGCCGACCTGCTCAACGAGGTCGTGCTGCTCAACCGCCGGATCGCGCAGGCCGTCGCCGCCCGCTACCGGCACAAGGGTGTGCCCGACGAGGACCTGGAGCAGGCGGCGTACGAGGGCCTGGTCAAGGCGGTCTCCCGCTTCGACCCCTCCCTGCGCCACGACCTGCTGAGCTTCGCGGTGCCGACCATCCGGGGCGAGATCCAGCGGTACTTCCGTGACCACGCCTGGATGGTCCGCCCGCCCCGCCGCCTGCAGGAGCTGCAGTGGCAGATCAACCGCACCACCGCCGACCTGGCCGGGGTGCTCGGACGTGAGCCGTCGCCCGACGAGGTGCAGGTCGCGGTCGGGATCGGCACCCAGGAGTACGGCGAGGCGCTGCAGAGCTTCGGCTGCTTCCAGCCCTCGTCCCTCGACCAGCCGGTCCGCTCCGCACCGGAGCTCACCCTCGGTGACGCGGTGCCCGACAGCGGCCGCGAGCAGGACGAGGTCGAGACCCGGGTGCTGCTGCAGCCGCTGCTGGCCCGACTCGGCGAGCGCGACCGGTTGGTCATCCAGCGCCGCTACTTCGAGGACCGCAGCCAGCAGGAGATCGCCGACGAGCTCGGGGTGACCCAGACCCAGGTCTCCCGGGTGCTCAGCCGGATCCTGCGGGACCTGCACCGCCAGCTCGCACCGGAGCAGGGCCTGGTCGCGGCCGACTACCTGGCGATGTCGGCGTGAGGCCGCCGTTGGCTGCGCGCCGCACGACCGGGACGACGACCGGGACGACGACCGGGTGATCGGCTACTACGTGCACCACCAGGGCGAGGGCCACCTGCACCGGGCGCGGCGCCTCTGCCACGAGCTGCTGCAACGTGGGCACGAGGTAACCGTGCTGAGCTCGCTGGCCGACCCCGGCAGCGAGGACGACGACACCCGGACCGGCTGGGTCCAGCTCCCCCGCGACGACGACGGCGGCGCCCGGGACCCCGGCGCCGCCGGGCTGCTGCACTGGGCGCCGCGTGGGCACCGTGGTTTCCGGGCGCGTCAGGCCGCGATCTCGGCCTGGATCCAGGAGGCGCAGCCCGACCTCGTGGTCAGCGACGCCTCCCAGGAGGTGACCGCCCTGTGCCGCCTGCACGGTGTGCCGGTCGTCTCGGTGGCGCTGCCCGGGCACCGGGCCGACCCCGCGCACCTGCTCGGCTTCGGCCTGTCGGCGCGGGTCGTCGGGTTCTGGCCCGCCGAGGCCGACCAGATGCTGCGCGGACTGCCGTGGGAGCTGCGCGAGCGAGTCTTCCCGGTCGGCGCGCTCTCCTGGTCCACCCCGGCCACCAGCTGCTCGGACCCGGACGGCCTGGACGCCGTGGTGCTCGGCAGCTCCCGCGGATCGGCCTGGGACGAGGCGCAGCTAGGGGCCTTCACCGCCTCCGCCCTGCCGTGGCGGCTGCACGTGGTCGACACGGACAGGGAGTGGTCGGAGGACCCGTGGTGCCTGATCCGCTCCGCGCGGGTGGTGGTCACCCACGGCGGGCAGCACGCGCTGGCCGAGGTGGCTGCGGCCCGGGTGCCCGCGCTCGTCGTACCGGAGTTGCGACCCTTCGAGGAGCAGGTCACGACCGCCGCCCAGCTGGCCCACGGCGGCTATCCGGTGCTGTGTGCGGACCGTCTCCCCTCCTCCGGCGCAGCCGACCTGCTCACCCAGGTGGCGGCGCTCGACGGGAGCCGGTGGCAGCGGTGGTGCGACGGGGCCGCCGCGGCCCGGTTCGCGGACCTGGTGCAGGACGTCGTCGCGGCCTGAGCCGCCGCACCGGTGGTCGGTGGGGACCTCCGTCCGCCGGGATGATCGAGGCACCCCTATGCTGCTCGCCATGGAGCCGACACCGGTGCGGATCGCGATCGTCAACGACTACGAGATCGTCGTCGCGGGCATCGCCGCCGTCCTGTCCCCGTTCTCCGAGCGGATCACGGTGGTCGAGCTCGACGCCCGACGTCCGGTCGTCAGCGACGTCGACGTGGTGCTCTACGACTCCTTCGGCCAGGCCCAGGGCCAACAGATCGCCGTCGCCGAGGTGCTGGCCAACACGCAGGCCAAGCTGGTCGTGATCAGCTGGAACACCGACCACGAGCTGGTGGCCGCGTCCCTGCGGGCGGGGGCGAGCGGCTACGTCTCCAAGGGGGTCACCGGCGAGGAGCTGGTCGAGGTCCTGGAGCGGGTGCACGCCGGTGACCAGGTGACCCCGGTGGCGTCGAGCGGCCCGGAAGGCGACGCCTTCGGACGGTGGCCCGGCGAGCTCGAAGGCCTGAGCCCCCGGGAGTCGGAGGTGCTCGCGCTCATCTGCCAAGGCCTGAGCAACCAGGAGCTGACTGAGCGAGCGTTCATCGGGATGAACACGGTCAAGACCTACATCCGCACCCTCTACCGCAAGATCGGCGTCGAGAGCCGCACCCAAGCGGTGCTGTGGGGCATCGACCACGGCTTCACACCCGACAGGGCCCGCTACCTGCAGACCTGAGCACCCCACGTTCCGCCCGGGCGTGGGAGGATCCCGCGCATGACGGGCGACGACGGCGCGGCCGGGGCGAGCTGGCGGCCCGACGCGCGCTTCCTCGACGGGCTCGGCGTCGCGGCGCTCGCCGTGGACGTACGGGGTGGTGTCAGCTACGCCAACACCGCCGCCGAGAGCCTCTTCGGCCGGGCGTCGGCGGGCATGCAGGACCAGGACCTGCGGTCCCTGCTCGCCGAGGACGCCGACCGGGGCGTCGTCACCGGGCTGCTGCAGCACGTCCTGTCCGGCGAGGGATGGACCGGCGAGCTCGCGATGCGCGACGCGAGCTCCCGCCGACGTGAGATGGAGACGACGTGGTCACCGGTGCGGGCCGGTGCCGAGGTCGTCGGTGCGCTGCTGCTGGTGCAGGACGCCTCCCCTGCGCCGGGCGCCGAGAGCCGCACGCTCTCGGGTCGCCTGCACAAGCTGGCCGCCGTGACGGCCGAGCTGGTGGCAGCCGCTGACCTCGACGAGGTCACCCGCGTGGTGACCGAGAACCTGGCCGGCGCCGCCGGGGCCACGGTGGGCTCGCTATCGCTGCTGCTCGACGAGACCACGCTGGCGATGCGCGGCTTGTACGGCGGTCGCGAGGGCGCGGCGTCGCGCTGGGCGACGTACCCGGTGGCGGGCAACACGCCCGCGGCGGAAACCGTGCGGAACGGGCACCCCCTGGTGCTGGTGGGCAGCGCCGAGATCGCCCGCCGCTACCCGGGACTGGAGACCGGGGCACCGGGTGAGCGCTCGATCACCTGCCTCCCGCTGAGGGTCGCGGGGCGCACGACCGGCGTCGTCGGACTCGCGTTCCCCGGGCGTCGTGAGCTCGACACCGCGGAGCTGCGGTTCCTGACCCTGTTGGCCGACATCTGTGCGCAGGCGATCGAGCGGATCCGGGCCGTAAACGCCGCCGAGGACCGTGAGGCCAAGCTGCGCTTCCTCGCCGAGGCCAGCGTCGAGCTGGCCAGCGACCTCGACCACGAGGCCACCCTGCGCCGGGTCGCCGAGATGGCCGTGCCGTGGTTCGCCGACTGGTGCACGATCGCGCTGGAGGAGGGTGGCCGGCTGCGCACCCTGTCGGTCGCGCACAGCAGCCCCCAGCACGGAGCGCTCGTCGAGGACCTGCAGACCCGCTACCCGGCCTCGCCGGACGCGTCGCGCGGCAGCTACCAGGTGCTGCGGACCGGGACCAGCGAGCTCTACCCCGAGATCCCCGACGAGCTCCTGGCCGCTTCGGCCCAGGACGTCGAGCACCTCGCGATGCTGCGGGCCCTGAACTTCCGCAGCGCGCTGGTCGTGGCCCTGGTCGTGCAGGGTCGACCCATCGGCGTGATCACCTGGGTCGCGGGCGAGGACGGGCGGCGCTTCGGACCGGCCGACCTCGCGTTCGCCGAGGACCTGGCCCGACGCGCCGCCGCGGCGATCGACACCTCCCAGCTCCACAGCCAGCTGCGCGACGTGGCGCTGCGGCTCCGGCGGGCGGCGCTGCCCGACCAGCTGCCGATCGTCGTGGGCTGGGAGTCCGCCGTGCGCCACCTGCCGGCAGGACGCGGCGGTGCCGGTGGCGACTTCTACGACCTGCTGCCCCTCGACGACGGCCGGGTGGCCGTCTTCGTCGGCGACGTGATGGGTCACGGTGTGCAGGCCGTGGAGGTGATGGCCCAGCTGCGGGCCTCGGTGCGGACCCTGATCGCGGTCGACCCCGCCCCCGACGCGGTGATGAGGGGCCTGGACCGGGTGTTCACCCTGTGGCGGCTCGAGCCGCTGGTGACGCTGTTGTACGCCGTCGCCGACCCGGCCGCGGGCACAATCTCGGTCATCAACGCCGGCCACCCTGCGCCGCTGCTGCGGCCCGCCTCCGGCCCCGCCCGGTGGGTGCCGGCCCGCGACCCGCTGCTGCTGGGCGTCGACGGGGGCGTCCGCACCGTGGTCATCGAGCCCTTCGGTCCCGGCGACTGCCTGCTGCTGTTCACCGACGGCCTCGTCGAGCGTCGCGACGAGAACCTGGACACCGGATTGGGCCGGGTGCTCGAAGTGGCCGACGAGCTGCACGGCGCCGACCTGGGTGCCGCCCTGGTGAGAGTGGTCGACGCGGTGCGCGAGCTCCGGCGCGACGACGACGTGCTCGCGCTGGCTCTGCGGCGCGGGCCCGCCCCGGCAGTCTCCTAGGGCTCGAACACCACCTTGATCATGCCGTCCGCCTTGTCCCGGAAAGACGCGTAGGCCGCGGGCGCGTCCGCCAGCGGCAGCCGGTGGGTCGCGAACGTCTCGGTGCCGAGCGGGTCGCTGTCGTCGAGGAGCAGGGGCATGATGTCGTCGCTCCAGCGGCGTACGTTGGCCTGACCCATCCGGAGCTGGATCTGCTTGTCGAACATCTGCATCATCGGCATCGGCTCGGTGGCGCCGCCGTACACCCCGGAGATCGAGACTGTCCCGCCGCGGCGCACGCACTCGATGGAGGCGTGCAGAGCCGCGACCCGGTCGAAGCCGACGCTGAGCATCAGCGGCTTCGCGAGCGCGTCGGGCAGCAGGCCGACCATCTTGATCGCCTTCTCGAGCACCGGGTTGCCGTGGGCCTCCATGCCCACGGCGTCGATCACGGAGTCGGCGCCCCGGCCCGCGGTCCGGTCGCGGACCTCGGCCCCGAGGTCGTCGACCGCGTCGATGTCGATGGTCTCGGCCCCCATCGCGCGCACCCGGGCCAGCCGCTCGGGCACCCGGTCGGCCACGATCACCCGGTTGCCGTCGAGCAGGGCGATCCGGGCAACCATGTCACCGATCGGGCCGGCCCCCATGACGAGCAGCGTCCCGCCGGCCGGCACGTCGGCGTACCGGACCGCCTGCCAGGCGGTGGGGATCACGTCGGAGAGGAAGACGAACCGGTCGTCCGAGGGTCCCTCGGGCACCTTGATCGGCAGGAAGTCGGCGAACTGGACCCGCAGCAGCTCGGCCTGGCCGCCGGGCACCGCGCCGTACAGGCTGCTATAGCCAAGCAGGCTGGCTCCGGTGCCCTGGTCCCGGTTCTGGGTGGTCTCGCACTGGCTGTGCAGCCCGCGGGTGCACATCCAGCAGGAGCCGCAGCTGATGTTGAAGGGCACCACGACCCGGTCGCCGACCCGGAGGTCGCGGACCTGGCTGCCCACCTCCTGCACGACACCCATCGGCTCGTGACCCACCACGTCGCCGGGCGTCATGAACGCTCCCAGCGGCTCGTAGAGGTGCAGGTCGGAGCCGCACAGCCCGGTCGAGGTCACCCTGATCACCGCGTCGGTCGGGTCGATGATCGCGGCGTCGGGCACCTCCTCCACGCTCATCGTCCGGTTGCCCTGCCAGGTCACTGCCTTCATCGGTTCCTCCAGTGGATGGGGTGATCGTGGTCGTCGTCGTGATCGGGGGTACGCCGCGCCGTTCAGGCGTCGTGCGGGTGCTGCTCGCGGATCTCTCGGCCGCGGCGCTGGTCCTCTCGTTCTGTGAGCTCCGCTTTCTCGATGCCGCTCTCGTCGCGCGGCGGCAGCTGCAGGTCGCGCTCGGCCGCGATGCCCGACTGCAGTTGGCGACCCCGTTCCAGCTCGGCGTCCAGCTCGGCCCCGAGGAGCAGCGCGAGGTTGGTGAGCCACAGCCAGAGCAGGAAGACGATCACACCACCGAGGGCGCCGTAGGTCTTGTCGTAGGAGGAGACGTTGGCGACGTAGAAGCCGAAGCCGACCGACAGCAGGATCCAGGTCACGATGGCCAGCACGGCGCCGACACTGACCCAGCGGAGCTTGGGCTGCTTCACGTTGGGGGTGGCGTAGTAGAGCAGGGCCACGATCACCACGACCACGACCAGCAGGACCGGCCACTTGGCGATGTTCCAGACCAGGACGGCGGTGGACCCCAGACCGATGACGTCGCCCACCGATTGGGCCACGGGGCCGGTAACGACCAGGGCGAACACGACGAGCGCCACCAGGACCAGGAGCACGGCGGTGAGCAGCAGCATGGCCGGGCGCAGCTTCCAGATGGGCCGTCCCTCCCGGATCTCGTAGACCCGGTTCATGGCTCGGCCGAAGGCGCCGACGTATCCGCTGGCCGACCAGAGGGCTCCGAGCAGGCCCCCGACCAGGGCCACCCCAGCGCCCTGCGACCCGCTCAGGTCCAGGAGCGGCTGCCGCACGCTGTCGACGACGGAGGCGCCACCCACGTCGCTCACGACCTCGAGCAGCGTTCGTACCGCCGAGCCACCTTGGCCCACCAGACCGAGCAGCGAGGTCAGCGCGATCGCGGCCGGGAAGAGGGCCAGCACCGCGTAGTAGGTCAGCGCGGCCGCGAGGTCGGTGCACTGGTCGTCCAGGAACTCCCGGGCCGTCTTGCGCGCCACGTAGGCCCACGAGCGTCTACTCAGGTCGGTGGGTGAGTCCACCTTGCCGGCGTCCGGGTCGATGTCCTCGCCCGGCCTGTCGTCCCGGGTGGTCCGGGTGTCGTGCGGGTCGTGGGATGTCCGGCTCATCAGGTGCGGTACCCGCGGGCACCGGGGTTCATGCGGTCCGGTTCGGTCGTGCGCAGGGCGGCCGGCGACGCCGGCGCACCGCGGCTGAACACCACCGAATCGCCGCCGCCTACGAGGGCGGGGTGCTCCTGGTCGCCGGTGCCCGAGGAGGCCAGCCCACGCACGATCGAGATCTCGACGTCCCACCGGGACGCCGACGTCAATCTTCGCGTGACGTCGTACCCGTGCCCTGACGAAGGCCGCCACCGGAAGGGGGCGGCCCTCGGTGTCGTCTCGGCGATCAGGGTCGGCGCGGGCGCGCCACGCTCAGCCGTGCAGACGGTTCAGCGCCTGGGTCATCTCGTCCTCGGTGTCGGAACCGATCTTCTCGAACACGAGCTTGACGAGGGGGGCAGCGAGCTTGGCCGCGCCGCTCATCTCGATGACGGCCTCGTAAGTCACCTGACTGCCGGAGGCGTTGTCGGGGTCGGGCACGACGGTCATCGTGTCGGTGGACGTTGCCGTCTCGTTCTTGCCGACGAGCACGATGGTGTCGTGGGTCAGCTTCTCGAGGGTGTAGGTCAGCTCGGTGCTGACCCCGGCGATCTTCGAGACGTTGTGGAAGCTCGACCCGACGACGACGGGACCGCTGTCGTTGCGGGAGCACTTCTCAGTCCCGGGGTCCCACTCCTCGGCGTTGGTGAAGTCCTTGAGGTAGTCGATGACGACGGCGGGGCTGGGCGTGACGGTGAAGGTGCGGCTGACGGTGGTCATGCCCCGACGCTAGGTACACGCGCAGGCATCGGGCTCATCCCAAGGTGCGGAGTATGCGACCGGCCAGGAGAGCACGGCCTCGACGTCAACCTGCACGGGTGGGTCCGGCGCCCCCTCCCCCGTGCTTGGCTCGATCGGTCGTCGACCGTACGCCCATGCCCACCGAAGGACCACGCCATGTACCTGTACACCGAACAGCTCATCAACGAGATCGCGATCGACGAGCCCGACCCCGCCGCGGCCAACGCGCTGCAGGAAGGTCTGGGCGGTCAGTTCGGCGAGATGCGCACGATGATGCAGTACCTCTTCCAGTCCATGAACTTCCGTGGCGATGCGTCCTCGAAGCCGTACAAGGACCTGCTCCAGGGCATCGGCACCGAGGAGATCGGCCACGTCGAGCTCATCGGCACGACCATCTCGCGCCTGCTCGACGGCTCCCCGGAATACCACGGCGAGAAAGCCGACCCGATCGACCAGCCCGGCGCCACGGGCGCTACCCCGCTCAAGATCGCCCTGGACCAAGGCAACATCCACCACTTCCTGGTCGGGGCGCAGGGCGCGCTGCCCGTCGACGCCGCCGGCAACCCATGGTCCGGGTCCTACGTGTACAACAGCGGCAATCTCGTGCTCGACCTGCTCTACAACCTGATGCTGGAGTCCACAGGGCGCCTGCAGAAGTGCCGGATCTACGAGATGACCGCCAACAAGGCGGCGCGATCGACCGTGGCCTACCTCATCGTCCGCGACCAGGCGCACGAGAACGCCTACGCCAAGGCCCTCGAGTCGCTGGGCGTCAACTGGGGTCCGCTGCTGCCCATCCCGAAGACCAACGCCGAGCAGTTCCCCGAGGTCAAGAAGCTGCTGGACCGGGGTCTTCAGAGCATTCAGTACACCTTCAACCCCGAGCAGACGAGCCAGGCCGCCAAGCTCTACCGTGGCGCCTCCCCGTCCAACGACGGCACCGAGCTGAGCACCGCGATCATGCCCGAGGGGGTGCCGATCACCATCTCGCCCGAGCGCAAGGAGGAGTTCAGCCCCGGTCTCGACCCGGAACTGCTCGCCCTCATCCAGGCCACGGCAGAGGTCGAGCTCAAGGCCGCGGAGGAGACCGGGTCCTGATCCGGCCCCACCGGGGTGGGGAACGCCAGGGCTGGCCCGGGGGGATGTGAGAGATTCCTCTGGGTACCGGTCCGCCCGTCCGCCGACCCGAGGAGCCCCCCGTGAGCACCAACACCCGTACCGTCGCCGCCACGCCCGAGCAGGTCTGGGAGGTGCTCTGCGACGGCTGGCTCTACCCGCTGTGGGTGGTCGGTGCCACCCGGATGCGGGAGGTCGACGACACCTGGCCCGCCGTGGGCTCGCGCCTGCACCACTCGGTGGGCAGCTGGCCGGTGATGCTCGACGACACGACCGAGGTGCTCGAGGTGCGGGCCCTCACGCTGCTGCGGCTGCGCGCCAGGGGCTGGCCGCTCGGGGCCGCCGAGGTCGTGCTGCGGATGACCCCGCACGGGGCCGGCACCCAGATCGAGATGCAGGAACAGGCGGTCAGCGGACCTGGGGCGCTGCTGCCCAAGCCGCTGCAGGACCCGGTGCTGACGTGGCGCAATGCCGAGGCACTGCAGCGGCTGGGGTACGTCGTCGAGCACCGGTCACAGGGGAACGTGTGACGACGTACGACGCGGTGGTGGTGGGGGCCGGGCCCAACGGCCTGGTCGCGGCCAACCACCTGGCCGATCGTGGCTGGTCGGTCCTGGTCCTGGAGTCGCAGGCCCAGGTGGGCGGCGCCGTGAAGAGCGACACCGACGTGCACCCCGGCTTCGTGCACGACACCTTCAGCGCGTTCTACCCGCTGGCCGCGGCCTCCGCGACGATCCGCTCGTTCCGGCTGGAGGACCACGGCCTGCGCTGGCGTCACGCTCCCGCGGTGCTGGGCCACCCCACCCCGGACGGCCAGTGGGCCATCCTGCACCGCGACCGGCAGGTCACGGCCGCCCTGATGGAGACGGCCCGGGCCGGTGACGGCGAGGCCTGGCTCGCCCTCTGCACGCAGTGGGACGCCGTGGGTGACCAGCTGGTCAAGGCCCTGCTCACGCCGTTCCCGCCGGTGCTGCCCAGCCTCGGATTGCTGGCCCGGCTCCGACGTGCCGGCGGCCTGGGGTTCGTCAAGACCCTCCTGACGCCAGCGGCCGAGCTGGGCCGCACCCGGTTCTCGGGCACCGGCCCCCGGCTGCTGCTGGCCGGGAACGCCGGTCATGCGGACATCCCGCTCGACGCACCCGGCTCGGGCCTGCTGGGCCTGCTGATGTCGATGCTCGGCCAGACCGTCGGCTTCCCCGTGCCCGAGGGCGGGGCCGGGCGGCTGGCGGAGGCGCTGGCCTCCCGATTCACCTCGCTCGGTGGGGAGATCCGGTGTGACGCCGAGGTCACGGGGATCGAGGTCGTCAACGGCCGCGCTGTCGGCGTGCGGACCCGCGACGGCGGTCGCTGCGACGTGCGCCGGGCGGTGCTGGCCGACGTGGCCGCGCCGCTGCTCTTCGGCCGGCTCGTGCCCGACGAGCACCTGCCCCAGCGGGTGGTCAAGGGCATGCGGGCCTTCACCATGGACCCCTCCACGGTCAAGGTCGACTGGGCGCTCGACGGACGGATGCCGTGGGCCGTGGAGCCGGCACACGACCCCGGCACGTTCCACGTCGCCGACTCGGTCGAGGACATGAGCGCCGCGCTCTCGCAGGTCACCGCCGGGGCGGTGCCGGCCCGGCCGTTCCTGCTCGCGGGCCAGATGACCACCTCGGACCCGACCCGCTCCCCCGCCGGCACGGAGTCGGTCTGGGCCTACACCCACGTGCCGCAGCGCAGCACCGGCGACGCGGGACCCGATGGCCTGACCGGCCGCTGGGACAAGTCCGAGTGCGAGCGCTTCGCCGACCGGATGCAGGCCCGGATCGAGCAGCTGGCTCCCGGCTTCGGCTCGCGCGTCCTGGCCCGGCGCGTGCTCGGGCCCCACGAGCTCGAAGCCCGCAACGCCAGCCTCATCGGGGGCGCCGTCGGCGGGGGCACCTCACAGCTGCACCAGGAGCTGGTGCTGCGACCCGTGCCCGGTCTGGGCCGCGCCGAGACCGGCGTGCGGGGCCTCTACCTCGCCTCGTCCTCAGCCCACCCCGGGGGCGGTGTGCACGGGGCCGCAGGCATGAACGCCGCCCGTGCGGCGCTGCTGCACCACCGCCTGCCGCACCGACGCCGCTGACCCCTCAGCGGTACGCCGCTCCCGGGGTCACCCCGCCGAGGTCGAGCCGTCTGGGGTCGGGGTGGCGGGCGTCCGCTCGGGGGCCGGTGTCGGCTCGTGGGCCGGCGCCGCCGGAGCGACGGGGGCGAGAGCCGGAGGCCCGGGAGCCGGGGTGACCGGGGTCTCGGGGGTCTCGGGGGTCTCGGGGGTCGCTGGGGTCGCTGGGGGCGCCGGGGCGTCGGGCACCGGCCCGTTCCGCGCGGGCCGTGGCTTGCGGCGACGACCACCTGGCTGACCGCCGGACTGCTCACCCTGACCCTCGGGCCGGGGACGTCGTGCCTCGCCGCCGGGACGCCGACCGGACGGCGAGCCGCCACCCGGGCGACCCGCGGGCTTGCCGACCTGGCCGCGGATCTCCGGGGCGCCGCCGAGGAACAGGTCCGGGGCACCGGTGAACAGCGGTCCCGCCAGTGCCGACGTCGGCAGCCACAGCTGCACGAACAGGTCGTCCTCGACTGCGGGCACGGCCACCGGCACCGCCGAGGTGGTGACCTGGTGGTCGAACATCTCGAGGGCGAACGGGTCGATCGCCCGCAACGACCCGCAGACGTCGGCCACCGTGCGGTCCTTGGCGCTCACCAACCGCGTCGCGAGGCCGTCGACCTGCTCCGGAGCCCGTCCGCGGGGGCGGCCGCCCTGATCGATCTGCTGCATGGCCGAGCCGACGGCGTCCAGCGCGGTGTCGAACACCTCCAGCCAGCCCTCGCCCCGCACGGTGACCTCGACCCCACGCTCGGCCCGCTCGCCGCCCTGGCGCTGAGGGTCCCTGGTCTGGCTTCGACGCGCACGGGTCACCGACAGCGGCACCGACAGCCAGGACGCGGCACCGTCCTGGGGCCGGGTCGAGAGCACCACGGGGGTCATCCGTCCACCGCCGAGGAGTAGCGCGTCGGCGCGGGCCAGCTCGCCGCGGTCGAGGCCGCTCACGTCGTGGGATCGACCGTCACCGCGCCGACCACCGGCGAGGGCGTCGACCACGGCGGTGACGGTGGTGGAGGAGCGGGCCGTGGCCCAGAAGGACGCCCGGGCCCGCGGGGGCAGCTTGTCGAGGCCGAGGGCAACCATGCGCAACGGCTCGCGTCCGGTCACCCCAACCCGGCGCAGACCCTCGTGGACGGGATCCACCGCGGCGGGTACGCCGGAGTTCACGGCCTCGAGCAGCGCGAGCTGGAAGGCCTGACCGGACAGCCCGACGTGGGGCCGGAAGAGCGTCGCCAGCTGCGCCAGCGTGACCTGCTCGGGGTCGGTCGGCAGCGCGTCGGTCTCGACCCGCCCCGGGCCGGGACGCAGCCGAGCCGCCAGCACCTGGGCCACGGCCAACCGCGTCACCAGCTGGGTCGCCCAGGCGAGCGGACTCGTCGTCCACTGCTCCGTGCTGCGCTCCGCCAGGGCAGCGACCTGCTTGCCCACCGGACGGGGCGGCACGTCCAGGCGGATCGCCGGCAGGATCAACTCTCGGGACACCTGATCGACCATCGTGGGGATACCGACCTCTCACTCAGCGCGACCGGTCCCGGTCACCGGAGAACCGTACGCGCTGGCCCGCCGACCGGCCCGTGAGGGCCACGCGGTAGGTCGGCTGCGGCTAAGACGCGAGTGAGGGCGTGGGCGTGGAGGTCCCGCTGCCGTCCTCACGACCGTCGTCGTCACGGTCGCCGGGGCGGTGACCGGGGCCATCGCAGTCCCCGTCGCGGCCGCCGAAGGCCTGGGTGCCGGTGACCGTGAAGTCGACCCCGACCGGCACCACCAGGTCCTGCCCGTCGGCCGTGACGACGTGGGCCTCGTAGACGCCGTCCGCTCGGTCTCGACCCGCGGGATCTCCGCGTCCGGGTACGCCGCCTCGACCGCCGCCCTCACCTGCTTCGCC
This sequence comes from Nocardioides sp., assembly GCA_026786275.1. Classification (GTDB taxonomy): domain Bacteria; phylum Actinomycetota; class Actinomycetes; order Propionibacteriales; family Nocardioidaceae; genus Nocardioides. The sequence continues at coordinate 1,091 of JAJAYJ010000056.1, read as the reverse complement.
GTGGTGCCGGTGAGCAACTCCTCCCCCTGGTGCCGGCTCTGGCGCGGGTCAGGGGTGTCGCTGGCGGACGGGCTGGCGGACGGGCTCGTGGTGTCGGCGTTGGCCGCCTCCCGAGAGCATCGCGGCCGCGCCGGCGCCGAACCCGGTCAGCACCAGGGCGGCTCTCACCACCGTTGCCCTGGTCCTGCTGGTCGTCATCCTCATGGTCATCGTCTCCTCCGGGTCCGCCGCCCCCGGCGAGGCGCTCACCCGAAGCGTCAAACAGGGGCCCTGACGCGACTGGCACGGACCTGTCACGCGGGCTGTGAGCGCGGGCTCAGCTCACCCGGCAGGACCCGAGGACACGATCACCACGTGCAGGGTGCGGGGCCCGTGCACGCCCTCGACGCGGTCCAGCTCGATGTCACTGGTGGCGCTGGGACCGCTGACCCAGGTCAGGGGCCGGCTCGGGTCGAGCAGGGCCACGGCGTCGGGCACGTCGGCCACGACCTGGTCCTCACGGACGATGCAGACGTGCAGGTCGGGCACCAGCGAGATCGCGCGCCGGCCCTGGCCGGGCCCATGGTCGAGCACGATGGTGCCGGTCTCGGCGATGCCGACCCGGGCCTCGGTCACGACCGCGTCCGTGGCGTCGAGCTCGGCCGCGCTCGACCCGTCGTCGACCCGCGCTCCGCTCACCGGCACCGAGAGCCCCGCCGGCACCACGACCGACGCACCGTCGGGTAGTGCGGCGGCCACGGTCGCCACCAGGTCCTCGGGCGTGCAGCGCACCACCACGGCCCGGTAGTCCGCGACCCGCTCGGCGAACAGGCCGACCAGGTCGGCGACCGGGGAGACCCGGGGGGCCGGGGGCACGGTGCCGGTCCGGTCCACACCCTCGAGCGCGGCCCGCACCCGACCCAGGATGTCGTCGCGGGCACTCACGACTGCTGCCCCCGCCCACCGTCGGACCGGTCCCACCAGGCCCGGAACGACTCGCGGGGCGGAGCCGGCAGGTCGCGGGGCCCCGCCCCGCGGCCGCCCCCCCCCCCCCCGCGGCGGCAGGGCTTTTTTAAAAACTAACCCCCCCCGCCCACCCACACCAGTGAAGG
>JAJAYJ010000055.1 GCA_026786275.1 Nocardioides sp. | reverse complement strand
GACCGGCACCGCGCCCGCCCGGCCCTGGCTGCTCGCCGCCTGCGCCTCGGTCGGGGTGCTGGCCGCACTGCTCGTGGTCGAGCACCAGCCCGGTCTGGGCTACACCCTCGCGCTGCTGGCCGGCGGCGGTGTCGTGGTCGCCGCGAGCGGGCACCGCCGCGACCCCTTCACGCTGGCCTGCGCCGCGCTGGCCGCCGCGCTGGTGTGCGTGCTGACCCTGCGCGACGCGCTGTGGATCGGGGTGCTGTGCACCCTGGCCGCGACCGTGCTGGTGGTGGTGGGCTCCACCCGGGCCCGCTCCCTGCTCGGCATCCTGCTGTCGGGGCTGACCTGGCCGTTGGCGGCGGTCTTCGGGCTGCCCTGGCTGGGTCGCACGATCCGGGCGGTCGGCGGCACCGGCCGGGCGCTGCCGGTCGCCCGCACCGTGGCCCTGTCGCTGCTCGGGCTGCTGGTCTTCGGGCTGCTGTTCGCCTCGGCCGACGCGGTCTTCGCCGACTGGCTCGACGTCGTGCTGCCCGACCTGAGCATCGACGGGGCGGTGCTCCGGGTCTTCGTGGCCCTGGCCGTCGCCGGCCTGGTGCTGGCCACGGCGTACTTCTCCCTGCATCCACCCCAGGTCGAGCCCGACCAGGCCCCGGGCCGGCGCCCGACCCGGCAGCGCTACGAGTGGCTGGCGCCGGTGCTGGCGGTCGACGCCGTCTTCGCGGTCTTCCTGCTGGCCCAGGCCGCGGCCGTCTTCGGGGGCCAGGGCTACGTCAGGCAGGCCACCGGGCTGACCTACGCCGACTACGTGCACCAGGGCTTCGGCCAGCTGACCTTCGCCACCGTGCTGACCGTGCTGGTCGTCTCGGTGGCCGGGCGCAAGGCGGCCCTGTCGACCACGGCCGACCGGGCCTGGCTGCGGGCCTCCCTCGGCCTGCTGTGCGTGCTGACCCTGCTGGTCGTGGGCTCGGCGCTGCACCGTCTCGACCTCTACACCGAGGCCTACGGGCTGACCCGGCTCCGGCTGCTGGCCGGCACCTTCGAGCTCTGGCTGGGCCTGGTCGTGCTCGGCCTGCTGGTCGCCGGCATCGGGCTGCGCGGGGCGTGGCTGACCCGGGCCACCGTGCTCAGCGGCGCCGGCGCGCTGCTGGTGCTGGCTCTGGCCAGCCCCGACGCGATGCTCGCGCGCGCCAACGTCGACCGCTTCGCCGAGACCGGCCGCATCGACCTGGCCTACCTCGACGGCCTCTCCGCCGACGCCACCCCCGCGCTGCTGCGGTTGCCGCCCGAGCAGCGCCGCTGCGCGCTGGCGCAGCGGACGTTCCCGACCCGGGCCGACGACTCCCGCTGGGAGTGGAACCTGGGCCGGCACCGGGAGGGCGACCTGAGTGCCGTGCGCGCGCTGCCCGAGGTCGAGTGCGGCGACCGGGCGCCGTACCTCGGCTGAGATCGGCGTCCGAGGTCCGGTGCTCGCCGGGCGTGAGCGTGGGGCGGGTTCCCGCCGGCCGGCCTCAGACCCGGACCAGCTCGTCCTTCGTCGGTGCGTGGGCGCGGGCGTAGGACGTCTCGAGCTGCTCACCCTCCACGTCGACGACCGGGAGCAGCCGGTCCAGCCAGGCCGGCAGCCACCAGGCCCGGTCACCCAGCAGGTAGAGCACCGCGGGCACCAGGGCCATCCGGACCACGAAGGCGTCGAAGATGACGGCGATGGCGAGCGCGAAGCCCATCGACTTGATGATCGGGTCGTCGAGCAGGATGAACGCCGCGAACACCGCGATCATGATGGTCGCGGCCGCGGTGACGACCCGGGCGGAGTTGCGGAATCCGTCGACGATCGCCTCGGTCATCGACATGCCGTGCACGTGCGCCTCACGGATCCGGGTGACGAGGAAGACCTGGTAGTCCATGGCCAGCCCGAAGACCACGCCGATCAGGAAGATCGGCATGAAGCTCACGATCGGCTGCGGCTCGAAGATGCCGAGCGCGCCCTCCTGGAAGACCGCGACTGTCGCGCCCAGGGTGGCCAGCACCGAGAGCAGGAACCCGACGGTGGCGATCAGCGGCACCAGCACCGAGCGGAAGACGAGCATCAGCAGGATGAACGCCAGCCCGATCACGATCGCGAGATAGACCGGCAGCGCGTCGGAGAGCCGGTCGGAGACGTCGGTGGTGATCGCCGTCAGACCGGTGACGCCGGTGCTGGTGCCCGTCTCGGCCTCGATGTCGCCCTGGCCCTGGCGCAGATCGGTGAGCAGGCCCTGGGTGGCCTCGTCGTCGGGCCCGGACTCGGGGGTGATCAGGACCTGGGCGCCGTTGCCGGCGGGGTTGACGCCGGCCACGAAGGCGCTCTGCACGTCGGGCATCGCGCCGGCCCAGGCCGCGACCTCCTCGAAGGCCGCGGTGCGGGCCGCGGGTTCGACGTCGCGGGCGTCGACGACCACGACCAGAGGGCCCTCGCGGCCCGGCCCGAAGCCCCCGGCCAGCAGGTCGGAGGCCTGGCGCTGGGTGGTGTCGACCGAGGCGGTGGAGTCGGTCGGGAAGGCCAGGCGCAGGTTGGTGAAGGGCAGCGCGAGCGCCCCCAGCAGCACCACACCGAGCACCAGCACGGCCACCGGGCGGCGTCCGACGAAGCGGGCCCAGCGCACGCCGTTGTTGAGCACCCGACTGTCGGCGTCGCGCTTCGGCACGGTCCGGCGTACGCGCCCGGCGAAGGCCTTCGACGTCAGCGCGCCGAGGATGGCCGGCAGCAGGGTCAGCGCGACCAGCACGGCGACGGCCACGGTGGCCGCGGCGGCCAGGCCCATCGCGGACAGGAAGGGGATGCCCACCACGGAGAGGGCGGTCAGCGCGATGATCACGGTCAGGCCGGCGAAGACGACCGCGGAGCCCGCGGTGCCGACCGCGACGCCGACGGCCTCGCGACGGTCGTCGGTGTGGCCGAGCTCGGAGCGGTAGCGGGCCAGGATGAACAGGGTGTAGTCGATGCCCACGGCCAGGCCGATCATCGTGGCCAGGATGGGCGTGGTGGAGCCGATGTCGGTGAAGGCGGTGGCGCTGGTGACGCCCAGGACGCCGAGGCCCACGCCGACCAGCGCGGAGACGATCGGCAGCCCGGCCGCGACCAGGGAGCCGAAGGTCAGCAGCAGCACGACCAGGGCGACCGCGATGCCGATCAGCTCCGAGGAGCCGCCGAGCTCGGGCACCCCGGTGGTGCCCGAGCCGTTGGCCTCGGCGACCAGACCGCCATCGCGGGCCTGGGCCAGCACGTCGTCGAGGGCGTCCCTGGTGGCGGGCGCGACGTCGGCGGGGGTCTCCACGTCGTAGCGGTAGGAGATCGCCGCGATCCGGCCGTCCTCGGTGATCGGGCTCAGCGGCCCGGCGGGCTGGCCGAGCGCGTCGAGGGGGTTGGTGACCGGCATCTCGGTGGCGAGCTGCGGCAGCGCGGAGAGGGCCCCGACCACCTCACCCACCGCGGCGGCGTACGGCGCGTCGGCGAGGGACTCGCCCTCCGGCGCGGCCAGGACCACGTTGACCGTGCTGGCCGAGAAGGCGTCCACGGAGTCGGGGAACAGCTCGCTCTGCAGGGTGGCCGCCTGCTCGGAGGGGATGCCGGGGATCGAGAAGGAGTCGTTCATCGGCTTCGACATCGTGGCGGCGAACGCGCCGACGGCGATCAGCACGACGAGCCAGCCGGCGACGAAGAAGGGCCAGCGTCGGTAGGCGGTGGTGCCGAGCCGGTGCAGCAGGGTAGCCATGGTTCCTCCTGGGAAAGGCGAGGCAAAGGGGGGCGAGTGGGGTCGGTCGGTCGGTCGGTGGGTCAGGCGAGCAGCAGGCGGGCGTCGGCGACGGCGTCGTCGAACGCCTCGGTGAGCGGTCGGGGCTCGACGTCGCTGCCCAGCTCCTGGACGCAGCCGTCGAAGAGCGCGCAGAGCAACCGCACGAAGAGCCGGGCCCGGGCGACGCCCAGGGCGGGGTCGCGGACCAGCACGTGCTCGGCCATGGCCGCCGAGATCTCCTCGAAGCGCTCGTGCACGACCAGCAGCAGCCGCGGGTGGGCGACCAGGATCTCGCGGCGCAGCGTCGCGGTGCGGTGGTCGAGGTCGACACCGTCCGCGTCGAGGAGCGCGTGCACGACGACCCGGGCGTCGTCGAGCAGGTCCCCGGTGGGGCCTCCGGCCCGGAAGGCCGCGAGGGCTTCCTCGGGCAGCTCGGGCATCGGCCCGATCACGGCGTCGATCTTGGAGGAGAAGTAGTTGAACAGGGTGCGCCGCGAGACCTCTGCCGCAGCGGCCAGGTCGTGCATGGTCCACCCGTCGAGCCCGCGGTCGCGGGTCAGCTCGGCTGCCTCGTGGACGATCCGTTGACTGGTCTCGAGACGCTTGGCCTCGCGACCGCCGGTTGCACTGTGGGTCACAGAGTGCAGCCTTGCACCCTGTGACGGCCAGTGCAAACCAGTGAGTGGGACAACTTCCGGTCGCTGTGACCGCAGGTGACTTGCCGGTACGCCGGGTCCGGGCCGAAGGTGTCCCCATGGCTGCCACTCCCTCGTCGTACTCGATCACCATGCGGCTGCACACGCGGCCCGACCACGCGGTGGTGGGGGCCGTGGCCACCACGATCACCCAGGCCGGCGGCATTGTCACCGGCATCGACGTGTCGGAGTCCAGCCACACCCGGCTGGTGGTCGACGTGACCTGCTCGGCCGCCGACTCCGAGCACGCCGAGCGGCTGCGTGACGTGGTCGACCTGGTGGAGGGGGTCGAGGTCTACAAGGTCAGCGACCGGACCTTCCTGCTGCACATCGGCGGCAAGATCGAGGTCGGCTCCAAGGTGCCGTTGCGCAACCGGGACGACCTGTCGATGGCCTACACGCCGGGGGTCGGGCGGGTCAGCATGGCGATCCACGACAACCCCGACGACGTCTGGCGACTGACCGTCAAGGGCAACTCCGTCGCCGTGGTGACCGACGGCTCGGCGGTGCTCGGGCTCGGCAACATCGGCCCCGGCGCGGCGATGCCGGTGATGGAGGGCAAGGCGGCGCTGTTCAAGCGGTTCGCGGGGATCGACGCCTGGCCGATCTGCCTGGCCAGCCAGGACGTCGACGAGATCGTCCGGGCGGTCGAGATGATCGCGCCCGGTTTCGGTGGCATCAACCTCGAGGACATCGCCGCCCCGCGGTGCTTCGAGATCGAGCGCCGGCTCCGCGAGAGCCTCGACATCCCGGTCTTCCACGACGACCAGCACGGCACGGCGATCGTGGTCCTGGCCGCGCTCACCAACGCGATGCGGGTGCTGGCCAAGCAGTTGGCGTCGGTGCGGATCGTGGTGTCCGGTGGGGGCGCGGCCGGCACGGCGATCGTCACCCTGCTGCTCGCGGCCGGAGCCCAGGACGTGGTCGTCGTCGACCGGGCCGGTGCGATCGCGGCCGGCGACGACACACTCTCCGAGACCCACCGCACCCTGGCCGAGGCCACCAACCCGCGCGGGGTCACCGGTGACCTGCACACCGTGCTGACCGGGGCCGACGTGTTCATCGGCGTCAGCGCCCCCCGCATCCTGCCGCCCGAGTGGATCAAGGACATGGCCCAGGGCGCGGTCGTCTTCGCGCTGGCCAACCCGGACCCCGAGGTCGACCCCGCCGAGGCCGCGAAGTACGCCGCCGTGGTCGCCAGCGGCCGCTCCGACTACCCCAACCAGATCAACAACGTGCTGGCCTTCCCCGGTGTCTTCCGGGGCCTGCTCGACGCCCGCGCCGAAGACGTCACGATCGACATGATGCTGCGCGCCGCCGACGCCCTCGCCCACGTCGTCAAGGACGAGGAGCTCAACCCCAGCTTCATCATCCCGAGCGTCTTCAACCCCGAGGTGCCCAAGGCGGTGGCCGCCCCGATCACCGCCCGCCCCCCCGACTAGCCGGGGTGGCAGCAGCACCCCCGGGTAGGGGAAGACCCCCCCATTAT
>JAJAYJ010000054.1 GCA_026786275.1 Nocardioides sp. | reverse complement strand
GCTGTCAGCAGACGCGAGACATACCGACCGCTGCGGCGGCGATCTCGGGCGAGCGAGGGTAGGGCTCAGAGGCTGCCGCCCCCGTGGGACGGAAGCCTCTCGAACAGCAAATACGCCGCCGCCACGACGGCGGCCTTCGGCCTGGCGCTGCCGCGCCGGACCGCGCTCCATCTCTGCAATCCGGTCGGCGATCACGACCTTCTCGCTGTCGGACCAATCCTTGCGGCCCGGCCCGGCGCGGCGGTGAGCGCGAGCGTCACGATCGGGCCTTCCCGGCGTTCTGCCTCAAGCGGCCCCAGCGGCGTGTCCCGCGCTTGGGCGTTGAATGTTGATGGGTGGGCGCCCGCAAGGACGGCATCCTCCAGAAAGCAGGACCCTCAACCGGTCTCGCTGAGCTGGCGTGAGGGGCGGCGCAGCCGCGACCACGCGGGCCACGTAGTCGGCCAGGGCGTCCGCACCAGCGGATGCCGGTCAAACGCCTATCAGCGTCATCTTGAGACCTCCTCCGAGGGCGTCAAGCGCTCCCGTCGCCCCGCCAGACGTCAGTCGCGCACCCTCGAACTAACAAGCACCCAGCCGTGGCCCCGTTCGGACGCCGATCCCCTTCGAATCGAGGCACCTCACTCGCGCCACACCTCGTGCACCATCGGCCCTGGCGGTTTCGTCCGCGCCTAACCAATGGCTCACTTCTGCTCGCCCAACAGACCCGCCAACGGCTCACCAGTCCCAGGAGTGCATGAGGTGTGGTGCGTCGGCGCTGGCGAGCACCTGAGAACGCCACGAACCGCCCGCGGTCTCGCGTCCGTGGGCAGTGACCAGCGTGACAGAGGGAACCGCCCCGGCAGGCTTTAGTGCCGGGGCGGTTCTAGGCCATCGTGCGCACAGCCATGGAGCAGGTTGCAAAGGTTTGGGATCTCCGACCCCCTGGGGGTGTTCGGCGTCTCTGCCGACCTGACGAGCTCTGTGTGTGAAAATGCTAGGGCGGGAAATGCCATGGGACGCCCCTCTCGCGGATCCAGCACGTGTGGGACTTCCTCGCCGGGGCGCGCTGGGCTGCGCGGCCGACCTGCGTTCCGTCGGAGAGGCGCCGAGGCTCACTCCGACTTCCGTCACCCGGCAGGCGAGGCGGATGGTGTGATGGTCGCAAGGTCCTCGGGTGAGTAACAGAGTTGGCTGAGGTCGGTCAGCGGCTTGTTGATCCCGCGCTGAAGCTTCAGGAGCGTTGCCGCGAGCTTGCCCGCGGACCGTGCCTGCGCTGCCCGATCGTCGCTGTCGAAACCTTTCATGAGACCAATCAGGCCGGCGTGCTCGGAGTCGAAGAAGGTCGCGGCCACCTCGACCGCTGTGCTGCACTCAGGATTGATGCTCGCGCGGTCCGACGCTCGGATCGCAGCTGCGACGTCGTCCAAATTGGCGATAAGGGGATCGATCAGTGCGTGCAGACAGGTGCGCCACGGGGCATACCCCACCTCTTCGGCCACTCGGTTGCACTCGTTCAGCCGCTTCGGGGCCACCGCCATCTTCATGAGCGGATCGAAGGCGGCGAGCGCCCCGTTCATCCGATCGGTGTCCTCGCTGACGAAGTAACCGGGCTCGGCCGACGGCGATGGCGAGGCCGACTCCGTGTCCTCCGATGGCGAGGCCGACTCCGTGTCCTCCGGTGGCGTCGAGGAGGATTCAGCGGCTGATGGTTCGCTCTCATCGCCACCGCAGGCGCTGAGGAGACCGAGCAGGGCGATCATTGCGGCGGCTAGGCCAACTCGCGTCGGGAGAGCGTTCATCGCGTCAGTGTGGGCCACCAACCGGCCAGTTGAACAGGAACCATCTGTGTCACCCTAACGTTCAGCACATGGTTCTGTGGAAGCGCGAGCGATCGCGCATCGAGGGCATCGGCGACGACGACGCCTGGGTCGCGTCGAGGTCGTGGTCGGCGGTGATCGCATCCCAGAGGGCGGTGCCACCCGAGGCAAGTCCGATCGGTGCGGGCATCGGAGCCTCCTCCCCGCGCTGGCACGAGCGCGCGAGCGTCCTCGAGCTGGCGGGTGACGCCGGCCTCGGTGCCCTGGTCGTCCTCGCTGATCCGTGCGTAGATGGCTACGTGTTCCCGGGTGCTCGGCGTGTTCCCGCCTTAGCACCGCCACGGTTCCCGGGCGGTGTCGGCAACACCGAGGGCGACGCGACCCGGTTCGCCCAGCTCGTCGACGAGGTCGACGAGGTCGACGAGCGGATCTTCCAGCGTCTGCCCGACGACACGTGGTTCTACCCCGGCCACGGCGACGACTCCACGATCGGCGCGCAGCGGGACGGACTGCCGCAGTGGCGCACGCGCGGCTGGTGACCTGACGACCCTTCGGTGCCGTCCCGGCAGTCCCCGTTCCTCGCCGGTGGGGGCTACTTGCTGGCGCGCCAGATCCGTGCGAAGTCGTCGAGGTAGGACCGCACCGCGGCGGCCTCGGTGACCACCAGGGTGGTGCCGTCACTCTTCAGTGCGCCGTCGGTCCAGTACGGACCGGCGGTCCAGGCCGTGCTGACCTTGTTCTTCTTGCGGTAGCGGCCGTCGACGACGAGCAGGTTCTGGGCGACCTTGGCCGCGCGACGCGAGACGCCGTTCTCCCGGAGGATCGCCTTGATGCGGGAGTTGACCTTCTGGCCGGTCAGCACCTGCACGGTGCAGCCCTGACGCTTCAAGATGCCGAGCCGTTCCGCTAGCTGCTTGCCGCGCTGGCCCGACCAGCTGGACACCTGCACCCGCACGTTGGTCCGACCGTTCTTGACCCTCAGGCCCTTGGCGTTGGTGCACTTGACCCGGGACAGCGACGTCGCGACCGGGTCCTTCACGGTCGGGTAGAGTTGGATTTGGTGCGTGCCGGCGGTGACCGTGCGAGTGTTGTCGGGCGCTGGGCTGTCGCTGGCGAAGCGCGCGAAGAGGCCGGCGTACGCCGCGTGCAGCGCGTCGTCGGTCGACACGAACATGTCGGTGAAGGTGCGGGTCCCCTTGGCCAGGACCGGTCCTGACGCGACCAGGCTCAGGTTCGTGGTGCCCTGGGTGCGGTCGACCAGCATGAAGGTGGACTGGGTGGACCTGGCGTCGCCCAGGCAGCCGTCGGAGCAGCGCTTGACCCAGGACGGCTGCAGGGTGTCGGTGCCCAGCGCGGCGGCCAGGACGGCCTCCTGGCCGGTGCCGCCGCCGGGGCCGAGCACGACCTGCACGTTGACACCCCGGGTGCGCGCGGCCACGAGCTGGTCGGTGACGGACTGCTCGTCGATCTTGGTAGTCACCAGGCGCACGGTCGCGCCGATCTCGGTGCCGGCCAGGGCCCGGACCTGCCGGTCGAGGACGGCCCGCTTGTCGTACGACGTGCCCTTCGGGTTGCTGAACAGCGGCCCCTCGGTGAACAGGTTCACCGGGTTGTAGAGGAACTGCACGGCGTCGTGGTCGGAGTTGAAGCCGTAGACGATGGTGGAGGACGCGAGGGCGAGACCGCCGTTGTTCTTGACGCTCATGCCGTAGTCGAGCAGTGAGCCCTCGCCCCGCGAACCGGTCAGCGGCATGTCGAAGTTGACGACGTCGCCCAGGGCGCTGGTGGGCAGCCCGGCGTTCTTGCGGTTGCGGTCGGCGAGGTAGTTGACGTTCAGGTCGCCACTCGCGAAGACGAACTCGGTACTGGCGAAGAGGCCGAGGATCTCGTTGCGCAGCACCTGCAGGTGGTTGCGCAGCAGCGGGATCTTGGACATGTCGGAGAGCTGGGCGTCGAAGGACGCGTTGGAGATCGCGTGCGTGTTGACGAACCCGAAGATCTTGCCGGTCGCGAGCTCGCGCAGCCGGACCACGTTGACGTAGCGGCTCGGCGATCCCGGGACGGGGCCGTGGGTCAGCGTGGTGTGACCGTCGATCAGGCGGAAGCGGGCCCGGTTCCAGACGATCGGGATGGCCAGGCCGCCCTCGGGCGGCATGTAGTAGCCGTAGTCCCTCAGGGCCGCGACCTCGATGAGGGTCTGACGGTCCTCCGCCTCCGACATCTCCTGGAACCCGCCGACGTCCCCGAGGGTCATGCCCCGGTCGATGTCGGCGCGGGCCTGCTCCTTGCTCAGGTCGAAGCGCACGTTCAGCGTGAAGGTCCGCAGCGGTGCGGACGGGACCGCCTGCGCGGCCGGGGCCAGGTCGGTCGACGGCATCGGGGCGTCCACGGCAGGCACGGTGAGCACGGCCGCGGCCAGGCCGACCGGCAGGGTGAGGAAGAGCAGCGTGCTGAACGCCCGGCGGAACCGACGGGGCCGCACCGCGCGGTGCGCGCCACTCACGGTGGCGCTCGGCGGTGTGGTGGGGGTTTCCACGAGGGGTTCTCCTTCGAGACGGTGTGCAGCTGGCCTGGCACCCGGGACACCACCTGAGGGACACACTGGCACCACGAATACTCATGCATCACACCAGTCACATCAGTCACCGGCAAGACCTTCGCGCGAACTACAGATGTGTAGTTAGCCAGGGGGTCAGGTGGGCGCCTCGCGCCGTCCGTCCGATGGGCTTCTACGCCTGTGAGGGTAACCGCGCGGCGTCCTGCAGGTCACCGAACGGGTTGCCGCCCAGCGACACGAACTTCTCCTGGTGCCGGCGTTCCCGCGGGAGCCCGAGGTCCTTCAGGGCAGCAACGGCCGCCTTCATGAACGGCGCGGGCCCGCAGACGAAGGCGTCGTACGTCGTGAACTGAGCGGCGAACGCCTGGAGCTGATCCTGCGTGGGCAGTCCGTGCACCGACTCCAGCCAGTGCACCACCAGCAACCGATCGGGGTGGGCCGCGGCGAGATCCCCGAGCTCGCGGGCGAAGATCACCGACTCCTCGTCGCGGTTCGCGTAGAGCACGACCACCCGGCCAGCGCCCGCGGCGAGCGCGGCCCTGGTGATGGACATGATGGGGGTGATCCCGCTGCCGCCGGCGATCAGGAGCAGGTCGGCGTCCAGGCTCCTGGGCGTGAAGATGCCGCTCGGCGCCAGCACCCGGATCTGGTCGCCCACCCGCAGGTGGTCGCACATCCAGTTCGACGCGTACCCCGAGGCCGTGCGCTTGACCGTTACCGTCAGCGGACCGCCGTCGTAGGGACTGCTCGACAGCGAGTAGCACCGGGCCGCGACCCCCGTCTGCTCGCTGGGCACCGCGAACGTCAGGAACTGACCCGGCGTGTAGGCCAACTCGGCGGCCGCGGCCTCGGGCCCGACGAAGGAGATCGAGTGCGCGTCGGCGGTCTGCTCCACGACGTCGACGACAGTCAGCTTGAACGTCGCGATCTCCACCGTCCCAGGATAGGTCGAGCTCGGCACCGCCCTCACCCCCTGGGGTCGGCGAACCCGCTGCGCCTGGCCACGGACGTGGCCACCGTCGACCTGCTCGGCGGTGGTCGGCTGAACCCGGTCGTCAGCGTCTCTGCGCCGGTGCAGTGGGGTCCCTGGTCCGTTCGGCGGGCCCGGGTGGTCCGTCCGGGCCAGCGAGCTCGAGCCGATCGTCCCGAGCGTCGTCGTGACAGCGGGCGTTCCCACCATTCTCACCCGTCACCCGCGTCACTCTCCCTACGGTGCGTGCATGCTGCGCTCCCGCTCTCGTGCACCCCGTGGAAGTCGACTCGTCCTGGCGGTCCTCTCGCTGCTCGTGCTGCTGCCCGGGTGCCTGGCCTTCCTGCCCGTCTTCGCGAACGCCACGGAGCGGCCGACGGCGCCGACCGCGCGGCGGACGCCCGCGGACGAGAACCCGTTGGCGAACCGTCCGTGGGGCGTCTACTCCGGCAACGCCGAGATGGCGTGGGCGCCGTACGCCGGCGCGACCGGCCCCGAGCGCGACCAGCTGGCCCGGATCGCGCTCGCCCCCAAAGCCAAGTGGTTCGGTGACTGGATTCCGGACGCGGAGATCGGCACCAAGGTGCAGGAGTACATCGCCAGCTCCCTGGCCTCGACCGGGAACGACCCCGAGACGCTGGTGCAGATGACGATCTTCCGGATGCAGCCGTGGGAGCACGCGGCCTGCTCGCGGCTGCCGACCGCGGCCGAGAGCGCCAGCTACCAGACCTGGATCGATCGCTTCGTGGCCGCCGTGGGCCAGACCCACGTCGCGATCATGATGCAGCCCGACGGGCCGTTCGCCCTGTGCGCGCCCCGGAAGTCCACGGCCTACTCCGAGCAGCTGGCGATCGCGGTCGCCAAGCTGGAGTCCCTGCCGAACGCCTCGGTCTACCTCGAGGCCGGCGCCGCTGACTGGCACCGGATGAAGCCGGCCCCCGCCGTGCAGCTGCTGGTCGACGCGGGCGTCGCCCAGGCCCGGGGCTTCGTACTCAACGTGACGCACTACGACTCCACCAAGCGCCAGATCAGGTACGGCGCGAAGGTGGTTGCCGAGCTGGAGAAGCTCGGCATCACCGGGAAGCGCTTCGTGGTCGACACTGCTTCCAACGGGCGCGCCTTCACCGGGGAGAAGTGGCGCAAGGCCGGGAAGCCCGGCGGCCGCTTCGACAACGCCGCCGCCTGCACCTCGCCCGCGCAGGCCAGCTGCGTGACCCTCGGGATCCCACCGACCTGGCGCACCGACGACCCGCGGTGGGGCCTGCCCGCGGCTCGCCGCCAGGAGGCCGCCCAGCTCGTGGACGCCTTCGTGTGGGCGGGGCGGCCCTGGCTGCGCAACGCCACCGCACCCTTCGACCGGGCCCGTGCGCTGGCCATGGTCGCGACCTCGCCGTACGCCGCGGTGCCCTTCGGCTGAACGGGTTGACTCGTCGTCCTTGTCTCCGGGTTGCTTTCCCGGGCGCCACAGGTCCTGATCGAACGGGTGCAACCCGTTCATGCACATCAGCTCCCTTGAGCACCTTCTCGCGCGGAACCAGGTCACGTTGCGTGAACACTTCTGGGGAGAGGTGACGTGTCCGGGTGACCACGTCTGCGGTGGGCAGCGCAACGGCGCGGTCAGTCACCGCCGAGACCGGCCTGGCGAGCTTTCGCGATCGCGGCCGACCGGTCGGATACCTGGAGGTTGGTGAAGACGTTCGAGACGTGGTTGCGCCCGGTCTTGAGGCTGATCATCAGCTCGTGCGCGATGGTGGCGTTGCCCTTGCCGGCCGCCACCATCTCGAGCACACCGCGCTCCCGTTCGGTAAGCAACGGGAAGGCCGCTGCCGCTGAGCCGGCGCCCTGCGCGAAGTGGTGGATGACGCAGGTGAGGCGATCTCGGGACCGAAGATCGCCTCACCTGCGGCTGCAGCGCGGATCGCGCGCACGATCTCGTCCTGGTCGGCTCCCTTGAGCAGGTATCCGCGGGCGCCGGCACGCATGGCGGCGAAGACGGAGTCGTCGTCCTCGAACATCGTGAGCACGACGATGGCGGGCGCCGGCACTCTGCTGTTGATCTGGCGGGTCGCCTCGATGCCGTCGAGGTCAGGCATGCGCAGATCCATCAACACGACGTCGGGTGCGAGCGACCCGGCCAGTTCCACCGCTTGTCCTCCGGTCTCGGCCGTGCCCGCGACCACCAGGTCGTCGAAGTCGACCAGCATCAGCTCGAGCCCTCGACGGAAGGCCGGGTGGTCGTCGGCCACGAGGACACGGATCATCCGAGGACCTCGAGGGCGACGTCCTCGCGCAACGGCAGCACAGCGCGGACGACCAGACCGCCCTCGGGGCCGTGGGAGATCCTGCACGATCCGCCGAGCTCTGCCGCTCGCTCGGTCATCGAGTCCCAGCCAACGCCGCTGCCGCTGGGCCCTCCGCTGCCGCGGCCGTTGTCGGAGACGGTGAGGTCGAGAGTCTGGTCGCACGCGAGATCCACGCTGCACCGGCTGGCACCGGAGTGTTTGGCGACGTTGGTCATGGCCTCCGAGGCGATTCGGAATGCCGCGACCTCGACGGCAGCAGGTATCGGGGGCAGCGTGAGTGGGCTGTCGACGTGGAAGACGAACCGGTCGGTCGACAGGGATGCGGCCCGTTGGCGGATGGCACCCGGAAGCCCGACCTCGTCGATAGCCGGTGGTCGCAGTTCGTCGACGGTGCGACGTACCTCGGTGATGGCAGCTCTGGTCTCCTCGCGGATCTCCGCGAGCAGGGCGTTGCGGTCGGTGACGTCCTTGCGAGACCGTGCGACCTCGAGCATGAGCAGGATGGCGGCCAGGGACGGCCCGACGCCGTCGTGGAGATCTCGGCGCAGCCGTTTGCGTTCCTCCTCCCGAGCGCTCACGATCCGCGACCGCGAGGCCTGCAGCTCACCGGCCAGTTGCGCCGCTCGGACGGTGACGGAGGCATGGCGGACGAGGTCGTGCAGGAGTGCTGTGTCCGCGGGCGAGAGGCGACGCCCCGGTGGCACTTCGACGGCCAGGTCACCGAGGTGGTCGTCGCGATGCTCCAGAGGGACCCGCACGACCCGTGGGTCTCCGGACGCCCGGTCGCCGGAGGCCGTCACTCAGACCCGATGAACCTTGAGCGCATCGGCGACGGATGCGGTGATGGTGTCCACCACCCGGAGCGGATCCGTGGACTCGAGGCTCGCGCCGAGCCTTCGCAGGGCCGCCGCCGGGTCGGCGCGGTAGCCGTAGACCCAGCGTTCGATACGTCGGCGCAGGATCGAGTACGCGGGCTGCGCCGCGACCGCGATGAGTGAGACAGCAAGCACACCGCCCGCCGTGCTGCTGTCGAGGAGCCGCTCGACGCCGAACAGGAGGAGGGCGTAGAGCGAGAGCTCGGCCGTGACCAGCACGCCGTACGTAACGGTGCGGCTCAGCACCAGCTGGATATCGAAGAGCCGATACCTCAAGATCGCGATCCCGATCGTGACGGGGAGGGCGACCCCGGCCAAGGCGAGGGCCACAGCGATGACCAGCGCGTCGTCGTCGAGGGCGAAGTGCCCGACCCAGGCGAGCACGAGCGCCAACGGCAGGCTCGTCGCTCCCCAGACGAGCCACAGAAGCTGAAGGCGCGCGTCGCCCGAGGACCGGCGCAGCCGGGCACGCACCGCGAACATTGCGCCGAAGAACAGGAAGACGGTCAGCGCCAAACCCGCCGACCCGAGGATCGTGAAGCCCGGAACCGGTACCAGAGCCAGCGGTGGGTCGGTGCCTCCGTGGGTCTCCCGGAAACCGTCAGCGTCGCCGGCAGACCCCACCAGGAACGCTGCGACCCCCACCAAGCCGATGAGCATCCGACGGCGCCAACCCGGTGAGAGGCTGTGGCCGTCGGGGAGCAGGTAGGCGACCAGGACCAGCCACAGGAAGATGAACACCCACGTCCCCGCGGCGACCTGGTCGAGCACCATCCCGGACTGGCTGGTGCTCGTGCCGGAGGTGAGGAACAAAGCACCGAAGCAGACGCCGTGCGCGACCAGCAGCCACCCGATCCGGCGTTGCCCCGCGCGCAACACCAAGAGTCCGGCCAGCACGGAGACGGCGGCGACGCCGAGCGCGACAGCGGGGTTCATGGGACGAGGCTGAAGCCTGACGAGCAGCGCGGATAGG
Organism: Nocardioides sp.; assembly: GCA_026786275.1. Lineage (GTDB taxonomy): Bacteria > Actinomycetota > Actinomycetes > Propionibacteriales > Nocardioidaceae > Nocardioides. The sequence continues at coordinate 26,925 of JAJAYJ010000054.1, read as the reverse complement.
TGCCCGGGAACTCTTCCCGAGTCGGGACATCCAGATCGTGCGCCCGGGCCAGTGGACAGGTGATCGTCGCTGCACCGAGGGGCCGCCGGTCCCTCCCGACAAAGGAGAGCAGCATGCCGCTGACCACGTGCGAGAAGCTCCTGCCCTGGAGCGGCGCGATCGCGGGCCTGTGCTGGACCGGCCAGGACCTGCTTCAGAACATGTACACCCACGACTAACCTGGCACAGCCACCACGGGGGTCATCCACGACCACCTGAGCCGCAGCGTCGCGGCGCAAGGGTGCCTCGTCCTCATGGGGATCGCCCTCCTGTTCTTCGCGATCGCTGTCCACAATCTGCTGCGCTCGGGCGAAGCGCGAGAAGCGACCTACTCGAGCGTCGCGTACGGCGGCTGGGTGGTCGTCGTGGCCGGTCTCTCACAGATGGTGATGTGGAGCTGGGGCTTGATCAACGGTGCTGCCGGCGCCGCAGACGACACTGCTCTGCGCTCCCTGAGCTACGTGGCGTACTTCGGATGGGCCGGCATGGGCATCGGTCTGGCGGCGGCCTTCATCGCGACCGGGTTGGGCGCCATGAGCAGTGCGGTGCTGCCGAGATGGTTCGCGATCCTCACCATCGTGCCGGGCGTCCTCGGCGCGCTGGGTGATGCCGACATCCCACCCGGCGGCCTCGTCAACTACGTGCTGCTTCCGCTCTGCCTGATCACCGCTTCGATCGTCATCGCCAGGAGTAACAGGCGCGCGGCGAGACCAATCCAGCAAGCGCCGCTTGTTTCGTCATGACGCGGTCCGACCGGGGTACTGGGCAACCCGGGAGTGCAGGCCCCAGTCCTCGCAAGAGTCGACAGGTACCTGTCGTGCGGTGACGTCGGGGCACGGCGAGACCAGCCCTCCGACCGCCGACGTACGAAGGCCTTCCTCCGCCGAGCCGGCTCTGCTCAGACCTGACATCACCGGGAGCGCGACGCGCGGCTCGGCCGTCGCCTGAGCTACGAGAACACCGCAGCCCGCAACCGGGACGCCGCAGAGAGAAGCGTCCACGATTCGGGGGGGGAACCACCCTCCGCTGATGCACCCAGACTGCAGTGAGAAAGCCATCAACACGATCCCGATCCCCCACAGCCTCACGACACGCACGCACGCGGCCGCTGCCACCTCACCTGCCTGGCCCGCTCGAGCTAGCGGGAGTGGGTCCTCGACCTCCGGCCAGTCCGCCGCGCCGTCTGAGTCGCCCTCCAAGCCCGACGGGACCGGGTATATGAGCACCTCGTTCGTGGTGCCCTTCGCCGTGGCTCCGCCCAGCTGGCTCGATCAGCAGCCCCAGATCGAACGGTCTCACTTCGTGACCTGGGAGGCCTCGGACCAGCCACGTCCCGGACCCGTGAAACCGACGCCACGCCCGCGGCCCAGGGCAAGGAGAGACCTCGCCTGGCGTCAGAGGCGCATTTCCATACGGCGTTCGGGCGGTTCGTCGATCGGCCACCCATCGGGCACGCCCCTGTCGACGAACCCGGCTCGTTCATAGGCCGCGCGAGCCCGAGCGTTGTCGCTGCGAACCATCAGGTAGGTCGACCGGCCCTGTCCGGCGGCCCAACCCACCGTCGCGGTGATCAGGTCGTCAGCAGCGCCGGTGCCTCGCGCTGACGGGTCCACCCACATCGAGATCATCTCGGCCCAACACTCTCCCTCAGATTGCCCGCTGACCACGCCGACCACCTCGACCCCATCGTGTGCGATCAGGGTCAGGGGCACCTCGGTCAGGCGGGATCGCCAGCGCTCCTCGGAAGCATCGAGCCAATCCTCGTACCGAGACCCGAACGCAGCCGGGGAGTCGGAGAGCGACGCCAATCGAACAGCGCGAAACCGCTCCCAGTCACCGGGGCCGATACGCGCGATATCCACCCGAGAAACCTAAGTCACTTCGCGGCCAGCCGCGAAGCTGACATCGGCTACTAAGAGACTTCACTCCAGGACCGGTGTTTGGCCAGACTCGGTCCAGGTGTCCGGCGGGACGCTCTCTTATCGACTGCCCACCGGTGTTTTGGGTGTGGCTCTCATCTGGACTGCGACCCGCCGGTCACCGTGACGAGGCGTGGCTCCAGAGGGGACTGCCCAGCTCGTAGGAGCTATGCCCACCTCGTCGTCCTACTGGTTCTCAAGCCATCGACGAGGTGAGCAGGATGAGCAACACCAAGACCGTGATCATCGGGGTCGATCCCCACAAGATGTCGGCCACGATCGAGGTCGTCGACAACAACGAACAACTGCTTGGCACCGGACGGTTCGACACCGACAAGGCCGGCTATAGCGAGATGCAGCGCTTTGTGAAGCAGTGGCCCGACCGCACCTGGGCCGTCGAGGGAGCCAATGGTGCCGGCCGCCCGCTGGCCCAGCGACTCGTCGCGGGCGGTGAGCAGGTCGTCGATGTGCCAGCCAAGCTCGCGGCCCGGGTCAGGCTGTTCGACACCGGTCACCATCGCAAGACCGACGCGCTGGACGCCCACTCCATCGCGGTGGTCGCCGTGCGCACATCAGGGTTGCGATTCGGGGCCGAGGACGGGGAGCTCGAGGCGCTGCGGATGCTCGCTGACCGTCGCGACGAGCTCGCTCACCAGCGGGTGCGGACGGTGAATCGGTTGCGGCGGCTGCTCAGTGAATTGCTGCCTGGCCAGCGCAAACGCGACCTGTCCGCGCATCAGGCCAAAGCGCTGTTGGCCACCGTGCGGCCCCGCTCCATCGCGGGAAAGACGCGCCGCCGCATGGCTGCAGAGGAGATCGCCGACCTCGTCGCGGTCGACGTCAAGCTGAAGAAGATCAAGGCCGAGCTGATGGCCGCGGTCACCACACGTGGATCGGGGTTGACGGACGTCTTCGGTGTTGGTCCAGCCGGCGCGGCGCGGACCCTGGCCGACGTCGGTGACGTGGCCCGGTTCGCCGACCGCAACCGGTTCGCGTCCTGGACCGGGACCGCGCCGTTGGACGCCTCGTCAGGGGAGCAGAACCGCCACCGATTGTCGCGGGCCGGGAACCGGCGGATGAACCACGTCCTGTACGTCGCAGCGATCGTGCAGATCCGCCACGACACCGAGGGCCGCATTTACTACCGACGCAAGCTCGCCGCTGGCAAGACCCCGATGGAGGCGCTGAGATGCCTGAAGCGGCGGCTGTCCGACGCGGTCTACCGCCAGCTTGTCGCCGATGCTGGCCGAGCTCAACAGCCCGAGGGCGCGGGTCCGGGAGGGCACTGCGTGGCGACCCAAGAATCCAGCGCGGCCGACTCACACACCCGCTCATCGACACTTCGGATAAGCCACTTCCCGAACCCGAGAAACCGACGCTACGCCCAGATCCCGACAACGTGAAGAACCTCGTTCCGAGCACCGCTTGACACAGAGGGGTGCCAGATCCGGGCGCGACGCCTGAACGCGGTGGAAAGGGCGATCATCCTGACTCCATGGCGGTGGTGGCGCAGGAGGAATGGGACACCGTCCACCGAGGCGTCAGAACAATCCGAAAAATCGTCTGCAGACCCTGTGGAAACCCCGCTTTCTGGGCTTTCGATGTCGGTGGTCGCGGCTTGAAGGGGGTCATGACGACCTCGCCGACCATGCACCGGGAGCACCCGCTCACGGCGATGATTGCTCGCCTGCACACCGAGCTCGACGGTGCCGTGAACCTGCCGGTCTGGGCCCTCGGATCCACCGAGACCGGTCAGGTGCTGGCCTCGCTGACCCGGCTCGGCGCCCGGGTCGCGGCGTGGGAGCTGCGGGTCGCGGCCCAGGCCTCGTCGGTGGCGGTCGAGGACCAGACAGGTGCGACGTCGACGGCGAACTGGTGGGCGCACCAAACCCGGGCGACGCGGGCCGAGACGCACCACAAGACCCGGTTGGCGGCGGCGCTCGAGGCGCATCCGGTGGTGGTGGTGGCGCTGGGCGCTGGTCGGGTGCTGCCGGATCAGGCGGCGGTCGTCGTGGACGCGGTCGATGCGCTGCCTGAGGACCTCGACGCCGAACTGAGGGACCGGGCGGAGGCGCACCTGCTCCAGCTCGCCAACGAGTTCGACGCGAAGGCGCTGCGCCGTCTCGGCAAGGGGTTGCTGTCGGTGCTCGCCCCGGAGGTCGGCGAGGCCCATGAAGCAGCACTGCTGGCCCGGGAGGAGCGGGAGGCCGCAGCGTCCGCGCGGTTGAGTATGGTCGACGACGGCCACGGCCGGGTGCACGGCCGGTTCACCCTGCCGAGCCTGCAGGGCGCAATGCTGAAGAAGGCGCTGCTCGCGCTCGCCGCCCCGAAGCACCAGGCCGCGACCACCGGGCGCGCGGCACCGTTGCGGCCCGGCCCGGAGAAGCTGGGCGCCGCGTTCGCGGAGTACGTCGAGCGCTGTCCCGCCGACCGACTCCCCGCGGCCGGTGGGGTCCACGCGACCGTGGTGGTCACCATGCACCTCGACACCCTCACCGGCAGCCTGAAGTCCGCGAGCCTCGACACCGGGGAGACCCTCAGCCCTGGCCAGGCCAGGCGGCTGGCCTGTGAGGCCGGGATCATCCCCACCGTCCTCGGCGGCCAGTCACAGGTGCTCGATCTGGGCCGGACCCGGCGGTTCCACACCAGAGCACAACGGATCGCGCTGGGCCTCAGGGACAGGGGCTGCACAGGCGAGGGCTGCGACTGACCACCCGGGCTCTGCCACGCCCACCACGACACCCCCTGGCACCAGGCAGGCCACACCGACATCAGGACTGGCCGGTTGCTGTGCCCCAGGCATCACGCGCGAGCCCACGACCCGACGTACTAGACGACCCACCTGCCCGGCGGCAAGGTCGCCTTCACCAGGCGCAGCTAGGCCACCGACGCCAGAGCCTGCGGGCGGCCCACCCTGGCCCACCCACCCACGGACACACGTGCGCACGACCGCACCGCCTCACGGGTCGCGCAGGGGCGCCCCACCGCCGAGACTGCTCGACACCGCCTCGGAGTCGAGCCAGCGGTACGCCGGGTCGCCCGCCGCGGGCAGTGGGGCGGCCGGGCAGACGAGCAGCAGGTTGCCCGCCCGTCGACCGCGCAGGGTGGCGACCTCCAGACCGACGGCGATCCGCTTCGCACCGGTCTCCACGCCGCCGGCCTCACCCAGCCCGGCCTGCGCCCCGGCCACCACCCGGCGGGCCCAGGCGAACGGCGCCCGGTCGCTCAGATTGAGCACGACCAGACCGCCGGGGGCCCGGACCCGGGCCACCTGCTGCCAGGCCTCGAGGGTCACCAGTTCGGGCGGCACCTGCGCCCCGGCGAACGCGTCCACCACGACGGCCTGGGCCCAGCCGTCGTGGACGCCGGCGAGACCGGCCCGCCCGTCCTGGGGCCGCACGCTGATCCCGCTGCGTCGCGGCAGCGGCATGCGCTCGCGGACCAGGTCGACCAGCGCCACATCCGGCTCGAGCACCACCTGTCGTGACCCGGGGCGGGTGGCGGCGACGTAGCGGGCCAGCGTCATCCCCGCGCCGCCCACGTGCAGCACCCGCAGGGGCTCACCGGGGGCTGCAGCGGCGTCGAGCAGGCCTCCGATGCGGCGTACGTAGTCGAAGTCAAGCCGGGTCGGGTCGCCGAGGTCCATGCAGGACTGGTCCATCCCGTCGAGGCGGACCACCCAGGTGCCGGGCCGCTCGCCAGGCTCGACCGTCGCCGGGGCAGATGCCCCCGGCAGGTTCTCGGAGGGCGGGGGCACGGGGTCAGGTTAGGACCTGGCCGGTTCGCGGGCTCGCCGTTCGGTCGTGGCCGGCAGCGTCGGGCCACCTCGGTGCAGCACGGCACGCACGACGGCCGGGCAGTCGCGGTCATCGACGACGGCTACGTCACCAGCGGCGGCCAGGATGAGTCCGACACCATCCACTGCTGCGCCGTGGTGGCCACCAGTCTCGGACTGCGCGTGCCGTCGCCGGCGCCACCCACATGCCGCCAGGCGCCCAGACCTCCCGCCCGCGGTAGCCGCGCCGCACTCGAGGCTCCGCGGTGATGACCAAGGTCCCGGCCGGGCGGGTCGGTGGCCCGTGGGCGGGAGGGACACGAGTTCCTAGCGTGAGCCGGAGATCCCTCACGCCGTCAGGAGCCCCCGGTGGACCCGCTCGACATCGCCCGCTGGCAGTTCGGCATCATCACCGTCTACCACTTCCTGTTCGTGCCGATCACGATCGGGCTGTCGGCGATCATCGCCGGCTACGAGACCGCCTGGCTGCGCACCGGCAACCCGCGGTGGCTGCGGCTGACCAGGTTCTTGGGCAAGCTGTTCCTGATCAACTTCGCGATCGGCGTGGTCACCGGGATCGTGCAGGAGTTCCAGTTCGGGATGAACTGGAGCGACTACAGCCGCTTCGTCGGCGACGTCTTCGGGGCGCCCCTCGCGATCGAGGGCCTGCTCGCCTTCTTCCTGGAGTCCACGTTCCTGGGCCTGTGGATCTTCGGCTGGGACCGGCTCTCGGGCCGGCTGCACGCAGCCTGCATGTGGCTGGTGCACCTGGGCACCCTGTTCTCGGCCTACTTCATCCTCGCTGCCAACTCCTGGATGCAGAATCCCGTGGGCTACGCCTACAACGCGACCACCGGTCGTGCGGAGATGAACGACTTCGCGGCCGTGCTGTTCAACAAGGTCCAGCTGGTCACCTTCCCGCACGTGGTGCTGTCGGCCTACATGACCGGCGCCGCGTTCGTGGTCGGGGTGACCCTGTGGCTGATGACCCGGGCCCGTACCAACGAGGAGGACCGTGGCATGTACCGATCGGCGGTCCGCACGGGGGCCGTGGTCGTCCTGGTCGCGGGCCTCGGGGTGGCGGTCTCCGGTGACGTGCAGGGCAAGATCATGACCGACGTGCAACCCATGAAGATGGCGGCCGCCGAAGGGCTCTACGAGACCGAGTCCCCCGCCGACTTCTCGATCCTCACCATCGGCAGCCTCGACGGCTCGCGGGAGAAGTTCTCGGTGCGGATCCCGGGCGTGCTGTCGTTCCTGGCCACCGGCACCGCCGACGGTGAGGTCACCGGCATCAACGACCTCCGCGCCGAGTACCGCCAGACCTACGGCCAGGACCCCGGCGCGACGTACTACTCCCCCGACGACTACACCCCGGTGGTCCCGGTGACCTACTGGAGCTTCCGGCTGATGATCGGGCTGGGGATGGCCGGCGCCGCGGCCGCGGTCGCGCTGCTGTGGGCCACCCGCCGCAGGGCCGGCCCCGTCGGACGGGTCATGGTCGCGACCGGGATGGCCCTGCCGTTCTTGCCCCTGCTGGCCAACTCGTTCGGCTGGATCTTCACCGAGATGGGCCGGCAGCCCTGGGCCGTGTTCGGCCTGATGACCACCTCGCAGGCCGTGTCCCCGGGCGTCAGCGCCGCGGTGATGCTGATCTCCCTGGTCACCCTGACCGTGCTCTACGCCGCCCTCGCGTTCGTGGAGGTCCGGCTGCTGCTGACCTACATCCGGCTCGGGGCCGACCCGCCCGCGCCTGACGCCGGCCCGGACGACCACCCCGGCGACCCGGCCGACCGGCCGCTCGCCTTCGCATACTGATCGCCCAGGAGCACCCCATGGAACTCACCACCGTCTGGTTCGGCCTCATCGCCGTGCTGTGGATCGGCTACTTCTGCCTCGAGGGGTTCGACTTCGGGGTGGGCATGCTGCTGCCGGTCCTGGCCAAGAACGACACCGAGCGCCGGGTGCTGATCAACACCATCGGCCCGGTCTGGGACGGCAACGAGGTCTGGCTGCTCGTGGCGGGCGGGGCGACGTTCGCGGCCTTCCCGGAGTGGTACGCCACCCTGTTCAGCGGGTTCTACCTGCCGCTGCTGCTGATCCTGGTCGCCCTGATCGTGCGCGGGGTGGCGTTCGAGTACCGCGCCAAGCGCGACGACGTCACCTGGCGGCGGCGCTGGGACCTGGCCATCGTGGTGGGCTCGGTCGTGCCCGCGCTGCTGTGGGGCGTGGCCTTCGCCAACATCGTGCGTGGGGTCCCCATCGACGCGGACCTGGAGTACGTCGGCGGCTTCTTCAACCTGCTCAACCCCTACGCCCTGCTGGGCGGGGTGATGACGCTCCTGCTCTTCCTGACCCACGGGGCCATGTTCATCAGCCTCAAGACCGACGGACCCGTCCGGTACGCCGCCCGGTCGTTGGCGGTGCGGATCGGCGTGCTCGCGGCCGCCGTCACGGTGGTGTTCCTGCTCTGGACCCAGGTGGAGACCGGCAGCCTCGGCTCCGCGGCCGCGTTCGTCCTGGCCGCCGTGGCCCTGCTCGCCGGGCTGCTCGCCGCCGCGGCCGCACACGAGGGCTGGGGCTTCACCGGCACCTTCGTGGCCATCGCCCTGGGGGTCGGCGGCCTGTTCCTCGCCCTCTTCCCCGACGTGATGCCGACCAGCCTGCTCGGCGGCACCAGCCTGACCACGACCAACGCCGCCGCCACGTCGTACACCCTGGGGATCATGACCGTCGTGGCCATCGTCTTCACGCCGCTGGTCCTGGCCTACCAGAGCTGGACGTACTGGGTGTTCCGCAAGCGGATCTCGGTGCACCACATCCCGGAGCGCCCGGCCGTGGCCGCCCGGCCGTGAGGCCCACGGACCCCCGGATCCTGCGCCAGCTCGCCCCGGCCCGGCGGCCCCTCATCGGTGTGGTGGCCACGGGGGTGCTGGGGGCCGCCCTGGTCGTCGCCCAGGCCTGGGTCGTCACCCGCCTGGTGCTGGCCGGCCTCGGCGAGGCCGACCTCGCGTCGACGGCCGTCCCGGTCGTCGTCGTGCTCACGCTGCGGGCCGTGGGGGGCCGGGTCGGCGACGACCTGGCGGCGCGGGCCGCCGCGCTCGTCGGCACCTGCCTGCGACGCCAGGTCGTGGACGCCGCGCTGCGGGCCCCCGACGGAGCCTCCACGGGTGAGCGGTCGGTGCTCGCCACCCGCGGGGTCAGCGCGGCGGAGCCCTACCTGACCCGTTATCTGCCGGCTCTGGTGCTGGCGGCCCTGCTGCCGCCGGTCACGGTGGTCGTGATCGCCACCCAGGACCTGCTGAGCGCGGCCATCGTGCTGCTCACGCTGCCGCTCGTCCCGGTGTTCGGGGCGCTGGTCGGCCTGGCGACCCGGGACCGGGCCGCGCAGCAGTGGCGGGAGATGTCGTCGCTGTCCGGGCACTTCCTCGACGTGGTGCGCGGCCTGCCCACGCTGGTCGCGCACCGTCGCGCCCACGCCCAGTCCGCCCGGATCGGCCAGATCACCGATCGGCACCGGCTCGCGTCGCTGTCGACCCTGCGGCTGGCCTTCGCGTCGTCGGCGGTGCTGGAGCTGGTCGCTACCCTCTCGGTGGCCCTGGTGGCCGTGACCGTGGGAGTTCGTCTGGCCGGTGGCTCCCTCGATCTGCCGACCGCCCTGTTCGTGCTGCTACTCGCCCCCGAGGCGTACTGGCCGCTGCGCCGGGTCGGCGCCGAGTTCCACGCGGCCGCCGAGGGGGTGGCGACGTTCGAGGCCGTCAACGACCTGCTGTCCGCCACCAACGGCGTGGAGACCGCCGGCCGTCCCGGCCGCTCCGTGCCGGGCGCGGCCCTGGTCCTCGACGAGGTGTCGGTGACCTACCCCGGGCGCACGACCCCGGCCCTGGCCGGCCTGAGCGCCACCATCCCCGCCACCGGGATCACCGTGGTGACCGGTCGTTCGGGCTGCGGCAAGTCGACGCTGCTGGGGCTCGTCGCAGGGCTCGTCACGCCCAGCACGGGTGGCATCACGGCGGGCGCACAGCCCGTCGGCGGACCGCACTGGCAGGCGCAGGTGGCCTGGCTGCCCCAGCGACCCCACTTCGTGGCGGGCAGCATCGCCGACAACCTGCGGCTCGCGGTGCCGAACGCCACCGACCCCCAGCTGTGGTCGGTGCTGGAGCAGGTGGTGCTGGCCGAACGGGTCCGCAGCCTCCCGCTCGGCCTGGCCACGCCCCTGGGTGAGGACGGCACGACCCTGTCCGCCGGCGAGCGGGCGCGGCTGGCCCTGGCCAGGATCGTGCTGGCGGACCGGCCGTGGGCCCTGCTGGACGAACCGACCGCCCACCTCGACGACCTGACCGAACGGGTCATCGCCGGCACCATCGTCGAGCTCGGCCGACGCGGCGCCGTGGTGATGGTGGCCCACGGCGCGAGCGCCGTCGCCCTCGCCGACCGGGTGATCGAGGTGCCGTCCCCCGCGACGACCCGTACGGACGCCCCGGAGTGCGCGGTCGCACCGCTGCCCCGTGCCCGCCGTGCCCGCCGTGCTGACCAGCGCCCCACCCCCGAACCCGGTGTCCTGACGGACCGGCCGGGGCCGCCGACGTTCGCCCTCAGCACGGCCCTCGCCGTCCTCGCCTCCGCCTCGGGCATCGCGCTGACCGCGACCGCCGGGTGGTTGATCGTCCAGGCCTCGACCCGGCCGGCCATGCTGACCCTGCTCGTGGCGATCGTCGGGGTGCGTGCCTTCGGCCTGGCCCGGCCGGTGCTGCGCTATGCCGAGCGGCTGACGTCCCACGACGCCGCGCTGCGGCTCCTGGCCCGTCGCCGGGTCGAGGTGTACGACGCCCTGGTCCCGCTCACCCCGGCCCGCCTGGGCCGGCGCCGCGGCGACGTGCTGAGCGCCATCGCCGACGACGTGGACAGCGTCGTCGACCGGGAGCTCCGGGTCCGGCTGCCGCTGCGCACCCAGGCCGTCGTCGCGGTGCTGGCGACCGGGGTCGCGGCCCTCGTCTTCTGGCCCGCGGCCCTCGTCGTCGCGGTCTCCAGCGCCCTGGCCGGACCGGGGGCCTTCCTGCTGGCCCGTCGGGGCGCTCGGCAGGCGGAGAACACCGCGATCGCGCTGCGCGCCGAGCTCTCGACCGCCGTGGTGGAGTGCGTCCAGGTGGCGTCCGAGCTCGTCATGTGGCAGGCGGTCGGCCCCGCCGTCGACCGCGTCGCGCGGACCAGTGACCGGATCGGGGCCGCCACCTGCACCTCCGCCCGTTGGCTCGGGTCGGCCCGGGGCCTGGTCCTGGTCGTGTCGGGGGCAGCCGTCGCGATGACGACCGTCCTCGCCGGTGGCGCGGTCGCCCGCGGCGACCTGTCCGGGCCGATGATGGCGCTGGTCGTGCTGCTGCCACTGGCCCTGGGCGAGGTGATCGGCCCCGCGGCCGACGCCGGGGCGCTCTCGGCCCGCACCGATGCCGCCGCCGAGCGCCTGCACCGGCTCGAGCACACCGCACCGGCGGTCCGTGACACGGTCGCCCTGGGGGGACCGCTATCCCGGCAGCCGGCCACGCAGGAGACCGACGTGACCCGGGTCCGGGCCCGCTGGGACCACGAGGCCCCGCTCACGCACGAGGTGTCGCTGCGCCTCGAGCCCGGGGACCGGGTCGCCGTCACCGGTCGCTCGGGCTCCGGCAAGAGCACCCTCGCGGCCCTGCTGGTGCGGTTCCTGGACCCCGCGTCGGGGCGGATCTCGGTCGGCGGCGTGTCGACCCGGGAGCTGTCCCTCGACGACGTGCGCCGGCGTACCGGGCTGGTGGACGACGACCCGCACGTCTTCGCGACCACCGTGGTGGAGAACGTCCGGCTGGCCCGTCCGGAAGCCAGCGACGCCGAGGTCGAGGTGGCGGTGCGTGACGCCCGGCTGGGGCCGTGGCTGGACTCGCTGCCTGAGGGTCTGCACACCTGGCTCGGTGACGGCCACGCCCAGGTCTCCGGCGGCGAACGGGCGCGCCTCGCGATCGCGCGCTGCCTGGTGGCTGACCAGCCGGTGCTGGTGCTCGACGAACCCACCGCCCACCTCGACCACGCGACCGCGACCGAGTTGGCAGCGGAGCTCCTCACTGGAGCGCGTACCCGCTCGGTGCTGTGGATCACCCACGACACTGTGGGCCTCGACCTCGCCGACCGGGTCGTCGACCTGGGACAGGCCTGAGGAGCCGCTCAGTCCGGGATGACGACGTCGTCGGCGTCCAGCCAGGAGATCCGGCGACCGGTCACCTGGTGCGGACGCAGCGCGAGGAGCAGGTCGTGGACTCCCATCGCCCAGGGCACGAGCCGGGCCAGGTCCGGACCCTCCAGGACCGCGGGGTCGCTCACGGCCGAGCTGGTGGCGCGCACCACGACGCTCCAGCCCTCCCGGGTCACCGACGAGTGGTAGTCAGACTCGAAGACGACCTCGCCGGCGTACGACGCGAGCTCCGACAAGGTGCCCCGTGCCGAGGTCCGCACCATCACCAGACCGCCGACCACCCGGTAATTGACCGGCAGCACCTCCAGGCCGTGTGCACCGACGAACGCCACCCGGCCGACCGTGGTCACGGCGAGCAGGCCGAGACAGCGCTCGGGCGTCAGCACGTCGAAGGAGTCGGGTCGGGTGGTGCTGGGGCGGCCGCGAGTGCTGGGCATGAGGGCCTCCGTCCGGGGTCGTCAGTCAGGGAGCACCCATCCTGCTCGCAGAGTGCGGCGCTGGCACAGAGCCGAAGGACCCGGCCGTGGGCCGCAGGGACCTTCGCCCCTGTCGCACGACCTGCGGGTGCGGTGTGCTGGTGGTGCGACCCGGAAGAGGGTCCGCACGCCGGATGGAGGAGACCACGATGAGCGCGACACCGACAGCCGGCCAGCCCGAGGACCGGCACCACGGGCAGGAGCAGCACGACGGCCGGCTGCGCGAGCTGTCCGAGGCGGAGTGCTGGGCCCACCTGGGCCAGCACGGCGTCGGCCGGCTGGCCTACGTGGAGCACGACGCTCCGGTGATCGTGCCTCTCAACTACCTGGCCCGGGACGGCAAGATCTGGCTACGGACCGCGTCCTACAACCAGATGGCCGTGCACCTCCCCGGTCAGCAGGCGGCCTTCGAGATCGACCAGATCGAGCCTCGCGGACACACCGGGTGGAGCGTCCTGGTCCGCGGCCGGGCCGAGCACGCGCTGGACACCCGGTCGACGGTGTCCTGGCCCGGGCCGGCCCCCTGGCCGGACGGCACCCGCACGATGATGTTCTGCCTGACGCCGAGTCAGGTCACCGGCCGCGCGCTCAAGCAGGGCGACGTCGCGCCGGAGCCGGGCCACGGGCCCGGGTCGATCCAGCGCAGCAGCGGGTGAGCCCGATGGACGCCGCGATCCGGGAGACCCACGCCGCCGTCGTGGTGCTGATGGGCGACCGGGCCTACAAGATCAAGAAGCCGGTCGACCTGGGCTTCCTCGACTTCAGCACCCGGGAGCGTCGCGAGGCGGCCTGCGTGCGCGAGCTCGAGCTCAACCGGCGGATGGCACCGGACGTCTACCTGGGCCTGGGCCACCTCGATCAGCCCGACCGGCCGCCCGAGACGGCGGTGGTGATGCGCCGGATGCCCGAGGACCGCCGGCTCTCTGACCTGGTGACGCGGGGCGCACCGGTGGGCGGCGCCCTGCGCGAGCTCGCCCGCGACCTCGCCGCGTTCCACACCCGGTCGGCGGCCGACCCGTTGCTGCGGCGCGAAGCGGGCCGAGACGCCCTGCGTCGGCGCTGGCGCGACAGCATCGCGCAGGTCCGAGAGCTCGGCAACCCACTGGACGCCGGCAGCCCCGGGGCGCTCGATCAGCTCACGCAGCTGGTCGAGCGCTTCCTGGTGGGTCGTGAGGAGCTCCTGGAGCAGCGGATCGCCGACGGCTACGTCGTCGACGGGCACGGTGACCTGCAGGCCGATGACGTGTTCTGCCTGCCCGACGGTCCCCGTGCTCTGGACTGCCTGGAGTTCGACGACGCCCTGCGCCACGTCGACCAGCTCGACGACGCCGCCTTCCTGGCCATGGACCTCGAGCACCTCGGCGCCGAGCAGCTCGGACGCGACTTCTTGGCCTCCTACGTCGAGTTCACCGGTGACCCAGCCCCCGACTCGCTGCGCCACCACTACATCGCCTACCGCGCCTTCGTGCGGGCCAAGGTGGCGTGCCTTCGGGCTGCGCAGGGTGATGCCGAGTCGGTCGGTTCGGCCGACGCCTTCACCACCATCGCGCTGCGCCACCTGAGGCTCGGATCGGTCCGGCTGGTGCTGGTGGGTGGCCTGCCCGGCACCGGCAAGTCCACCCTCGCCGGGCTGCTGGCCGACGAGCACGGCTACGTCCTGCTCAGCAGCGACCGGGTGCGCAAGGAGCTGGCCGGGATGACACCGGACAGCCCGGCCGCGGCGGCCTACGGGAAGGGCCTCTACACCCCGGCCCGGACCACCGCGACGTACGCCGAGCTGCTCCGGCGGGCCGGCCTGCTGCTGGCCCGCGGCGAGTCCGTCGTCCTGGACGCGTCGTGGACCGACGAGCAGCACCGGGTCGCCGCCGGCGAGCTCGCGGGCACGGCCTGCGCCGACCTGGTCGAGCTCCGTTGCTATGCCCCCGCGGCGACGGCCGCCGCCCGGATGCGCGCCCGCCGGGCCGGGCCTTCCGACGCCGACGAGGTGATTGCCGCGCGGCTGGCCGAACGCGAGCACGGCTGGCCCTCGGCCACCGTCGTCGAGACGACCGGCAGCAGAGAGCAGTCGCTCGCCGAGGCGTCCCTGGTGCTCTGCGCGCCCGCGCCGATCCGGGCCGCCGTCAGCCAGGTGCCGTGAGAGCGGCCTCGGAGGTCCTGCTCGCCGACGGCACCATCGCCGTGATCAGGCCGTTGCTGGCCACCGACCGACCGGCGGTCGAGGCGCTGCACGACGGCGTGTCCGACGCCAGCTTCCGGCTGCGGTTCTTCTCCAGTGGCCGGACCGCCGGTCGGTGGTACGTCGAGCACCTCTTCTCCGACGCCGGGGCAGAGATCGCGCTGGTGGCTCTCGTGCGGGACCAGATCGTGGCCCTGGCCACGGCCGAGCGTCTCGAGGACGCCGCGGAGGTCGCCTTCCTCGTCGACGACGCGCACCGCGGCCACGGGGTCGGGATCCTGCTGCTCGAGCACCTGGCCGCGGCGGGTCGCGACCGCGGCATGACCCGCTTCACCGCTGAGGTGCTGGGCGAGAACGTCGCGATGCTGCGGGTCTTCACCGCGGCCGGCTTCCACCTGGGGCGGACCACCAGCCAGGGCGTCACCGACGTCGAGATGTCGACGACGGCCTCCGCTCGTGCGGTGGCGGCCGCCGACGCCCGTGAGAGCAGCTCGGAGGCCCGCTCGCTGGCTGCGTTGGCGGCCCCGCAGGTGGTCGCCGTCGTGGGGGCCAGCCGGCACGGCGACGGCATCGGCAGCGCGGTGCTGGCCTCGATCGTGGAAGGGGGCTTCACCGGGCAGGTCGTCGCGATCCATCCGAGCGGCGTCGTGCTGGCCGGCGTCCCGACCTACCCGCGCCTGGTGGACGTGCCCGGCCACCTCGACCTCGTCGTCATCGTCGTGCCCGCGGCGGGGGTGCTGGCCGTGCTGGAGGACGCCGTCACCGCCGGTGCCTCGACGGTCGTGGTCATCTCCTCCGGCTTCGAGGAGATCGGGCCCGCCGGGGCCCGCCTGCAGCACCAACTGGTGAGGCACGCGCGCGCACACAGCGTGCGCCTGATCGGACCCAACTGCCTGGGTGTGCTCGTGAACGATCCGCAGGTGCGCCTGAACGCGACCTTCACGAGCCTGATCCCGCCACCGGGCGGGCTGGCGGTGGCCTCGCAGTCCGGTGGCGTCGGCATCGTCCTGCTCGACGTGGCGCTCCGTCTCGGCTTGGGCGTGCACTCCTTCGTCTCGCTGGGCAACAAGGCCGACGTCTCGGGCAACGACCTGCTCTCGGCCTGGATGCACGACCCCGGGGTCACCGGGGCCGCGCTCTACCTGGAGTCCCTCGGCAACGCCCCCAAGTTCGCCCGGCTGGCGCGCCGGTTCGCCCGGGTCAAGCCGGTCCTGGTGGTGCTGGGCGGCAGCTCGACCGGTGGTCGCCGAGCCGGCGTCTCCCACACCGCGGCGGCCTCCGGCCCCTCGGCTCTCTCCGCGCGGACCGTCGAGGCTCTGGTCGAGCACAGCGGCGTGATCGCCTGCCACAGTGCCGAGGAGCTCGCGGAGACGGCTCTCGTGCTGGCCGGGCAGCCCCTGCCGGCCGGACGCCGGATCGCGGTGCTCAGCAACGCCGGCGGCATGGGGGTGCTGGCCGCCGACGCCGCCGACCGGGCCGGCCTGGTCGTGCCCGAGCTCTCCCCCGGCCTGCAGCGACGATTGCAGGCGGCATCCCCCGCGCTCGCCGGCGCCGGCAACCCGGTCGACCTCGGAGCGGGGGCCACGTCGAGCCTGGTCAAGACCGCGGTGACCGAGGTGCTGGCCTCCGGGGAGGTCGACGCGCTGCTGGTGGTGCTGGTGGCGACCCGGGTCGGTGATCCGGCACCGCTCGAGCAGGCCCTGGGCGAGGCCCGCGGCACGGCACCGCAGCTCCCGGTGCTGCTGGTCAGCATCGGCGCACCCGTGGCACGGCGCGCTCCTGCGGGTCTTACCGAGCTGCCCACCATGCACGCGGCGATCGAGGCGCTGGCCCGGGTGTGCCGGTACGCCGAGTGGCTCGCCGTACCTCCCGTGGAGCCGGTGGCACCGGACGAGGCACGGGCCCACGCCGCCAACGCACTCACCCACGACCTGGCTGACGGCTGGCTGACCGGGGGTGCTGCGGTGGCCCTGCTCGGCCCGTACGGGTTGGTGCCGCGCGAGGCCTCCACCGGCCCGGGCACAGCAGGTCCGGGCCAGGCCGTCGAGTTGCGACTGGTCGAGGACGCCGCCCTCGGAGCGACCCTGAGCCTGGTAAACGGCCAGGTCGACCCGGTCCTGCTGCTGCTGCCCCTGGACCCGGCGGCGGTCGAGCGTGCGCTCGGTGCGCTCGCGAACGACTCAGCCCGGGAGCTGCCGGTCGACGTCGGGGGCCTGCAGCAGCTCGTCCAAGGCGCCGGTCAGCTCGTCACCGAGGTGGCTCGGGTCGTCGGTCTCGAGCTCCAGGCCCACCTGGGTGAGGTCGGCGAGGCCGACAGGGTCGACGAGGTCAGTGCGGTCGGTGCGGTCGACGTGCTCGACGTCCGGGTCCGGCTGGGCCCACCGGCACACGCCGACGCCGGGGTGCCGCGCAGCCTGCGCGTGCCGCACTGAGCGGGACCGGCCCGGTTCAGGACCGTGCGCGGTCCTCGAGCGTCCCGGTCGGCACCACCGCGACCGGGCAGCGTGCGTGCTGCAGCACGCCCTGCCCGACCGAGCCCAGCAGCAGGCGGCGGAACCCGCCGCGTCCCCGGCTGCCCACCACCAGCAGCTGGGACTGCAACGACTCCTCGACCAGGGTGTTGACCGTGGGTCCGATCGGCAGGTGGCGGTGGACGGCGACATCCGGGTACTTCTCGGTCCACCCGGCCAGCATCTTGGCGAGACCCACCTCCTGGCGGGTGACCTGGTCGCGGCGGACGTCGTCGGTCAGACCCGTGGGCACGGTGCTCCACCACACGTGCACCACGTCGAGGCGGCACCCCCGGTCGGAGGCCTGCTGGAAGGCATAGGCCAGGGCCGGCTTGGAGGTGGACCCGGTGTCGACCCCGATGACGACCCCGTCCAGCCCCGAGGGCATCGGCTCCGGCTCACGCACGACCACGACCGGGCACCGAGCGTGCGTGGTCACCTGGGTGGCGACCGAACCCATCAGCGCCGCGGCCAGGACGCCGTGGCCCCGGTTGCCGATCACAATCGTGTCGGCATGCACGGACAGCGCGACCAGGGTGGCCGCGGCGAACCCGGCCACCACCTGCGAGGTGACCTCGAGCCGGGGTGAGGCCCGCTGCGCGGTGGCGACGGCGTCAGCGACCAGCTCCGCGGTCCGGTCGGGGCTGCCGAACGAGAAGTGGTGCGGCAGCACGAGCTCGTCGCCCGGGAAGGGGACCTCCCGCTCGCTGGCCCCGAAGCAGTGCAGGGTGAGGTCTCGGCGCACGGCCTCCTCTGTGGCCCACGCGAGCGCTTCGTCGCTAGCGGCCGCCCCGTCGATGCCGCCCACCATGCCTTGGCTGCCGATGCTGTGCCCGCTGATGCTGGTCATGCTCTGACGCTGCCCCACGCCGAGCGTTGCGGTCAGAGGCTTTGGGCCCGTCTGCGCCCGCGCACGAGGCCCTTGTGGGCGGCGTCGACCAGCGGCAGGACGACGACGGCGCCGAGGCAGAAGAGCCACCCGGTACCCGAGGGCCAGGAACCACCGAGCTCGTCGGCGATCCACGGGACCCCCAGGAACGCCACCAGCAGCACCATCTCGACCCCCACGGCGGCGAGCACCCACGGATTGCGGCGCGGGTCCAGCCTCCACACCGGCCGGGTCTCGCTGCGGCACACGAACGCGTTGACCATCTGGGCCACCGCGATCACCGCGAAGGCCGACCCGGACGCGACGGCGATCAGGGCCGTGGGCGCCTGGTCGCCGTAGTGCCAGCCGCCGGAGGTCAGGACGGCGAAGAACGCGCCCATCGAGAGCAGCGCCTCGGTCGGGCCGAGCACGAGCAGGCTGCGGCGCAGCAGCGAGGCGTCGACCACGTCGGGCGTACGGCGGGGCCCGGTCATGGTGCGTTCGTTGGCGGGCTCCGCACCGAGCGCCAGCGCCGGCAGCATGTCGGTGCCGATGTCCAGCGCGAGAACCTGCAGCACCCCGATCGCCAGCGGGATCTCGCTGCCCGTGACCGCCCAGAGCACGAAGGGCACCAGCTCGGCCACGTTGTCGGTGAGGTGGTAGGTCAGGAACCGGCGGATGTTGGCGAAGGTGCCCCGCCCCAGCTGCACGGCCTTCGGGATCGTGGCGAAGCTGTCGTTGAGCAGCACCAGGTCGGCCGCCTCGCGGGCGACGTCGCTGCCGGAGCGGCCCATCGCGATGCCGACGTCGGCCTCCCGGAGCGCGGCGGCGTCGTTGACGCCGTCGCCGGTCATCGCCACGACGTGGCCGTGGGTGCGCAGCGCACGCGCGATCCGGAGCTTGTCGGAGGGCGTCACCCGGGCCACGACCGCGCCGTCCTCGCGGTCCAGCAGCGCGGCGACCTCGGCGTCACCGGTGGGCAGGTCGGCACCCTCCACGACCACGCCCGCCGGGCCGAGCAGACCGACCTCGGTCGCGATGGCGGCCCCGGTCACCGCGCTGTCACCGGTGATCATGGCCAGCCGGATCCCCGCGCGGCGACACAACGCCACCGCGGCCGCCACGTCGTCTCGCGGGGGGTCGCGGAGCCCGACGAGGGCGAGCAGCTCCAGCTCTCCGAGCATCGCCGCGCCCAGCGCCACCTCGGAGGCGACCCCCACCGGCCCGATCGCCCGGGCCACCGCGATCACCCGGCGACCTCGCGCCGACATCTGCGTCAGCTGCTGGTGCGCGGCCTCGACCTGGCCTGCCCCCGCAGCCGTGGTCCGGCACCGCGGGAGCAGAGCCTCGGGCGCGCCCATCACGTAGGCCGAGCCGGCCACGAGGGCCGCGCTCGACATCGCCGCCGAGGTGAACGGCAGCCGGACCGAGGCGGTGACCCGGGCCTCCTCGGGCAGGTCGAGTCGGTGCGCGAAGGCGTCGAGCGCCGCGTCCATCGGGTCGCCCTCGGCAACCCACCCCTCATCGCTGTGCCGGGAGCGTCCGGTGGCGCAGGCCAGGGCACCGGTCGCGGCGGCGGTGGCGAGCAGCCGCACCTCGGGCGCCGCCTCGACGTGCCCCTCGGGGGCATAGCCCGTCCCGCTGACCGCGAAGCTCCCGGCCGGGGTCCAGCCCTCCACGGCCGACATCTCGTTGCGGGTGATGGTCCCGGTCTTGTCGGTGCAGATGAAGGTCGTGGCGCCGAGGGTCTCGACGGCCTCGAGGCGACGGACGAGGGCGTGGTCGCGGGCCATGCTCTGCGCACCCCGCGCGAGCGACAGCGTCACCGTGGGAAGCAGTCCCTCGGGTACGAGCGCCACCATCACGCCCACCCCGAGCAGGAGCGCCGAGGTCAGGCTGAGCCCCAGGAGCACGGAAACCCCGGAGAGCAGCACCCCCGTGGTCACCGCGATGGCGGCGACCACGAGGACCAGCCTGTGCAGCTGCACCGACAGCGGACTCGGTGGCCTCGCGGCGTCGGCCGTCAGGGCCGCGATCCCAGCCAGCGTGGTCCGGGCCCCGGTCGCCGTCACCACGCCCATCGCGTCGCCCTGCACCGCGAACGTGCCGGCACTGACGTCGCTGCCGCTCGCCCGCGACGCCGGCATGCTCTCCCCGGTGAGCATGGACTCGTCCACCGTCAGCTCGTGGGAGTCGGTGAGCCGCAGGTCGGCACCGATCCGGTCGCCCGCGGCCAGCAGCACGACGTCACCGCGGACCAGGTCGGCGACCTCGACGCTGACGGTGCGGCCGTCCCGGCGGACCCGGGTCGAGGCGGGCATCATCGCAACCAGCTGCTCGGCGGCCCGGTCGGCCTTGTGCTCCTGGGCGAAGGCGAACACCGCGTTCAGCAGCACGATCAGCACGATGGCGACCGCGAGCGAGACCATGCCCGCGACCAGGGCCAGCGCCGCAGCGACCCAGAGCATGCCGGCGAAGAAGTGCGTCAGCTCGGCGAGCAGCGAGCGCCAGGCCGGCGTACGTCGACGCTGCGGCACGACGTTGGCACCGTCCTGCGCGCGCTGGCGTGCCACCTCGGCCGTGGTCAGCCCGTCGGGGGTAGCCGGCGCGGCCGTCATCGTCATGGCGCCACCTTCCTGCCTCGGGGCCGGGTCCGGCAGAGCCGAGCGACGGCTCGCGGCGGGACCTTCGGCCGACTACACGAGTTGCACCATTCTGCAACTCCTGTAGTCTTCAGTTTAACAGGCAGCACGAACGAAGGAACACACCATGGGCAACGTCCCGCTGTACGAGGCCAAGGCCGAGCTCTTCAAGACCCTCGCCCACCCGGCGAGGATCCGGGTGCTGGAGCTGCTGCAGAACGGCCCCCGCCCGGTGCACGAGCTGCTCGACGACCTGGACGTGGAGGCCTCGAACCTGTCGCAGCAGCTGGGCGTGCTGCGTCGCGCCGGGCTGGTGCACTCCTCGCGCGAGGGAGCCACGGTGCTCTACACCTTGGCGACGCCCGACGTGGCGGAACTGCTGCTGCACGCCCGTCGCATCCTGGCCGCGCTGTGGGGCGAGCAGCAGCAACTGCTCGAGAGCCTGCGCGCCTCCTCCGAGACCGGATGACAGCCACCGGTCTGCGCAGCCTGTTGCCGACCCGCGCCGATCTGCGCGCCATGCGGCGCCATCCGCGTCAGGACCTGATCGCCGGGGTCACCGTCGCGATCGTGGCGCTCCCGCTGGCACTGGCCTTCGGGGTGGCGTCTGGACTGGGAGCCCAGGCCGGCCTGGCCACGGCCGTGGTCGCCGGGATCGTGGCTGCCCTCTTCGGTGGCTCCCACCTCCAGGTGTCGGGGCCCACCGGAGCGATGACGGTCGTCCTGGTGCCCGTCGTGCACGCCCACGGCACGTCGGGTGTGCTGATGGTCGGGCTGCTCGCCGGAGTCGTGCTCGTCGCGATGGCGGCGGCCCGACTGGGGCGCTGGGTCCACTTCCTGCCCGTCTCGGTGGTCGAGGGCTTCACCGCGGGCATCGCGGTCGTCATCGCGCTGCAGCAGGTGCCGGCGGCACTGGGTGTGGATGACGCGGTCGGCGACAAGGTCTGGGCCTCCGCGGCGGACGCCGTGGTGCGCTGGTCGGCGGCACCCCACCTCGCACCGGTGGCGGTCTCCCTCGGTGTCGCCGCACTGATGCTCCTCGGCGCGCGCTGGCACCCACGGGTGCCGTACTCCCTCGTCGGTGTCGTGGCCGCGACCGTGGTAGCCCGGACCTTCGACCTGGCGCTGGTCCCGCTCGGTGACCTTCCCGCCACCCTGCCGGCGCCCTCCCTGGCGTTCCTGGACCCCGGTGCCGTGAGCCAGCTCGCCACCGCAGCCCTCGCCATCGCGGCGCTCGCCGCGCTCGAGAGCCTGCTCTGCGCGACCGTCACCGACGCGATGACCGTCGACGGGCACCACGACCCCGACCGTGAGCTCTTTGGACAGGGCCTGGCCAACATGGTGGTGCCGGTCTTCGGCGGCGTGCCGGCCACCGCGGCGATCGCCCGCACGGCCGTCAACGTGCGCGCCGGCGCCACGTCGCGACTCGCGGCGGTGACGCACTCCCTGGTGCTGCTGGCGGTCGTGTTCGCCGCAGCACCCCTGGTGTCGGGGATCCCGCTGGCCGCCCTCGCCGGTGTCCTGTTCGCGACCTGCGTGCGGATGGTGGAGGCCGGCTCGCTGCGCGCCCTGCTCCGCTCCACGCGCTCGGACGCGGTCATCGTGTGCCTCACCTTCACCGTCACCGTCGCGGTCGACCTGGTCACCGCGGTCGGCGTCGGCGTCGCCGTCGCCGTCCTCCTGGCCCTGAGGTCCGTGGCCCGCAGCGCCCGGATCGAGCAGGTCAACCTCGACACCGACCAGCACAGTGCCGAGGAGCACGAGCTGCTGCACGAGCACATCGTGGTCTACCGCATCGACGGTCCACTGTTCTTCGGTGCCGCCCACCGGCTGCTGCTCGAGCTGCCGGACGTGGTGGACGTCGAGGTGGTCGTGCTGCGGATGTCGCACGTGAGCACGCTGGACGCCACCGGCGCCGGCGTCCTGGCCGACGCCATCACCCGGCTGGAACGCCGTGGGATCGCCGTCCTACTCTCCGGTCTCGTCCCGGCCCACGAGGCGGTGCTGCGCACGCTCGGGATCGCCGGACCGCTCCGCGCCCGGGGCCGCATCCTCCTCGACACGCCGTCGGCCATCGCGCATGCCCGCACTCTCCTCGCCCCGCCAGCAGTCCCGCCAGCAGTCCCGCCAGCGGTCCCGCCAGCACTGCCGACCACGGCACCGGGCAGCACCCCGACCCGAACACGTCCCCATGCCACCCCCTGACCGATCCATACCCATCACGCGCGGAACCGTCGAGGGCGAGCGGGCGCGCCGGCTGGTCGTGAGGGTGCAGCAACGCACCGATCGACACGTCAGTCGCGGTGCGGGGGCAACCGGTCGAGGAAAGCGCACACCGCCCGGCTCCGGGCCTGCGGATCCTCGACCTCGATGAGGTGTCCGGCGTCCTGGAAACAGGCCCAGGTGCGGTGCGGACGTGCTTCGGCGATGTCGTGGCTGTGTTCGGCATAGACGATCGCGCTCCTCCTCGGCGTCGGGCGCAGCCGTCAGCCGCCGCCCGGGTCACGGAACCGACGTCAGGCACCGGCACCGCGGTCGACGGGTGATCCGCGCAGGTCGGTGGCGAGCTGGCGGCCCCAGCCGTGGGCCCGCTCCAACTCACCGGGCAGCAGCGGCCCGGTCACGTCCTCGACGTAGAAGCTGGCCCGTTCCCGCACGTCGAAGCCCTTGCCCCGCATCACCCGTGTGGTCGCCCTGGCCGCCGAGCCGGGCCAGTGCCGGGCGATCCTGGCGCGGGTGTCGAAGACCGCCACGACCGGCCGGTGGTCAGCGGTGACGGCAACGTCGAGCGCCGCCATCCATTCCCGGATCCCGGTGGTGGCCGCGGCCTCGTCCGCGCCGCGCTCGACCGCGTCGGCCCGGCTCGCAGGCCGGCTCAGCGTGAGCGCATGCGTGGGAGCGGCCAGGACCAGGAGGTCGCATCCGGCGAGGTCGTGGTCGCCCGGGGCACCGGCCCGCAGCAGGCTCACCTCGGCCCCGCGGCCCCGCAGCCCGGCCGCGACGGCCTCGGCCAGCGCGGCCGTGAGGCCGAACATCGACTCGAACACGATCAGCACCCTCATCATGTCGTCCTCATGACCACAGCCTCCGGTGCGACCTGGTGCCTGCGCAGGGCCCGAGGACGCCCGCTCCCGGGCCGTTGGTCCTGCGGGCGCGCCTGCTGGTGGCGTTCCGGGTCTCTCCCGGTCTCGCCAGGGTCCCGGGTGCACGGGACTCCCTGCCCTGGTTCGGCACGGCGTCAGCAGACAGGCTCTAAGCATGAACCGCACTGGCGACGATGCCGCGCCGACCGTCGCCGTGGGTGACGGACCGGCCTTCGAGCGACTCGGACCCACGGCGTGCTGGGACCTGCTGCACGAACGCGACTTCGGCCGGATCTGCTTCAGCGTCGAGGAGGTCACCCACGTCCTGCTCACCGGTTACGTCGTCGAGGACCACACGGTCTACTTCCGCTCCTCCGCCTTCGGGCCGGTGGCCCGACAGGTGGAGACCCGTCCAGTCACCTTGCAGATCGACGACATGCAGGCCCACCACCAGGCGGGCTGGTCGGCCACCTTCACCGGGTCCGCGCACCGCGTGCAGGACGCGCCCACCATGGCCTCCCTGTGGAGGCCGGTGCGGCCCACGGCGTGGGGTCACGGGATCGAGACGCTGTGGATCGCGCTCGACCCCGACGACGTGCGCGGCCAGCGGGTCCGCGCCTGACCGCGTCGCACTGGTCCCGTCAACGACACCCGTCGGCACCACCCCTCAGCAAAACCAGTCGGCGAAACCAGTCAGTGAAACCAGTCAGCGGGTGCTGTCCGCGACCCGCCAGTCCCTGATCTCGGGCAGGTCCTGCATGTGCGTCCGCACGTAGGCGTGATGCTCGGCCAGCTTGGCCAGACACCACTGCTTCAACTTCTCGGCCCCTGGTGGCGGGGTCCTGGTGTTGTTCAGCGCGTCGATGACCAGGTCGAACCGGGAGACCTTGTTCAGCACCGTCATGTCGAACGGCGTGGTCGTGGTGCCCTGCTCGATGAAGCCCCGCACGTGGAAGCGGTCCGTGTCCGGGCGTCCGTGCACCAGCTGGTGCACCGCCCCGGGGAAGCCGTGGAAGGCGAAGACTACGTCCACCGAGTCGGTGAACAAGTCTTCGAAGGCTGCGGGCGACAGGCCGTGCGGGTGGTCCCGGGGCCGCACCAGCGTCATCAGGTCGACGACGTTGACGACCCGGGTGCGCAGCGCGGGCAGTCGCTCCCGCAGGATCTGAGCGGCCGCGACGGTCTCCAGGGTCGGGGTGTCACCGGCACAGGCCAGCACCACGTCCGGTGCGGCGCTCCCCTGCTCGTGGCCAGCCGGCTCGTTGCCGGCCAGCTCGTTGCCGGCCCAGCTCCAGACCCCGGCGCCGACCGCGCAGTGGGCGGCGGCGTCGTCCAGGTCGAGCCACTGCAGCTGGGGCTGCTTGTCGATGACGATCAGGTTCACGTAGCCGCGCGAGCCCAGGCAGTGCTCGGCCACCGAGAGCAGACAGTTCGCGTCCGGCGGCAGGTAGACCCGGGTGACCGCGCCGCGATGGGTCAGCATCACCTGGATCAGGCCAGGACCCTGATGCGAGAAGCCGTTGTGGTCGTTGCGCCACGCGGTCGAGGTGAGCAGCACGTTCAGGCTCGGCACCGGCGCCCGCCATGCCAGGCCCCGCGACTCCTCGAGCCTCTTGCTGTGCTGCACGGTCTGCGAGGCACTCACCATCGCGAACGCCTCGTACGTCGCGAACAGCCCGTGCCGCCCGGTGAGGGTGTAGCCCTCGAGCCAGCCGTGACAGCTGTGCTCGGAGAGCACCTCCATCACCCGGCCGTGGTGGGAGAGGTGCTCGTCGTCGTCGACCAGCGGCTCCATGAAGGCCCGGTCGGAGGCGTCGAAGACGTCCCCGAGCCGGTTGCTGTTCGTCTCGTCGGGACAGAACAGCCGGAAGGTGGTCGGGTTGTCCAGGTAGACGTCGCGCAGCATCCGTCCCAGACGCCGGGTGGACTCGACCTGGGTCGTGCCCGGGGTCGACACGTCGACGGCGTACTCCCGGAGGTCGCGCAGGACCAGATCGCGGGTGAGCAGCCCTCCGTTGGCCGAGGGCGAGGCACTCATCCGCAACGCCTCCGGCGGATTGCTCTCGTCGGTCGTGGGTCGACCTGCGGCGTCGAACAGCTCCTCGGGTCGGTAGGACCGCATCCAGTCGGCCAGGATCTCGAGGTGGGCGGGGTTCTCGCGCACACCCGACAGTGGCACCTGGTGGGCCCGGAAGGTGCCCTCGATGCGGACGCCGTCCACCTCGCGGGGACCGGTCCAGCCCTTGGGGGTGCGGAGCACGATCATCGGCCACCTGGGGCGCGCACCGGCTCGGCCTCCGGCCCGGGCCGACACCTGGATCTCGCGGATCCGGGCCCAGCAGTCGCTCAGCGCGGCCGCGAACCGGTGGTGCATGCCCGGCAGGTCGTCGCCCTCGACCTCGACCACGTGATATCCGTGGCCGGTGAAGAGGGCACGCACCTCGGCCGGGTCCTTGCGACCCAGCACGGTCGGGCCGCTGATCTTGGCGTCGTTGAGGTGCAGCACCGGCAGCACCGCGCCGTCCCGGGCCGGGTCGAGGAACGAGATGCCCTTCCAGGACCCCTCCAGCGGGCCGGTCTCGGCCTCCCCGTCCCCCACGACGGCCAGCGCCAGGAGGTCGGGGTTGTCCATCACGGCACCGAACGCGTGCACCAGCACGTAGCCGAGCTCGCCCCCCTCGTGGATGGAGCCGGGGGTGGTCACCGAGACGTGGCTGGGGATCCCACCCGGGGTCGAGAACTGCCGGAAGAGTCGTTGCATGCCCGCCGCGTCGCGCGTGATGTCGGGATAGGTCTCGGTGTAGGTGCCCTCCAGCCAGGAGGCGGCCACCAGGGCCGGTCCGCCGTGGCCGGGGCCGGCGAGGTAGATCGCCTGTTGCCCGGTCTCGCGGATCATCCGGGAGACGTGGGCGTAGACGAACGCGAGTCCCGGACTGGTGCCCCAATGACCCAGCAGTCGCGGCTTGACGTGGGCGGACGTCAACGGCTCCCGCAGCAGCGCGTTGTCGCTGAGGTAGATCTGGCCCACGGTCAGGTACATCGCCGCGCGCCACCACGCGTCGAGCGCGGCGACCTCCGCGTTCGTGGGCCGGGCAAGGTCGACGTACGAGCGCGCGACGGTCTTGGTCATGGCCTTTATCGTGCTGTCGGGCGCGGACCGGCCGTGAGGGCTGTTGGTCCCGCACGGCAGGGCCGTTGGTCCGGGCCGGGTGCGAAG
>JAJAYJ010000053.1 GCA_026786275.1 Nocardioides sp. | reverse complement strand
TCGTCAGCCGTACGACGGCGCCCGCGACCGGGCCCGGCTCGCCGCTGCGGTGCACCTCGCGCACCCGCGGCGGGGTCAGCAGCAGCGCCTGGGTCCGGGCGAACCAGTGCATCGGCAACGGGAAGAACCGCTCGCAGTACTGCCGGACCATGCCGTCGACGAGCTCCTTGCCGGTGTCGGTGTGCGGCCAGTCCCGGCTCTCGAAGTCCGCGACCAGCCGTCGTATCCCCGCCATGTCGTCCGGGAAGCCGGTGACCGGCCCGTGCTCTGTGCGGAAGAGTCCTGCGAGGTCGCGGAGGAAGTGGTGCCAGGCGATGTCGAGGGTGGGGCTCTGCGGCGCCAGGCCGAGCACCTCCCGCATCCGGGGCAGGAAGTCGCCGACGGCGCAGAGCGTGTAGACGTACTCGTCGTTGTCGCCGAACGCTCCGGGAAAGCGGGTGGCCAGCCCGAGGTGGTAGCGGTTGAGCCGCTCCACCGACGCCCGGGTCTCGGGGCTGCGTGCGCCGTGGGTGAACCAGGTCAGCAGGTAGCCGCTGCCGTCCTTGAACCGCTGCTCCGAGCGGTGCAGCATCTTGCCGGTGCCGATCAGGGTGGCCGAGCCCGACGGCGGCAGCGCGGTCTGTGCGGTGGTCACCAGCAGGGTCAGGTTGACGATGGGCGCGTTCAGCTGGTGCTCGGCGACCAGCCGCATGATCTCGTCGTAGTCGGTCTCGGGGTCGAGCTCCTCGATCCGAGCGGCCAGCCACTTCCACCGCAGGCCCGGTCTCTCTCGTGCTCTCACCGTGCCATCGTGCCCTGCGAGGCCAGGATCGGCTCAGCTCGCCAGGCAGGTCAGCGTCGCCGTGGCCAACGCGGCCTTGACGTCGGGGTGCGGGGCGAGCTCGAGGTCCGCGAACTCCATCGCCGGGGTGAAGAACCCGATCTCGACCAGCCGGGCCAGGCCGATCTGCGCGATCGTCTCCCGCGCCGCGCACTGCCCCTGGGCCTCGCCCACGCCCACCGCCGCGACGCGGGCCCCCGCCCTCGAGGCGACGGCACGGGACTCGTCACCCGGTTGCACCTGGTAGCCGCCCGCCGCAGCACTCGGGTCGGGGCTCGGCTCCGGTCCGGGACCGCTCCGGGTGCTGCCGACTGCGTCCGGGGGAAGTCCGTCACGCGTCGTTCCTACCCCCTTGCGGTGCCGGCCACGCGTGCCGGGTTCAGAACAGCAGCGCGGTGGCCGGGTCTGCGAGGATGCCGGCGACGTCGGCCAGGAACCGCGACCCCTTCTCACCGTCGATGTGGCGGTGGTCGAAGGACAGGGCCAGCGTGGTCACGTCGCGCGCGACGATCTCGCTCTGCCCGTCCGTGTCGACGACCCACGGCTGCTTCTTGATCGCGCCGAAGCAGAGGATCGCCGACTCGCCGGGGTTGATGATCGGGGTGCCGGCGTCGATGCCGAAGACGCCGACGTTGGTGATCGTGAACGTGCCCCCGCTCATCTCGGCCGGCTGGGTCCGGCCCTCGCGCGCGGTCGCCGTGAGCCGAGCCAGCTCGCCGGCCAGGTCGACCAGCGAGAGGTCCTGGGCGTCCTTGACGTTGGGCACGACCAGCCCGCGCGGGGTGGCCGCAGCGATGCCGAGGTTGACGTAGCTCTTGTAGACGACCTCCTGGGCTGCCTCGTCCCACGACGAGTTGATCTCGGGGGTGCGCCGCATCGCCAGCACCACCGCCCGGGCCAGCACGAGCAGCGGGCTGATCCTGACGTCGCGGAGCTCGCGGCGTGCCTTGAGCCGCTCGACGAGCTGCATGGTGGCGCTGACGTCGAGGGTGACCCACTCGGTGACGTGCGGGGCGGTGAAGGCGGAGCTCACCATGGCCGAGGCCATCATCTTGCGCACGCCCTTGACCGGCTCGCGGGTCTCGCGGCCGGCAGCCGTGGTCGCAGGGCGGGCGGAGCGGGCCTCGAGACCACCGCCGACGACCGACGACGCGGCTGCCGCCTCGACGTCCTCGCGGGTCACGGTGCCCCCGGGCCCGGAGGCCCGGCACGACGCGAGGTCGACACCGCGGTCCTTGGCCAGCTTGCGGACCGGCGGCTTGGCCAGCGCCCGCGCGGCGGCCGGCGAGGCGGCCCGGGCGGGCACGAACTCCGAGACCACCCCCGGCTCGGGCGTGCGCGCGGAGACAGCGGGCACGGCCGGCTCGTCGGCCTCGACGACGTCCTGGCTCTGGGCGCCTCCCGGCGAGAACGCGCCCTGCACCTGCATCTGGGTGGCGGCCGCGGACTCCGAGGACGGTGAGGCCGAACCGTGACGGGGGCGGCGCACGGGACCTCGGTCGACCTTGATCCGACCGACGAGGCTGGCGCCCTCCATGGACCCGCTGGCCGCGGGGTTGGACAGGTCGATCTCGAGTAGCGGCGCCTCGGCCGGAGCCGGGGCGGGCGTCTGCGACGGGTCGCCGATCGAGATCATCGGGGTGCCGACGTCGACGGTCTCACCCTCGGCCACGAGCAGCGCCAGCACCGTGCCGGCGTACGGGGAGGGCAGCTCGACCAGCGACTTGGCGGTCTCGATCTCCACCACGATGTCGTTGATCGCGATGACGTCGCCGACGGCCACCTTCCAGGACACGATGTCTGCCTCGGTCAGGCCCTCGCCCACGTCGGGCAGCAGGTAGTCGCTCATCAGAACCCCATCGAACGGTCGACGGCGTCAAGGACGCGGTCGAGGTCGGGCAGGAAGTCCTCCTCGATCCGTGAGGCGGGGTACGGCGTATCGAACCCGCCGACGCGCAGGACCGGCGCCTCCAGGGCGTAGAAGCAGTGCTCGGTGATCCGTGCGGCCAGCTCGGCACCCATGCCGAGGTTGACGTGCGCCTCGTGGGTGACCACGACCCGGCCGGTGCGGCGCACCGACTCGAGCACCGGGGCCATGTCGAGGGGGGACAGCGTGCGCAGATCGATCACCTCCAACGAGCGCCCCTCCCCGGCGGCGGCCTCGGCGGCCTTGAGCGCGGTCTTCACGGTCGGGCCGTAGGCGAGCACGGTGACGTCGCTGCCCTGGCGGACGACGCGCGAGGTGAAGAGCGGCGCGGGCTGGACCGACGTGTCGAGGTCGGCCTTGTCGGCGTGGTACTGCCGCTTGGGCTCGAGGAAGATGACCGGGTCGTCGCTGGCGATGGCCTGCTGGATCATCCAGTAGCCGTCGACCGGGTTGGAGCAGGCGACGACCTTGAGACCGGGCGTGTGCGCGAACTGCGCCTCGGGCGACTCGCTGTGGTGCTCGACCGCACCGATGCCGCCGCCGAAGGGGATCCGGATCACCATCGGCATCGGTGAGCGGCCCTTGCTGCGGTAGCTCATCTTGGCGACCTGGCACACGATCTGGTCGTAGGCCGGGTAGACGAACCCGTCGAACTGGATCTCCACCACCGGTCGGTAGCCGCGCAGGGCCATGCCCACGGCGGTGCCGACGATGCCGGACTCGGCCAGCGGCGAGTCGACGACCCGGTCCTCGCCGAAGTCCTTCTGCAGGCCGTCGGTGATCCGGAAGACGCCACCGAGCTTGCCGACGTCCTCGCCCATGAGTAGGACCTTGGGGTCGTCCTCCATCGCCTTGCGCAGCCCCATGTTGAGGCCCTTGGCCAGAGTGATCCGCTGGGTTGCGAGGGTGGTGCTCACGAGTGCGCTCCTTCGAACGAGGCGAGGTAGGCCGCGTAGCCCGCACGCTGGGCGGCGAGCTCGTCGGTCTCCTCGGCGTAGACGTGCTCGAACATGTCCATCGGCTGCGGGTCGGGCATCGCCTTGCACCCCTCGCGCAGCCGCACACCGAGCGCGTCGGCCTCGGCGGTGATGGCGGCGAAGAAGTCGGCGTCGGCCAGCCCGTGCCGCTTGAGGTAGACCTCGACCCGGGCGATCGGGTCCTTGAGCTTCCAGTGCTCGACGTCGTCGGAGAGCCGGTAGCGGGTGGGGTCGTCGGTGGTGGTGTGGGCGCCCATCCGGTAGGTGTAGGCCTCCACGAACGTCGGGCCCTGCCCGTCGCGGGCGCGCTGCAGGGCCGCCTGCATGACGGTGTAGGTGGCGAGCACGTCGTTACCGTCGACCCGCACCCCCGGGAACCCGAAGCCCAGGGCCCGCTGGTAGAGCGGGATCCGGCTCTGCCGCTCGATCGGCTCGGAGATCGCCCACTGGTTGTTCTGGCAGAAGAAGACGACCGGGGCGTTGTAGGAGGCCGCGAAGATGAAGGCCTCGTTGACGTCGCCCTGGGAGGAGG
Organism: Nocardioides sp.; assembly: GCA_026786275.1. Taxonomy (GTDB): domain Bacteria; phylum Actinomycetota; class Actinomycetes; order Propionibacteriales; family Nocardioidaceae; genus Nocardioides. The sequence goes on along the minus strand of JAJAYJ010000053.1, from coordinate 6,878 downwards.
CGCCGTCACCGAAGTGGGCGACCACGGCCGCATCCCGGTCGGGGTCACCGGTGCCGACGACCCCGTCGCGCTGCATGCCCATGGCGTAACCGGTGGCGTGCAGCGTCTGGGCCCCGATCACGATCGTGTAGAGGCCGAAGTTGTGCTCGGCGGGGTCCCAGCTGCCGTGGTCGACCCCGCGGAACAGGCCGAGCAGCTTGAGCGGGTCCACCCCACGGCACCAGGCGACGCCGTGCTCGCGGTAGGTCGGGAAGACGTAGTCCTGCGGGCGCAGGGCCCGGCCGGCACCGATCTGGGCGGCCTCCTGGCCGAGGAGCTGGGCCCAGATGCCGAGCTCGCCGTGACGCTGCAGGGCGGTGGACTCGGTGTCGATGCGCCGGGTCAGCACCATGTCGCGGTAGAAGCCACGCACCTCGTCGGCGGAGAAGTCCCGGTCGAAGTCCGGGTGGTGCACGCGCTCGCCCTCGGGGGTCAGCAGCTGCACCAGCTCGGGGCCCCCGTCACGCTGCGAGGGGCCGAACACCTCGACCAGGTCGGGGCCGAAGCCTGGGGTCTCGCCGATCGGCTGGTTGCTCACGCGCGCTCCTTGGTGGTCACCGTGCGGCGGGGTCTCCGCCGGCGGGAGGTGAGGCTCCGTCACGGGTGCCGCGGGGGTGGTGCGGGCTTGTGATCGGGGCCACATCTGGGTCGGGGTCAACGTACCCGGCACCGCCCCCGCAGGCCACGTCGGGTGGCCTCCTAGGCTGGTCGCATGACCGCCTCGCAGATCACCTCGACCACCTTCGTCGCGGCTGCGCCCGCAGTGGTCTTCGCCATCGTGAGCGACCCGCGGCAGCACGCCCGCATCGACGGCTCCGGCACGGTCCGCGACGTGGTGTCGGGCCCCGACCGGCTGGTGCTGGGCTCCGAGTTCGGGATGGCCATGAAGCTCGGCCGGGCCTACCGGATCACCAACCGGGTGGTCGAGCACGAGCCCGACCGGGTGATCGCGTGGCGCCACGTGGGGCTGCACCGTTGGCGCTACGAGCTGGAGCCGGTGCCCGGCGGCACCCAGGTCACCGAGACCTGGGACCTCTCGGCGTACCCGGGTCCCCTGCGCGCGGTGCTGCGCGCCCTCTTCGGAGACCGCACCCAGCAGGCCGTCGACGAGACCCTGGTCCGGCTCCGGGCCGCGGCCGAGGCGGACGCCACCGGCTAGCTCGGCCGGGCCACGCCGACCGGGTTGGGGAACGGCACCACGCCGGTCGCCGTGATCGCGGCGGCAGCGGCCTGCAGCACCCCGGTGACGTCCTCGGCGGCCACCACCGAGGCCGTCGTCATGGCCGCCTGGCACGCACGGTCCGTCGCGTCCTCGAGCCGGTCGCGGGTGGACCGGCCCGAGATGCTCGCGGTGCCGTCGTCGTTGGTCCACCCCCGCTGGCGCAGGTCGGCCCGGGCTGCGGCCCACTCGGGCTCGCTCCACCCCCTCGTCCGGCGCTGGTGCTCGGGCGCGCGCCCGGTCGCGACGGCCAGCACGTTGGCGAGGGCGCCACCGAGACCCTCGGACACCAGCACGGCCACGTGGCAGTCCCCGCGGAACTCTCGCAGCACCGTGGCCCGGCGCCACAACGCCCCGACCGCGTCGTCGGGCACCGGCAGCGACGCCTCGGCCGCGGCCAGCGGCTTGCCCGCCAGGTCGAGACCGGCGAGCACCGGCACCAGCCGCTGCGCGAGGTCTGGGATGTCGCTGCGATCCAGCGCCCCGTTCAGCGCCGCGCTCAGCGTGTCTCGGGCGATGTCCACCCGCTCCTCGAGCACCCGGACGCGGTCCGCGAGAGCCCAGGCGTCGGGCAGCGCGCGGTGCACCATCGCCGGCGCGAAGCCGTGGAACGTCGCCGTGACCACGGCGGGGGTGGGCTCGGCGCCCAGCGCCCCCGCGCGGGAGGCGAAGTAGCCCATCCAGTAGCCCCTGAGCCCGAGGGCCTCGTAGCGCTCCTTCGCGCCGGGCGCGAAGTAGACGACGTCGTGGACCAACTCGATCCCTCGCCAGAACGAGGTCAGGTCCGCCATCACCCCAGTGTGCCCGCGGGCGGGGTCAGATGGTGGCGACCGAGCCGGAGTCGACCCGGTAGTTCGAGCCGTTGACGAAGCTGGCGAGGTCGGAGCACAGGAAGGCGATCACGGCGGCGACCTCGTGCGGCTCGCCCCGACGCCCGAGCTCCATGTAGGGGCGCTCCTCGTCGAGGAAGGACTCGATGGCCTCCTCGACCCCCGAGCCCCTCCCCTCGGCCCGCTTCTGCATCATCTTGTCGGTCATCGGGGTGGCGATGAAAGCCGGCGACACGCAGTTCACCAGCAGGCCCTCCGCGGCGTACGAGCGGGACAGGCCCTTGGCGAAGGCGAGCACGCCGGCCTTGGCCGCGCAGTACGGCAGCTCGTCGTCGTAGGGCTGGACGGCGTCCTCGGAGGCCAGGTAGACGATCCGGCCCCAGCCACCCTTGCGCAGCTGCGGCAGGAAGGCGCGGGTCAGCCTGATCGGGCCGAGCAGGTCGACGGTCAGGGCCTGCGTCCAGCCGTTGTCGTCGATCTCGTGGAAGCGGCCCTGGGCTCCGGTGATGCCGGCCGACTGCACCAGGATGTCGATGTCGCCGACCAGCGCGTGCACGTCGACGGCCAGCTGCACGGCGGCCGCGTCGCTGCTCAGGTCGGCCGCGACGGCGTGCAGCGTGCCCTCGGCCGCGTCGAGGCGTCCGGCGGCCTCCTGGAGGTTGTCCTGGTCGAGGTCGGAGACCACGACGGTTGCTCCCTCGCGCAGCAGCAGCTGCGCGGTCTCCCAGCCGATGCCGGAGTCACCGCCGGTGACGAGTGCGGTCTTGCCCGTGATGCCGAGGTCCATGGTCGTCTCCGTAGGTCGAGGGTGGGGCACGAGGTGGTGCCCACGGGCCCTGCGTCGGGGCCGGGTCCCGTGCAGGCCTCACCCTGCCGCTCCCCGGCACCGGCCTCCACCACCCGAGCGGATGGTCGCCCCGCCGGTGGCCGGGCCGGGTCCGGACTCGCGTAGGTCCGTGGGGGTGGTCCGGCCCGACGGGGCACGAGTGACGATGGGAGCTCCCCCCGTGGACCCCGAGCAGCGAGGACGGCATGCACCGCGACTACGAGTTCCTGATCATCGGTGGCGGCATGACCGCCCACGCCGCGGCCAAGGGCGTCCGCGAGCAGGGGTCCACCGGGTCGATCGGGATCGTGGGCGAGGAGCGCACCGAGCCGTTCCCACGCCCGGCGCTGTCCAAGAAGCTCTGGACCGACCCCGACTTCTCGCGCGACGAGGCCGCCCTGGACACCGTGGGCGAGACCGGGGCCGCGCTGCACCTGGGCTCGCGGGTGGTCAGCGTCGACACCACTGCTCGGCGGGTGTCGACCGTCGACGGTGACACGTTCGGCTACGACCAATTGCTGCTGGCGACCGGCGGCCATCCACGCCGCATCGACGGCCTCGATCCCAGTGACCGGGTCTTCTACTTCCGCACCGTCGAGGACTACGACCGGCTGCGAGCGCTGGCGGCGGCCGAGCCCGCCGTGGTGGTCGTCGGCGGCGGCTACATCGGCTCCGAGATCGCGTGCGCACTGGTCACGCACGGCTGTGACGTCACGGTGGTCCACCCCGACGAGATCCTCGGCCAGGCCCACTTCCCGCTCGACCTGGCCACGACCTACGAGAGCCTCTTCACCGGTGCCGGCGTGCGCGTGGAAGGAAGGCTGCGGGTCACCTCCGGGAGCCAGGACCCCGCTGGCGTGGCGCTGCACCTCTCCGACGGCTCCACGCTCGAGGCCCCGGTGGTGGTGGTCGGTCTCGGCATCCGGCCCGCCGGTGACCTGCTCGACGAGACGGCGAGCCGGAGCGAGGACGGTGGGATCGTCGTCGACGAGCACCTGCGCACCAGCGTGCCCCATGTGTACGCCGCCGGCGACGTGGCCGAGTACCTTGACCCGATCCTGGGCCGCACCCGGGTCGAGCACGCGGACAACGCGACCACGATGGGCGCGGCCGCCGGCCGGATCATGGCCGGCTCCCAGGAGACCTACCGGCACACGCCCTGCTTCTACTCCGACGTCTTCGACATCGGCTACGAGGCAATCGGCACGCTCGACCCGAACCTCGAGATCATCGAGGACCCGGTCGAGGACGACGGCATGGTCCTCTACTACCTCGATCAGGAGCGGGTCCGCGGCGTGCTGATGTGGAACTGTGACGGCGGGGTCGACGCGGCCCGGGAGCTGCTCGCCGCGAACGACCGCCCGCGCAACGCCGCCGACCTGGTCGGCAGCGTCCGGGGCTGACCCCGGGACACCCGGGTCAGGCGCGGCGCTCGCTCGACGCGGCGTCGGCGGAGAACCCGTGCTGCAGGCACCAGACGACGGCCTGGCTCCGGCTGGAGACCCCGATCCGACGGTAGGCGCTGCGGATGTAGGTCTTGACCGAGTTGATGCTCAGGTAGCTCTGCTGGGCGATATCCTGGTTGGTCAGGCCACCGGTGATCATGGTGAGCACGTCGACCTCACGCGGCGTGAGGCCGACCTCGTGCCCGAGCCGGGCGCCGGCGGCCGCGCGGTCGCTCGAGCCCACGATCGGGTTCTGCCCGGGGTCACCGGGCTCCCAGCCGGTGGTCGCCGACTCGACCGCCGCCAGTAGTGCCTCGTCGTCCACGGTGATCGAGAAGAAGCCGTCGGCGCCGAGCGCCAGGGCCCGCGAGCCGAGGTCCGGGCGCAGGTCCTGACCGACGGCCAGGACCGCCGAGCCGGGCCGGGCGACCAGGTTCTCGAGGTCGGCGCCGTCACCGTCGTTGAGGCCCATCACGTCGTAGAGGATCACGTCGGGATCGACCGCGTCGGGACCGGTGGTCATCTGCACGACGCTCACGCGCTCGGGGTGCTGGGCGAGCATGCTGCGCAGACCCGTGGTGATCACCTCGAGCGGGCTGACGATCGACACGAGGCACGGGCGGGAGCTCACACCGGAGGATCCTGCCAAAGAGGTTCGAGACCGTTCAACTACGTCACCCGTTCGGGTGTCCGATCGCTCACTCGGGTTGATGTCGGGCCTCCACGATGACATCGATGGCCCTCACCTCGCCGATCCGGAGAATGTCGGGCATCTGGCGATCATAGGGGGATTCAGCGCCCCCGAGGAGCACGGCCACGCTCCTGGCCCTCACCACGGCCGCTCAGCGGTAGTAGGCGTTGGTCTGCGCGACCTGGTCGAGAGCCGCCGCGCGCTCCTGCTCGGGGCTGGCCTGCAGATCGACCGGGAGCGGTCGGTGGCACTCCTGCCCGGCACAGCCGGTGAGGTCGCGCCAGAGCTTCGTCAGCTCCCGACGCACACCGCCGAGGGCCGGGTCGGCACCCCGGCTGTCGAGCTCGAGGGGGTCGGCGTACAGGTCGTAGAGCTCGACCTCGCCGGTCGGGTAACGCACCAGCTTCCACCGGCTGGTCCGCACCCCGACGGTGTCGAGCCGGCTCGGCCAGCCGCTGGCGTCGACCGCGTCGCGGTAGCGCGGCTCCGGCATCAGGCCCTCCAGCACGATCGGTCGGGTCCAGCCCTGGTCGCCGTCGGCGATCACCGAGCGCAGGTCGAGACCGTCGGGGTCCTCGAGGATGGCGCCGGCGTAGCCCGCCAGCGTCTGGGCCAGGTCGACGGTGGTGATCGGGTCGAAGCGCTCGCCGGGCGGCACCCCCGGTCCCGCGATCAGCAGCGGCACCCGGATCGACGGCTCGTGCAGGTTGATCTTGCCCTGTCGCTTGAGGTGTTCGCCGAGGTAGTAGCCGTTGTCGGAGGTCAGCACGACCAGGGTGTCGGCCGCGTCGAGGTCCCGCAGCGTGGTGGCGACCTGGTCGTCGAGCACCGTGAGGGCCTCGGCCCGCTGCCGGCTGACCTCGGTGACCGCCTCCTGCTCGGCGACGCTCAGCTCCGGCAGTCCCTGCAGGTACTGCGGCTTGTCGCTGCGGTCCGCCTCGGCCGACCCGGTCGCCGGGGTGCCGAGCCCGTGCGTGACCTGGTCGTCGAGGTCTCCCTTGACGCCGTCGGGCCGCGCGGGGGTGACCCAGTGGACCTCGAACCCGTCCGAGCGCTCGACCCGGCCCGGGTCGTCGTCCTCGACCGGCGAGCCGTGGTGCGGCGCGATCGGGGTCCACCACACGAACCACGGGGGCGTGCCGCCCGGCTCGGGCTCCTCGAACCCGTCGATCACGGCGCGGGCCTGGGTCGCGGTCACGTCGGTGGAGTACTCGCCGGGCCAGCCCCGGATGCTGCCATTGACATTGGCGACCAGGTGGAAGTAGTCGTAGGTGCCGCCCTGGACGTCGTCGGCGGCGCCCCAGACGTGGTCGGAGCCGGCCCACCACTGGGTCCAGCCCGGGGGCACGTAGGTCAGCGAGTCCTCGCCGAGCCGGGTCGGCTGCTCGCCGTACCCGTTGAGGTACTTGCCTACCAGCGCGGTCCGGTAGCCGACCTGCTGCAGGGCGGTGGCCAGTGTCGAGGAGTCGTCGAAGGCCGAGAAGCCGTAGGGGTCCACGTGGCTGAGCACGCCGTGGTGGTGGGAGTACTGACCGGTCAGGAAGCTGGCCCGCGACGGGCAGCACAGCGGGTTGGGGGCGAAGGAGTTGGTGAACCGCAGGCCCGAGGCCAGCAGCGCACGGGTGCGCGGCATCCAACGCAGCTCGTCCTGGCGCATGTCGTCGGTCTCGATGACCAGGATGTTGGGCTGCTGCCCGGGGTCGGGCACCCCACCGGAGCGCGCGGGGCCCGCCGGCGCGGGCGCCGGGGTCGGGCTCGCCGGGGTCGGGGTCGCCGGGGTCGTCACCACCTCGGAGCAGCCGCCCGCCAGGAGCACCAGGCCCAGCGC
>JAJAYJ010000052.1 GCA_026786275.1 Nocardioides sp. | reverse complement strand
CCCGAGCTTAGCTGAGGACCGGCCCCCCGAGCGGCCCCCTGAGGGGGCTGGTGTTCGGCGCGGGCGGCCGGGCGCACGCGCTGGCGCGCGCGGGGGCCCGCGACGCCGGGGGCGCGGCCGTGCACGGGGCTCCCGGGAACCCCGGGGTCGCGGCCATCGCCTCGCTGCACCCCGTCGACCCGCTGGACGGCACGGCCGTGGCCGACCTGGCCGAGCGCCTCGGTGCCGGTCTCGTGGTCGTCGGCCCGGAGGCGCCGCTGGTCGCCGGCGTCGCCGACGCCGTCACCGCCCGCGGGATCCCGGTCTTCGGCCCGCGCGGCGCGGCCGCACAGATAGAGGGGTCGAAGGCGTTCGCCAAGGACGTGATGGAGGCCGCCGGGGTGCCGACCGGACGCTGGTTCGTGTGCACCACCGCCGCCGAGGTCGCGGCCGCCCTCGACGCGTTCGGCTCGCCGTACGTCGTGAAGGACGACGGCCTGGCGGCGGGCAAGGGCGTGGTCGTGACCGAGGACCGGGACGTCGCGCTCGCCCACGCCGCGGGCTGCGAGCGCGTCGTCGTCGAGGAGTACCTCGACGGTCCCGAGGTCTCGCTCTTCGCGCTGTGCGGCTACGACGAGGCCGACGGCGCCTGCGTCTACCCGCTCCAGCCCGCCCAGGACTTCAAGCGGGTCCTCGACGGCGACCAGGGGCCGAACACCGGCGGCATGGGGGCCTACGCGCCCCTGCCGTGGGCGCCCGAGGGCCTGGTCCAGGAGGTGCTGGAGACCGTGCTGCAGCCCACGGTCGATGAGATGGCCCGCCGGGGCACGCCGTTCACGGGCCTGCTGTACGCCGGCCTCGCGCTCACCGCGCGGGGCACCCGGGTCATCGAGTTCAACGCCCGGTTCGGCGATCCCGAGACGCAGGTGCTGATGGCGTTGCTCGACTCCCCGCTCAGCCCGCTGCTGCTCGGTGCGGCCACCGGGACCCTGGCCGGGGTGCCCCGGCCGAGGTGGAGGCCGGGGGCCGCCGTGGCCGTGGTGATGGCCGGCCGGGGGTACCCGGAGACCTCCACGTCGGGCGACGTGGTCACCGGCCTGCAGGCCGCGGAGGCCGTCGGCGGTGGGCACGTGGTGCACGTCATCCACGCCGGCACCGCCGCTGCGGGCGACGACGTGGTCACCGCCGGTGGGCGCGTGCTCGCGGTCGTCGGCACCGGGTCGGACGTCGCCAGGGCCCGGGACGCGGCGTACTCCGGCGTGGCCGCGGTCGACTTCGACGGCGCCCAGCACCGCACCGACATCGCGGCCGGACGCTGAGGCAGCCGCTCAGTCGTCCCCGCCGAAGAGGTCTCGGGTGTAGACCCGGTCGCGGTGCGGCTCCAGCTCGGCGACCATCCGGTTGGCCACGATCAGGTCGGCCGCGGCGAGCAGCTCGTCAAGCGTGTGGACCACCCGGGCGCCCGCGAAATTGTCCTGGGTCAGGGTCGGCTCCAGGACGACGACCTCGACGCCGCGTTCCTGCAGCCGACGCATCACCCCCAGCACCGAGCTGGAGCGGTAGTTGTCGGCGCCGGCCTTCATGCTCAGGCGGTGGATGCCGACCACCCGGGGCTCGCGGCGCATGATGTCGTCGGCCACGAAGTCCTTGCGGGTGACGTTGGCGGTGACCACCGCCGCCACCAGGTTCTGCGGAATGTCGCGATAGCTGGCCCGCAGCTGCTTGGTGTCCTTGGGCAGGCAGTAGCCCCCGTAGCCGAAGCTGGGGTTGTTGTAGTGCTCGCCCACCCGCGGGTCCAACCCGACGCCCTCGATGATCTGGCGGGTGTCGAGACCGTGGGTGGCCGCGAACGTGTCGAGCTCGTTGAAGTAGGCGACCCGCAGCGCGAGGTAGGTGTTGGCGAAGAGCTTGATCGCCTCGGCCTCCGTCGAGTCGGTCAGCAGCACCGGGACGGCGGGTGCCCCGGGCTGCACCGAGGCGGTCGCGCGCAGGATGTCCGCGAACTCCTGGGCCGCCGCTGAGCGCTGCCCGACCACGATCCGGGTCGGGTGCAGGTTGTCGAAGACGGCGTGTCCCTCCCGCAGGAACTCCGGGCTGAAGACGAGCCGGTCGGTGCCCAGGCTCGCGGACAGCGCCGCGGTGAAACCGACCGGCACGGTGGACTTCACGACCAGGGTCGCGTCGGGACAGCGGCCCGAGGCCTCCCGGACCACGGTCTCCACCGACGAGGTGTCGAAGCTGTCGGTGTCGACGTCGTAGTCGGTGGGGGTCGCCACGATCACGAAGTCCGGTGCCTGAGGACCGTCGTAGGCCGTCGCCTGGTCGGTGGTGAACCGCAGGTCGAGGTCGTCGCGGGCCAGCAGCTCCTGCAGCTCCCGGTCGGAGATCGGGCTGCGGCCGGCTTGGAGGCCCGCGATCCGCTCGGCGTCGATGTCCAGGGCCACGACCCGGTGGTGGCGGGCCAGCAGCACGGCCAGCGAGAGACCGACGTAGCCGGTGCCCACCACCGTGATCCGACGGGGAGCTGGGGCTGGCTGCATGACGCCATCCAACCATCGGGGGGTTGCTCTCGGCTCCGGTTGGTCCGCGGCTGGCAGGTGGCCGGCCGTTGCGTGGGATGATCCCGCCGACAGCTGCGTCCCACCGACAGGAGAACGCGTGAGCGTGCCCAACGTCCTGGCCACCCGCTATGCCGGGGCCGACCTGGTCCGGATCTGGTCGCCCGAGCACAAGATCGTGCTGGAGCGCCAGCTGTGGGTCGCCGTCCTGGCCGCGCAGCGCGACCTGGGCATCGACGTGCCCGACGGGGTCCTCGAGGCCTACCGCGACGTCGCGGACCGGTCCGAGGAAGGGGTCGACCTGGCCTCCATCGCAACGCGAGAGCGGGTCACCCGTCACGACGTGAAGGCCCGGATCGAGGAGTTCAACGCGCTCGCCGGCCACGAGCACATCCACAAGGGCATGACCTCGCGCGACCTGACCGAGAACGTCGAGCAGCTGCAGGTCACGCGGTCCCTCGAGCTGCTGCGCGATCGCGCCGTCGCCGCGCTGGCCCGGCTGGCCCGGCTCGCCGCCGAGCACGAGAGCACCGTAATGGCCGGTCGTTCGCACAACGTCGCCGCGCAGGCCACCACGCTGGGCAAGCGGTTCGCGAGCGTCGCCGACGAGCTGATGATCGGGCTGGACCGGGTCACCGACCTGCTCGCCCGCTACCCGCTGCGCGGCATCAAGGGCCCGATGGGAACCTCCCAGGACATGCTGGACCTGCTCGACGGTGACGCCGCCCGGCTGGCCGACCTGGAGGCCCGGGTCGCCGCCCACCTGGGCTTCGACCGGGTGCTGACCAGCGTCGGTCAGGTCTACCCCCGCTCGCTCGACTTCGACGTGCTCTCGGCCGTCGTGCAGCTGGTCGCGGCGCCGTCCAACCTGGCCACCACGATCCGCCTGATGGCCGGCAACGAGCTGGTGACCGAGGGTTTCGCCGAGGGCCAGGTCGGCTCGTCGGCGATGCCCCACAAGATGAACACCCGCTCCTGCGAGCGGGTCAACGGTCTCGCCGTGGTCACCCGCGGCTACCTCTCCATGGTCGGCGAGCTCGCCGGTGACCAGTGGAACGAGGGCGACGTCTCCTGCTCCGTCGTACGACGGGTCGCGCTGCCGGACGCGTTCTTCGCCGCCGACGGCCTGTTCCAGACGTTCCTGACGGTGCTCGACGAGTTCGGCGCGTTCCCGGCCGTGATCCAACGCGAGCTCGACCGTTACCTGCCGTTCCTGGCCACGACCAAGGTGCTGATGGCCGCGGTCCGCAACGGAGTGGGACGCGAGAGCGCGCACGAGGCCATCAAGCAGGCCGCGGTCGGGACCGCCCTCGACATGCGCCGGGGTCAGGCCGGCAACGACGTCTTCGAGCGCCTCGCGGCCGACGAGCGGCTCGGTCTCACCACCGAGCAGCTGGCCATCCTGGTGGCCGACCCGATCACCTTCACCGGTGCGGCGCTCGCCCAGACCCAGACCGTGTGCCGACGGGTCGCCGAGATCACCGCGCGGTTCCCCGACGCCGCGGCGTACTCGCCGGGTGCCATCCTCTAGCCCGCCTCAGGCCCGGGCGTCCCCGCCCCAGTTGGCCAGCTTCGCGGCCACGGTGTGCAGGTCGGCGCGCCAGACGTCCTCGGGGCCGGGCGGGAGGATGTCGTCCCAGTCGATCGCCGTCGAGCCGAGCACGTGGGTCAGCCGGTGGGTCCGCGCCACGAACCAGACGTGCAGGTGGGAGCCGCCGTCACCCCACCGGTTCACGTGCACGCGGCCGACGTGCTCGAGCCCCTCGATGACCCGCACCAGCCGGGTGGTGATCCGGCCCAGCTGGGAGGCCAGCTCGTCGTCGAGCGTGCCCAGGTCCAGGTGCTCGCGGGCATGCAGGGTGAGGACCAGGGGGAGTCCGCTCGGGGCCCCGTGGTGGGTCAGCACCCACGACGGGTCCTCCCACACCACCCGGTCCGGGGCGAACCCGTCCCCGCAGGCACCGCAGGGCCGGTCGGGCGACTCCCCGCGGCGGGCGGGCTCGTCGGAAGGGGGCGTCAGCCTGCGCGGCGTGATGACCCCGTCCTTCACCTCCCACGGGAAGATGTCCCAGTCGCCCTGCGGCGGCATCGGGAGGCGACCGTCCACGCCCACCGCGGCGACGACCCGGGCGTAGACCTCTTCAGCTGACTCCGGCATGTCGCCCACTGTGCCAGTCCTGCCTCGCGACCCGGACGCGACCCCACACTAGGCTGGGCCCGTGCCCGACATCGAGCTGCCCGAGGCCCCGGTGATCGCCGGCGCCCGCCACGTGCACTCCGGCAAGGTCCGTGACCTGTACGAGATCGAGGCCGGCGAGCACGCCGGCCGCCTGCTGATGGTGGCCAGCGACCGGATCTCCGCGTTCGACTTCGTGCTCGACAGCACCATCCCCGACAAGGGCGAGATCCTGACCCGGATGTCGCTGTGGTGGTTCGGGCAGCTCGCCGACGTCGTGCCGCACCACGTCGTGTCGACCGACGTGCCGCCCGAGGTCGCCGGCCGCGCGGTGATCTGCGAGCGCCTGGAGATGTATCAGGTGGAGTGCGTCGTGCGTGGCTACCTCACCGGGTCGGGGCTGCTGGACTACCGCAGCGGCGGTGAGGTGTGCGGGATCGCGCTGCCGGCCGGGCTGGTGGACGGCAGCCGGCTGCCCCGGCCGATCTTCACCCCCGCCACCAAGGCGGCGCTGGGCGACCACGACGAGAACGTGTCGTACGCCGCCGTGGTCACCGAGGTCGGCGCCGAGGTCGCGGCCCGGTTGCGCGAGCTCACGCTGGCCGTCTACGACCGGGCCGAGAAGATGGCGCGCGAGCACCGGATCATCCTGGCCGACACCAAGCTCGAGCTCGGTGTCCGTGACGACGCCACGATCGTGCTCGGTGACGAGGTGCTCACCCCCGACTCCAGCCGCTTCTGGCCGGCCGAGCAGTGGCAGCCCGGTCGGGCGCAGCCGTCGTACGACAAGCAGATCGTCCGCGACTGGCTGCTCTCCCCGGAGTCCGGCTGGGACCGGACCTGCCCTGACGCGCCCCCACCCCTGCCGGAGAAGGTCGTCGACCACACCCGGGCCCGCTACCTGCAGGCCTACGAGCTGTTGACAGGAGAGCGGTTCTGATGCCCCGTGGTGTGCACGTCGACGTGCCGGTGCAGGTCGCGTTCGATTACTTCGTGGACCCGCACCAGCGGCCCCGGTGGCAGTCCAGCCTGGCCCGGGTCGAGGACGTCGACGGCGAGCCACGCGTGGGTCAGACCTGGGTCGACGTGACCAAGCCCGGCCTGAAGCCCCGGATGCGGACCACCGAGCTCGACCGGCCGCACCGCTGGACCGAGGTCGGGACCTGGCACGGTGTCTCGGCCACCCTCACGCTGGTCTTCGCGCCGGCCGGCCCGCAGGCCTGCCTCGTCGAGGCGACCATGCGGCTGCGGGGCCGTGGCCTGCTCGCCCTTCCGGTCGCCGCGCTCAACCGGCTCGCACCGCTCGCCGTCCGCGCCGACCTGACCAAGGCCGCGAAGATCCTGGCCGGGCACCCCAGCGCGGGGTGACGCCACGGGCCTCGCGGCCCTCGCCCCTCAACCAGCGGTGACGGGGACCAGCTCCTGGATGCCCCAGGGACTGCCGTACTCGGTCAGCAGCTCGAGGAACGGCACCGCGTCGAACGCCTCCGGGCCGAGCACGCCGGCCCCGCTCCAGGTACCGGCGGCCAGCAGCTCCAGGGCGACAACGGGGTTGACCGCGGTCTGCCAGACCACGCACTGGTGGCCGTACTCCGCCATCGACCACTCGTTGTCCACGACGTGGAACAGGTAGGTGGAGCGGGGCAGGCCGTCCTTGCCCGTCCCGGTCACCCACAGCCCGGCGCAGGTCTTGCCCTTCATCAGCGGACCCAGCTCGGCCGGGTTGGGCAGCGCCGCGGCCACCACGTCACGCGGGCTGACCTCGATGCCACCGACGGTGATCGGGTCCGTCTTGTCCAGGCCGAGCTTGTGCAGCACCTTCAGCACCTCGATGAACTCGTCCCCGAGGCCGTACTTGAACGTCGCTCGCCTGCAGTCGACCCACCGGGGCATCAGGAGGACCTCCTCGTGCTCGACGTTGACGCACTCGACCGGGCCGATGCCCTCGGGGAAGTCGAAGATCTCCGGGTCGGAGAACGGTGCGGTCGTCGACCACTCGCCGTCCTGCCAGACCACCGGCGGGTTCAGGCACTCCTCGATCGTGGTCCAGATCGAGAACGACGGTGCGAAGTCGTGGCCCTCGACGCTGAGGTTGGAGCCGTCGCGGGTGCCGAGCTCGTCGATCTCGGAGAACAGGTGGTCGGCGGCGTACCGCGCGAACACGTCGGACAGGCCCGGCTCGACGCCGATCCCGCACAGGGCGAGGCGACCCTGCGCCGCCCACGCGTCGGAAACTGCGAACTGCTCGTCCCCGAGCTTCACCCCGCACTTCTCGTACGGCGCGTCCGGGTGCGGCCGGCTCAGCGACATCGCCATGTCGAGGTAGTCGGCGCCGGCGGCCCGGGCGCCCTCGAAGATCGGCATCACGAACCGCGGGTCCACCGCGTTCATCACGTGGGTGGCGCCGCACCCTCGCGCCAGGGCCGTCACCGACTCCGCGCTGGACGCGTCGACCTGGGCACTGCGGAACCTGGGGTCGATCGCCGCCGCCCGCTCCGCGCTCGCGAGCGAGTAGTCGGCGATCACCATCGACTCGTAGAAGTCGCGACGCGCCGCGATGGCGGCGAACGCCGCCCCCACGCCTCCGGCGCCGACCAGCAGGATCCTCATGAGGTGCGCTCCTTCTCAGAAAGCACCGGCGTCATTCGCCGATGTAGCTCATCACGTGCTTGATGCGCGTGTAGTCCTCGAGCCCGTACATCGACAGGTCCTTGCCGTAGCCCGAGTGCTTGAACCCGCCGTGCGGCATCTCGGACACGAACGGGATGTGGGTGTTGACCCAGACCACCCCGAAGTCGAGCCGGCGCGACATCCGCATGGCGCGGGCGTGGTCCTTGGTCCAGACGCTCCTGATGATGATGATCTGGAAGATCGCGCCCGCCCTCGCGGCCGGCAACACCGTCGTGCTCAAGCCCGGCGACACCACCCCGGCCTCCTCGATCCTGCTCGCCGAGCTGTGCCAGGAGTTCCTGCCGCCCGGGGTCCTCAACGTGGTGTGCGGTGACCGCGACACGGGTCGTGCCCTGGTGGAGCACCCGACGCCGCAGATGGTCTCGATCACCGGCTCGGTGCGCGCTGGCATGGAGGTCGCGGGGGCCGCGGCCCGTGACGTCAAGCGCGTCCACCTCGAGCTCGGCGGCAAGGCCCCGGTGATCGTGTTCAACGACGCCGACGTCGAGAAGGCGGCGGCCGCGATCGCGGAGGCGGGCTACGTCAACGCCGGTCAGGACTGCACCGCCGCCACCCGGGTGCTGGCCGGCCCCGGCATCCACGCCGACCTCGTGGCCGCACTGACCGCGCAGGCCCGCAGCATCCGCACCGGCATGCCTGAGGACCCCGACGTGCTCTACGGCGCGCTCAACAACGCCGACCAGCTCGCCCGCGTGAGCGGGATGGTCGACCGGCTGCCCGACCACGCCACCCTGCAGACCGGCGCTGCGCGGTAGGGCTCGACCGGCTACTTCTACGAGCCGACCGTCATCTGGGTAGTTCCACGGCGTCACCTGGCCCACGACACCGATCGGCTCACGTCGCACGAACGAGGTGTGGTCGGCGAGGTACTCCCCGGCCGACCTGCCCTCGAGCACCCGGGCGGCGCCGGCGAAGAACCGGACGTGGTCCGAGCTCGGCGGCAGCTCCTCGCTCGCGGTCAGCCCCAGCGGCTTGCCGGTGTCGCGGGACTCGACCCGGACGATCTCCTCCGCCCGGGCGTCGATGGCGTCGGCGATCCGCAGCAGGGCTCGGGACCGCTCCTGCGGGGTGCTGCCGCCCCAGCCCTCGAACGCGGCGTCGGCGGCGGCGTACGCCCGGTCGAGGTCGGCGGCCCGTGACATCGGCGCCGCCGCATTGACCTCACCGGTGCTGGGGTCCAGCACCTCGTAGGTCTCGCCGGAGGCGGCCGGGACCAGCTCGCCGTTGATGACGTTGTGGAAGGTGGTGTCGGCCATCGGTTCCCCTCACGGTTGCAGTCGAGACACTACTGAGGCCGGGTCGTGGCGCAAATAGCCCGTCCAGCACCTTGTCGGCAGGGTGCCGCAACCGCTTACATGAGCCATGACCGTCGACGACCTGCCTCCCACCACGCTCAAGCCGGGGGCGATCGGTTTCTTCGACGCCCTGGTCATCGGGCTCGCAGCCACCTCGCCCGCGTACTCGCTGGCAGCCGTGATCGGCCCGATCGTGCTGCTCGTCGGCGTCTCGGCGCCCGGGGTGCTGATCGCGAGCTTCGTGCCGATGCTGCTGATCGCGTCGGCGTTCTACCACCTCAACGCGGTCGACACCGACTGCGGCACCACGTTCTCCTGGGTGACCCGCGCGATGGGGCCGTGGTTCGGCTGGTTCGGCGGCTGGGCGATCGCGATGACCGGGGTGCTGGTGATCGGCTCTCTCGCGGAGACGGGGGTCCGGTTCTCGCTGCTCACCGTGGGGGCGGACTCGGCGGCCGACAACACCTGGCTGGTACGTGGCCTGTCCGTGCTCCTGATCGTGGCGATGACCGCGATCTGCGTGTTCGGGACCGAGGCGTCGGCCCGGCTGCAGAACGCCCTGATCGTGGCCCAGGTGCTGGCCCTGCTGGCCTTCGCGGTGGTCGCGCTGGTCCGGGTCGCGAACGACACGTCGACGCTGGAGTCGGTCTCGCCCTCGTTCTCCTGGCTCAACCCCTTCTCCGAGGGTGGTGCCGCGCTGACCGGTGGCCTGCTGCTCGGCGTCTTCGCCTACTGGGGCTGGGAGTCGTCGGTGAACCTGGCCGAGGAGACCACCGACCCGGAGAGCGCCCCCGGCAGGGCGGCGGTCGTGTCCACCCTGGTGCTGCTGGTCACCTACGTCGCGGTCGCCTACGCCGTCGTGGCGTACGCCGGCGCGTCCTTCCTGGCTGACAACAGCGACGAGGAGGAAGCGATCTTCGCGCTGCTGGCCACCGAGGTGATGGGCCGGTGGGACTGGGTGGTGCTGCTGGCCGTGGCCACGTCCGCGATCGCCTCCACGCAGACCACGATCATCCCGGCCTCGCGCACCGGGTTCAGCATGGCGCGCCGCCACGCCCTGCCCCCCGGGCTGGCGCGGATCCACCCGCGCTACCGCACCCCCGACGTCTCCACCTGGTGGGTCGCCGGTATCGCCAGCGGGTGGTACCTCCTGGTCTCGGTGATCAGCGAGAACGCGCTGTTCGACTCCATCACCGCGCTCTCCCTGCTGATCGCCTTCTACTACGGGCTGACCGGTATCGCCTGTGCGATCTACTTCCGCCACCGGTTGACCGAGTCGGTGCGCAGCCTGTTCCTGGTCGGGATCGGGCCGGTGCTGGGCTCGCTGATGCTGTTCTGGCTGCTGGTGCAGTCGGTGATCGACATGTCTGACCCCGAGAACTCCTACAGCGGCCAGTCCTGGTTCGGCCTGGGGCCGCCGCTGGTGATCGGCATCGGCATCGTGCTGGTCGGCGTGGTGGTGGTGTTCGGGTGGCGCACCCAGGACACCCGCTACTGGAACGAGACCCGCAGCACCGTCGAGGAGGACGCAGCCGTGGAGGTCGAGCGATGAGCATCGTGCTGGGCTACGACGAGTCGCCCGGGGCGCGGGCCGCGCTCGCCGTCGCCATCGACGTGGCCCGGCGCTACGCCGCCCCGCTGGTGGTGGTCTACGCGACCGCCCCGCCCGGGGGGCTGGGCGAGGAGGCCCGGTCGCACCAGGCCGCGCTGGAGGAGATCGGTCGCCCCCTCGTCGCCCACGCCGTCGAGCAGGCCGAGCAGGCCGGGGTGGAGTCCGTGGTCGAGCTGGTCGGCGCCAAGCCGGTCGATGCGCTGCTGGAGGTGGCGGACGCACACGACGCGACCGTGATCGTCGTCGGCACCTGGGGCGAGAGCCCGATCCGCGGGGCCATCGTCGGCGCCACCCCGCACAAACTGTTGCACCTCTCGCGCCGACCCGTTCTCTGCGTGCCCGCTCCGGAGTAGATTGCCACGCATGGACCCGTTCCGCATCGACTCCTCCCGCCAGCAGGCCGCCCGGGACCACCTGTGGATGCACTTCACCCGGCACTCGACCTACGACACCCACGAGGTGCCGACGATCGTGCGGGGTGAGGGTGCCTACATCTGGGACTCCCACGGCAAGCGCTACCTCGACGGCCTGGCCGGACTGTTCGTGGTCCAGGTCGGGCACGGACGCACCGAGCTGGCCGAGGCCGCGGCCAAGCAGGCCGCCGAGCTGGCCTTCTTCCCGCTGTGGTCCTACGCGACGCCGGGGGCGATCGACCTGGCTGAGCGCCTCGCCGGCTACGCGCCCGGCGACCTCAACCGGGTCTTCTTCACCAGCGGCGGCGGGGAGGCGGTCGAGAGCGCCTGGAAGCTGGCCAAGAACTACTTCAAGCTGACCGGCAAGCCGACCAAGCACAAGGTGATCAGCCGGGCCATCGCCTACCACGGCACCACCGCGGGTGCGCTGTCCATCACCGGCCTGCCGGGCATGAAGGCACAGTTCGAGCCGTTGGTGCCGAGCACCTTCCGGGTACCCAACACCAATCTCTACCGCGCCCCCGAGCAGTTCGGCGGCGGCACCCCCGAGGACGAGCGTGCCTTCGGTCGGTGGGCGGCCGACCGGATCGGCGAGGCCATCGAGTTCGAGGGCCCCGACACGGTCGCCGCCGTGTTCCTCGAGCCCGTGCAGAACGCCGGTGGCTGCTTCCCGCCCCCGGCCGGCTACTTCGAGCGGGTCCGGGAGATCTGCGACGAGCACGACGTGCTGCTGGTCTCCGACGAGGTGATCTGCGCCTTCGGGCGGCTGGGTCACATGTTCGCCTGCGAGCGCTACGGCTACCAGCCCGACATCATCACCTGCGCCAAGGGCCTGACCTCGGGCTACAGCCCGCTCGGCGCAATGATCGCCACCGACCGCCTCTTCGAGCCGTTCGCGAAGGGGGACACCTCGTTCGCCCACGGCTACACCTTCGGTGGTCATCCGGTCTCGACGGCCGTGGCGATGACCAACCTCGACATCTTCGAGCGCGAGCAGATCAACGAGCACGTGCGCGAGACCGAGGCCGACTTCCGGGCCACGCTGGGCCGCCTGCGCGACCTGCCGATCGTGGGCGACGTGCGCGGTGAGGGATACTTCTACGGCATCGAGCTGGTGAAGGACAAGAGCACCAAGGAGTCCTTCGACGGTCCCGAGTCCGAGCGGCTGCTGCGTGGTTTCCTTTCCGGGGCGCTCTTCGAGGCCGGTCTCTACTGCCGGGCCGACGACCGTGGCGACCCCGTGATCCAGCTGGCCCCGCCACTGATCTCCGACCAGGCCGTCTTCGACGAGATCGAGTCCACCCTGCGCGACGTGCTGACCCGCGCCTGGTCCCAGCTCTAGACCTGGCCGCAGACCCCGCTGTGGACCCCACGCAGCGCGTCCGGAGGCCCACGTCGAGAGCCACGTCGTCCGACAGGCCCGAGGTCACCGGTCGGGACCACGTGCCACCACGACGCCTGGCTGGGTAAGTTGAGGGCCCACCCCAATCGTGACGGAGACCACGTTGAGCGACTACAACCTGTCGACCCTGCTGGAGACCAGCGCCGAGAAGTACGCCGATCGTGACGCGATCATCTTCGGCGACACCCGTCTGACCTACGCGCAGGTCAACGGAGCGGCCAACCAGGTCGCCAACGTGCTGGTGTCGCGCGGCATCGAGCCCGGCGACAAGGTGGCCCTGAGCTGCCCCAACCTGCCCTACTTCTCTATCGTCTACTGGGGCATCCTCAAGGCGGGCGCGAGCGTGGTCCCGCTCAACGTGCTGCTCAAGGGCCGGGAGGTGGCCTACCACCTCGCCGACTCCGACGCCAAGGCCTACTTTTGCTTCCAGGGCACAGACGAGCTCCCGATCGGTGCCGAGGGGTACGCCGGGTTCGGCGAGACCGAGCCCTGCGAGCACTTCTTCATGATCACCGCCGACCCCGCTGCGGAGTCCCCGATCGAGGGCACCGACACCATGGGTCGCTCGATGGCCGACCAGCCGCCGACCTTCGACACGGTGGCCACCGACGAGGACGACACCGCGGTGATCCTCTACACCTCCGGCACCACGGGCAAGCCGAAGGGCGCCGAGCTGCGGCACCGCAACATGCGCGACAACGCGATGTCGGGTGCGGACCTCTTCGGGGCCGACGCGGACAAGCCCGACACCTACCTGGGTGTGCTGCCGCTCTTTCACTCCTTCGGCCAGACCGTGATCCAGAACGGATCGGCCGCCTTCGGTGGCACCGTGGTCATGCTGCCCCGTTTCGAGGCCGGTCCGGCCCTGAGCCTGATGGCCTCCGAGAAGGTCACCTTCTTCGCCGGCGTGCCGACGATGTACTGGGGCCTGCTTGGGGCGCTCGATGACAGCGACGTGGACGTCAAGGAGCTGGCGGCCAACCTGCGGGTCGCGGCCGCCGGTGGCTCTGCGTTGCCGGTCGAGGTGCACAAGGACTTCCAGCGCAAGTTCGGCGTCACCATCCTCGAGGGCTACGGGTTGTCCGAGACCTCGCCGGTCGCCAGCTTCTCGCCGTACGGCGAGCCCGTGCGTCCGGGCTCGATCGGCATCCCGATCCCGGGCGTCGAGATGAAGCTGATCGACCCCGAGAGCTGGGACGACATCGACGTCGGCGACGACCCCGAGAACGCGGTCGGCGAGATCGCGATCAAGGGTCACAACATCATGAAGGGCTACTACGACCGGCCCGAGGCGACCGACGAGGCCATCTGGGACGGCTGGTTCCGCTCCGGCGACCTCGGGCGCCGCGACGCCGACGGCTGGTACTACATCGTCGACCGGTCCAAGGACATGATCATCCGCGGCGGCTTCAACGTGTACCCCCGCGAGATCGAGGAGGTCCTGCTCACCCACCCCGACGTGTCGCTGGCGGCGGTGATCGGGACGCCGCACGAGAGCCACGGCGAGGAGATCAAGGCGTTCGTGATCCTGAACAAGGGTGCGAGCGTGACCTCCGACGAGCTGCGCGCGTGGGGCAAGGAGCAGATGGCGACCTACAAGTACCCCCGCGTCGTCGAGATCGTGCCCGAGCTGCCGATGACCGCCACCGGCAAGATCCTCAAGCGCGAGCTCTCCTGATACGGCGTGACCCCCTGGCCCCTACGCGAAGGGGTCGGGGGTGGCACCGGGGAGTTGGCTGAGCAGCTCACGGGCCCGGGCGGCGGACGTGTGCTCGACGAGGACCTCGTAGCGGGTGGCCACGACCTGGGCGACCGAGGAGAAGTCGCGGCGACCCCGCGTGGCGGCGTACCCGGCGAGCGCCCAGATCACCCCGAAGAGCGCACCGAAGATCATCGTCGACACGATCGTGGTCAGGGCACCGCCCTCGGCGAAGATGGACACCACGAGACCCACGAACAGGCCGAGCCAGAGCCCGGAGAGCAGCCCGCCGATCGCGACCTTGCTGGTGGTCAGCCGGCCGGTGATCCGCTCGATCCGCTTCAGGTCGGTGCCGACGATCATGCACTGCTCGACCGGGAACTTCTCGTCGGCGAGGAAGTCGACGGTGCGCTGCGCGGCGGCGTAGTCGTCGTACACCGCCAGGGACTGCGGGAACTCGAGGCGGAGGGGGGACTGGGTGGGGTTCGTGCCGCGCGGCATGCTCATGGCGCCATCATGGCGCACCGTCCCTGACCGCAGCGCTCACCCAAAGACAAGTAAAGGTCTAGTGTTCGCCGGGTGAGACCCCGGTCCCGAGCATCCGTCGCGGCCCCGCTGGCGCTGGGCCTGGCGCTGGGCCTGGTGGCCCGCAACCTGGGGCCGGACGAGGGGCAGGCTGGCTTTGCGCTGGCCGAGGTGCTGCGCCTGATCGGGCAGATCTTCGTGCAGTTGCTGCGCGCGCTGGTG
>JAJAYJ010000051.1 GCA_026786275.1 Nocardioides sp. | reverse complement strand
TCCTTGGCGGTGTCCGGGATGACCAGGCCGGAAGCCGTGGTCTGCTCGGCGTCGAGGGGCTTGACGACGATGCGGTCCTCGAGGGGCTTGATGTTGACCGACACGATGTCGACCTCCACTTTCTGGCACTTCGTAATGGGCTGATTCAACGTCTGTGCCTGCGGTTCCGGACCGCCGTCGCGGGGGTCGGACCAGGCTCGCAAGCGCTGGCACACTCACGGGGAGAGTGCCAGGTCTGAAACTAGCACTCAGGCCGACGGAGTGCCAGCAAGGGTCCGTGCTGAGAGGATCCCGAGGTGGATCTCGACTCCTTCCGGTGGCTGCTCACCGACCCCGGCCAGGAGCTGCTGCGCGCCGCGGAAGCGATCCCTGGCGACGACCCGCTCAGGGCCAGCGCCCAGTTGCGTCGTACGGCGCCCGGTGCGGCCGCCTCCCACGTCGCCGCGGCGCTGACCCAGGCCGCGCTGCGACGTCGGGCCGTCGTCAAGTTCGCCGACCTGGCGCCGCTGATGTACTTCACCCCCGACGGGCTGGAGCAGGCCACCCGGCTCCCGGTCGCCGAGCACCGGGCCGGGCGCCTGGTCGCCTTCGAGACCCGCTCGCTGATCGACCTGGGCTGCGGCATCGGCGGCGACCTGGTCGTCGTGGCCCGGGCCGGCATCACCACGGCCGGGGTCGACCTAGACCCGGTGCGGGTCGCGGTCGCGGAGGCCAACCTGGCCGTGCTCGACCTGCCCGGGGCGGTGGTGGTGGCCGACGCCGCCGACGTCGACCCCTCGCCCTTCGACGTGGCCTTCGCGGACCCCGCCCGTCGTACGTCGCGGGGCCGCAGCTTCGACGTCGACGACTGGACACCGTCGTGGTCGTTCGTCGAGACGCTGCTGCACCGCGACGCCTGCGTGAAGACGGCGCCGGGCATCCCCCACGACCTGGTGCCCGCGGGGGTGGAGGCGGAGTGGGTCAGTGACCACGGCGAGGTCAAGGAGGCGGCGCTGTGGTCGGGTCGGCTGGCCACGACCACCCGGCGGGCGACGGTCATCGGCGACGGGGGGCTGGCCACCCTGACCGACGCGGACGACCCCGGCGGTGAGGTGCGGGCGCTGGGGGCCTTTCTCTACGAGCCCGACGGTGCCGTGATCCGGGCCGGCCTGGTCACCGCGGTGGCGGCCGGCGTGCGGGGCGGGCTGCTGGACGAGCACATCGCCTACGTGACGGCCGACGCGTCCTGGGCCACCCCGTTCGCGAGGGGCTACGAAGTGCTGGAGCAGGTGCCCTACCGGGAGAAGCCGCTCAAGGCGGCCCTGCGCGCGCGCAGCATCGGCTCGTTGACCATCAAGAAGCGCGGCGTCGACGTGGTGCCCGAGCAGCTGCGCAAACGGCTCGACCTGCATGGTGACAACGAGGCCACGCTGGTGATGACCCGGGTGGCCGGCGAGGGCACCGCCCTGCTGGTCCGGCCGTTCTGAACGGACCGGCAGCGCGGGCCCCCGCCTGCTGGGACCGACGTCGTCGAGCGGGTCAGGCGCGGCCGAGCTCGGCCGCCTCCGCCCCGATCGTGGTGTCGTCGCCGTGGCCGGTGTGCACCACGGTCTCGTCGGGGAGTGCGAACAGCGTCGCGCGGATCGAGGCCTCGATCGTCGGCCGGTCGCTGAAGCTGCGCCCGGTCGCGCCCGGACCGCCGCAGAACAGCGTGTCACCCGAGAACACCGCGCCCAGGCTCTCGCTGTAGAAGCAGACCGCGCCCGGGGCGTGGCCCGGCGTGTGCAGGACCCGCAGGGTGGTGCCCCCGACCTCTAGCTCCCAGCCGTCGGGCAGGTCCATGTCCCAGAGGTGGCCGTCCGCGTCGTCGGGGCCGCCGTGGGTCAGCTCCCACAGCGGCCTGTCGTCGGGGTGCAGGAAGATCGGCGCACCCTGCCCGTCGTTGGCCCGCTCCCGCAGGGCCGGCGCCATCCGGCTGTGGTCGTCGTGGGCGTGGGTCAGCAGGATGGCCTTGACCGTGCGCTGCCCCACGAGCGCCATGATGTCGTCGACAGAGTGCGGGGCGTCGATGACCACGCACTCGTCGTCGTCGCCGACCACCCAGAGGTTGTTGTCGACGTCGTAGGTCTGGCCGTCGAGGCTGAACGTGCCCGACGAGACGGCGTGGTCGACCCGGGTCGCCCCGCTCATGTCAGGATCACCACCGAGCGCAGCACGCTCGGCTGGTCGGGGGCGCCATGCATCCGGTCGAAGGCCGCCTCGACGTCGTCGATGCCGATCTCCTCGCTCACGAAGGCGTCCAGGTCGAGCTTGCCCTGCTGGTAGAGGTCGACCAGCATCGGGAAGTCGCGACTGGGCAGGCAGTCGCCGTACCAGCTGGACGTCAGCGAGCCCCCGTGGCCGAAGACGTCCACGAGCGGGATGTCGGGCAGCTTCATGTCCGGCGTGGGCACCCCGACCAGTACGACGGTGCCGGCCAGGTCGCGCATGTAGAAGGCCTGCTTCCAGGTCTCGGGGCGACCCACGGCCTCGATCACCACGTCGGCGCCCACGGCCCCGGTGCCGCCCACGACGGCCTTGACCGCCTCGACCGGGTCGACCTCGCTGCTGTTGACGGTGTGGGTGGCGCCCATCCTCAGCGCCGCCTCGAGCTTCTTGGGGTCGATGTCGACGGCGATGATCGGGCTGGCGCCCGCCAGCGCGGAGCCGGCGATCGCGGCCACCCCGACACCACCGCACCCGATCACGGCGACGGACGTGCCACGGCCCACGGCGCCGGTGTTGATCGCCGCACCGATGCCCGCCATCACGCCACAGCCGAGCAGGCCCACGGCCGCCGGTCGCGCGGACTCGTCGACCTTGGTGCACTGGCCCGCGGCGACCAGGGTCTTCTCGGCGAACGCGCCGATGCCCAGGGCCGCGGACAGCTCGGTCCCGTCCTCCAGCGTCATCTTCTGGGTCGCGTTGTGGGTGTCAAAGCAGTACCACGGCTCACCCCGGTTGCAGGCCCGGCAGTCGCCGCAGACGGCCCGCCAGTTGAGCACCACGAAGTCGCCGGGGGCCACGGACGTCACGTCGGGGCCTACGGCCTCGACCACGCCCGCGGCCTCGTGGCCGAGCAGGAACGGGAAGTCGTCGTTGATGCCGCCCTCGCGGTAGTGCAGGTCGGTGTGGCACACGCCGCACGCCTGCACCTTCACCAGGGCCTCCCCCGGGCCGGGGTCGGGCACGTTGATGGTGACCACCTCCGTGGGCTGTCCCTTGCTTCGCGCGACCACGGCCTTGACCTGCTGCATGCGTCTGCCTCTCCTCGATGAACAGTGAACAATGAACAACTGGTTGATCTCTGAACCACCGTAGGCCACCGCGCCACCGCGCCACCGCGCCACCGCGAGCATCTCGCGAGTTGTCGCGTCCCGGCCCGGACCTCAGACCAGGACGGTGGTGACGGGCAGGCTGGAGTCGGCCGGCAGGTCCAGGGCCGACGGAGTGCGGCCTCGGGACACCATCTCGGCCCCGAGCGCGGCGACCATGGCCCCGTTGTCGGTGCACAGGCCCGGGCTCGGCACCCGCACCCGGATCCCGAGGCCCGTGGCCCGCTGCTCGGCCAGCGCGCGCAGCCGGGAGTTGGCGGCCACGCCACCCCCGATGAGCAGGTCCTCGATGCCCTGCGACGACGCGGCGTCGAGGGCCTTACGCACCAGAATGTCGCAGACGGCCTCCTGGAAGCTGGCGGCCACGTCGTTGACCGGCACCGCCTCGCCGGCACGCTCCCGGGCCTCGACCCAGCGCGCGACGGCGGTCTTGAGGCCGGAGAACGAGAAGTCGAAGCGGTGCCGCTCGAGGTCACGACGACTGCTCAGACCGCGCGGGAAGTCGATGTGCACGCTGGAGCCGGAGGCGGCGGCCCGGTCGATGTGCGGACCTCCCGGGAACGGCAGCCCGAGCAGCCGCGCCACCTTGTCGAAGGCCTCCCCGGCCGCGTCGTCGATGGTGGCGCCCATCAGGTCGACCCCGCCGTCGTGACCGGTCACGTCGGTGACCCGCAGCAGGCTGGAGTGGCCGCCGCTGACCAGCAGGGCGATGCAGGGCTCAGGCAGCGGCCCGTGCTCCAGCTGGTCGACGGCGACGTGGGAGGCCAGGTGGTTCACGCCGTAGATCGGCTTGTCCAGGCCCAGCGCGAGCGCCTTGGCCGCGGCGACCCCCACCAGCAGCGCACCGGCCAGGCCCGGGCCGCTGGTCACCGCGATCGCGTCGACGTCGTCGAGCACGATCCCCGCCGTCGCACAGGCCCGCTCGATGGTGGGCACCATCGCCTCGAGGTGGGCGCGGCTGGCGACCTCGGGCACCACCCCGCCGAAGCGAGCGTGCTCCTCGACGCTGCTGGCCACGGCGTCGGCCAGCAGCGTGTGACCACGCACGATCCCGACACCGGTCTCGTCGCACGACGTCTCGATGCCGAGCACCAGGGGTCCGTCGTTCCTCATCCGGCTCCTTCGCTCAGCGCCCGGGACATCACGATCGCGGCCGTGCCGTCACGGTAGTACCGCCGGCGCCGGTCGATCTCGGCAAAGCCCTCGGCGGCGTAGAACGCCAGCGCCCCGGCGTTGTCCTCCCGCACCTCGAGCAGCAGCCGGTCGGCTCCCGACGCCCGGGCCAGGGTCGCGACGTGGTCGAGCAGGGCCCGCGCCACCCCCGTACGCCGCGCGCTCGCGGTGACCCCGATGCGTTGCAGCTCCGCAACGTCCCCGGCCAGGCTGGTCACGGCATGGCCCACGGTGCGACCGCCGATGTCGGCCACCAGGTAGTGCACGGTCGCCAACGTGCCCCGGATGCCCTCCGCGACCAGGCCATGGGACCAGGCCTCGGCCCCGAGGGTCTCGTCCTCGAGACCCGCGACCGCGTCGACGTCGTCGGGCGTGGCGGCGCGGACGATCACGAGACCGGCTTGCGGGCGCTGGGGCTGACCGCGTCGGGTCGGCGCAGGTAGAGCGGCTCGGGGTCGTACAGCTCGGCCCGCTCCTGCACCACGACGCGGGCCAACCACCCGGCCGAGGGCCGCACCGGGCCGACCGCGCAGCCGAACGCCTCGGGGTAGAGCAGCGGCCCCTCCCCCACCACGGGCAGGTCGGTGGCGACCGCGGCCGGCTTGTCGACGGTAGGTCCAGCGACCCGGGTGCCCTCGGCGTCGTAGGAGGCGAGGTAGACCTCCTTGCGCCGCGCGTCGGTGGCCACCAGGAAGTCGGAGGCGACAACGCCCGTGTCCACCGCCTCCACCGCGAGCACGTCGAGGCTGCACACGCCGTACACGGGCAGGTCGAGGACCAGTGCGAGGGTGCGCGCCGTAACCAGGCCGACCCGCAGACCGGTGAAGGGTCCCGGACCCACCCCGACCGCGATCGCGGTCAGGTCACGACGATCCACGCCGGTCCCGGCCAGCGCCCGGGCGATCAGCGGAGCCAGGGACTCGCCGTGCTGGAGGGGTTGCTGCGAGGACAGCTCGACAAGGACGTCGGCGCCGTCGTGCAGGGCCACGGTGACCAGCGAGCAGGCGGTGTCGAGGGCGAGGAGCATCAGCCCAGGCCCCGGAAGGACAGGGCGTGCCAGCGTGGGCCCACCGGGGTGATCACGACCCGGCGCGGGTCGAGGTCGTCGTCGGGCCCGGTGTCGTCGGAGCGCACGATCTGGATCTCGAGCCGGGAGTCGCTCAGTCCCTCGACCAGGCCCTCACCCCACTCCACGACGGTGACCGCGTGGGCGAGGTCGGTGTCGAGGTCGAGGTCGTCGAGCTCCTCGAACCCCGCCAGCCGGTAGGCGTCGACGTGCACCAGCGCCGGTCCGCCGACCTCGGAGGGATGCACCCGCGAGATCACGAACGTGGGTGAGGTGACCCCGCCGCGTACGCCGAGCCCGGCGCCCAGGCCCTGGGTGAAGGTGGTCTTGCCGGCGCCGAGGTCGCCGGTGAGGACGACCAGGTCGCCGGGGGCCAGCTGGCCGGCCAGCGAGCGACCGAGCTCACGCATCGCCTCGGCCGTGGCGGCGGGGATGACCGCCGCCCGCAGCGGGCGCCGCAGCTCGACCACCGGGGAGGAACGGCGGATCTCGCGGAAGCCTCGACGCTCCCAGAAACGCACCGTCGCCGGCAGCTCCTCACGGGCGACCACGGTCAGGTCGTCGTACCCCGCAGCGGCCTCGGCGGCGGCGTCGATCAAGGCCCCGGCGACACCTCGGCTCTGGGCGGCGGGCAGGACGCCGAAGCGACGCAGGTACATCGTGGTGGTCGTGGGGTCGAGCACCAGGGCGCCGACCGGCTCACCGTCGACCAGGGCCAGCATGCCGCCACGGCGGGCCAGCAGCGCGCGCATCGACTCCTCGTTCTCCGCGAGGGCGTCGGCGGGCGGGTCGAGCACCGGTCGGTCGGCGAACGCCGCGCGGACCACGTCGAGCACGGCGGCGGCGTCATCGGGACCCACCGCGCGGATCTCGACCCCGGGCCGGGGGTGCCCGGCGCTCGGTGGCGCAGAGGTCGCGGTCACGTTGAGGTGCTCCGGTCGACCGCGGCGGTGAGCAGCTGGTCGAGGGCCGCGTTGACCTGGCCGTGCCGTTCCAGGATCACCATGTGACCCGCATCCTCGCACTCCAGCAGGGTCGACCCGGCAATCCGCTGGTGCAGCTTGCGACTGTGACCGACGGAGGTCAGCCGGTCACCGGTGCCCGCGATGATCGCGGTCGGCACCCGCGACAGCACCTCGACGGCGTGGAACTTGTCGAGGCCCTTGAAGCTGGGGAAGAACTGCGCCACGACCTCGAACGGCGTCGCGGCGAGCATCTCGTCGACGAAGTCGACGTACGCCGCGGGCACGGCGCCGCCGAACGCGAACACGTCGGTCGCGACCTGGGCGAACGACGCACCCAGCCGGCGTACCCCGTCGACGACGCGGTGCCCGATCGCCAGGGTGCTGACCGTGCGCCCGGCCACCCCGCCGCTGAGCCGGGCCGGCAGCATCGGCAGCAGCATCCGGCTGGGGTCCAGGCCCCCGGCGGTGGTGGACACCAGGACCACCCCGACCACCTTCTCCCCGAAGAGCTCGGGGTGCTGGTCGGCCAGGGCCACGATCGTCATGCCGCCCATGGAGTGCCCGACCAGGACCACCGGTCCGTCCGGGACCATGGTCATCAGGACGTGGGCCAGGTCGAGGGCGAGCTGTTCGATGGTCGAGCCCTCGCGCCCCGAGCGGCCCGAGCGGCCGTGCGAGCGCTGGTCGTAGTAGACCGCGCGGACCAGCCCCCGGTAGGCCGCACGCTGGAAGTGCCAGCAGTCCATGTTCAGCGCAAAGCCGTGCACGAAGACGACGGTCAGGTCCGAGCCCTCACTGCCGGGAGCGCCCCTGGGGGCGTCGCCGACTTCGTCCACCTCGACGTGCAGCGGCACGCCGTCGTCGGCGATCAGGGTGAGCGGCGAGGAGCGCAGGGAGCCGAACGGTGTGCTGTCCTCGACCCGTCGACCGATCACGCGTCCCTGGCGCACCACGCCGGCGGTGGTGCCGACCACCGCGACCCCCACGGCACCGGCCACGGCACCGATCACGCGTCCAGCCAGGTTCATCGGGTCTCCTCCGGTCGTTCGCTGTCGATCACGGTGCGGGTCATCCGGCCCCCGATGCGGGTGACGATCTCGTAGACGATGGTGTCGGCGGCCACCGCCCAGTCCTGCGCGGTGGGCTCGCCGTCGTGCCCGGGGCCGAACAGCAGCACGGTGGACCCCGGCGGCGGGGTGTCGCCGTGCAGGTCCACGACGAGCTGGTCCATGCAGATCACGCCCCGCACCGGGCAGCGTCGGCCGGCGATCGCGACCTCGGCCCGGTTGCCGGCGCTGCGCGGCAGGCCGTCGGCGTACCCGACCGGCACCAGCCCGAGCGTGGTCGGCGCCGTGGCGGTCCAGGTGTGGCCGTAGGAGACGCTCGAGCCCGCCTCGACCGTTCTCACCATGGCCAGGGTGGCGCGCGCCGTCATCGCCGGCACCAGGCCCAGGTCGGGCGTGTGCCCCGGTGCCGGGTCCAGGCCGTACGACGCGATGCCGCAGCGGACCAGGTCGTAGCGGGCGCTGGGCCGCAGGATCGCGGCCGCCGAGTTGGCCAGGTGCCGGACCTCCGGGCGCAGACCGGCCTCGGCGGCGAGGGCGAGGGCCTCCTCGAAGAGCTTCTCCTGGTTGGCGTTGGCCGGGTCGTCGGGCACGTCGCTGCTGGACAGGTGGGACCAGATGCCGGTGACCCGCCAGTGGCCCTCGACCTCCCCGCGCCGGGCCCGGGCCACCACCGCCGGCCAGTCGGCAGCACCGGCGCCACCCCGGGACAGCCCGGTGTCGACCTTGAGCTGCACCCGGGCCGGGTACCCGACCTGCTCGGAGGCGGCGGCGATCTCGTCGAGCTCCTCGACCGAGTAGGCGGTGACGTCCACGTCGGTGGCGATCGCCTCGTCGTAGTCCTCACCGGGCACACTCAGCCAGCACAGCACCGGCCCCGTGTCACCGGACTCGCGCAGTGTCTGCGCCTCGTCGAGGGTGGCCACACCGAGCCAGTCCGCACCGGCCTCCCGGGCCGCGCGGGCCACGGACGCCATGCCGTGGCCGTAGCCGTCGGCCTTGACCACCGTCATCATCTGCACCGGTCGGCCAGCGGGGTGCTCGGTGGGGTGCTCGGTGGGGTGCTCGGCGGTGACCAGCGCGCGCAGGGTCCGCACGTTGTGCCGGATGGCCGCGAGATCGACGACGATCTCGGCGCGGGGGTGATGGTGGGGACTCACGGGGTCGATTGTCCCACTCAGCGGGGCGGTGGCAGCGTCCGCACCGCGTCCGGGAGCGCCGCGGCGACCGCACCGGCCGTGATGGGGCCGCCGCGGGAGGCCAGCTGGGCGGCGGCGCCGTGGATCCAGGCGCCCGCCGAGGCCGCGTCGTACGGCGTCAGGCCGGCGGCCAGCAGCGCCCCGATCACCCCGCCGAGCACGTCGCCGGCGCCCGCGGTGGCCAGCCACGGCGTGCCCGTGGTGCAGACCCGCACCGGGCCGTCAGGGTGCACCACGATCGTGCGTCGACCCTTGAGCAACACCGTCGCGGCGTACCGCTGGGCCGCGGCGCGGGCGTGCCGGAGGCCGGCGGCCTCGACCTCGGAC
>JAJAYJ010000050.1 GCA_026786275.1 Nocardioides sp. | reverse complement strand
GTACCGGGTCACGCACCGCACGACGTACACGTATGACGACGACGTGACCGTCAGCTTCGGTGTCGGGCACCTGGTGCCGCGCTCCCTGCCGTGGCAGCGGGTGGTCTCGCAGCAGCTGAGGGTGAGCCCCGACCCGGGCGACACCGACCACGACCAGGACTGCTACGGCAACGCGGTGAGCTACTTCCAGGTCACGGCGCCGCACACCGTGCTCGAGATCGAGGCGGTCAGCGAGGTCGAGGTCTCGGTGCCGACGTACGACGAGGCCGGCCTGGGCGCCGCCTGGGAGACCGCTTGCCCGATCCTGGCCCCGCGGGCGCCCGGTGCGTGGCGGGCCTGCGACTTCGCGCTCGCGACCCCCGGGGTCGACCACGCCCGGGGCGCCCGGGAGTACGCCGCCCCGTCGCTGACCCCCGGCCGCCCGATCGCCGAGGCGGTGAGCGACCTGATGCACCGCATCCACACCGACTTCGACTACGACAAGACCGCCACCACGGTCACCTCGACCGTGGCCGACACCCTGGTGCAGCGGGCCGGGGTGTGCCAGGACTTCGCGCACCTGGCCCTGGCCTGCCTGCGCTCGCACGGCGTGGCCGCGCGCTACGTCAGCGGCTACCTCGCCACCCAGCCGCCACCGGGCCGGGAGCGGGTCGTGGGCGCCGACGCCTCCCACGCGTGGTTGGCGGTGTGGGTGCCGCCGACGGCCGCGGCCCTCGCCGCCCACCCGAGCGCCGCGGGCGAGTGGCTGGCGATCGACCCCACCAACGACCAGTGGGCGAACGACCGCTACGTGACGGTGGCCTGGGGCCGCGGCTACGGTGACGTCCCGCCGTTGAGGGGCATCATCTTCACGGAGGCCACGACGTCGGCGCTGCGGGTCTCGGTCGACGTGGCCCCGCTGGACCCGCCGGAGGTCAGGGCGCCGCGATGAGCGCCGTCCCGCACCGGTTCCGCGTCGTCGAGGACGACCTGTCCGGTCGTGAGATCGTGGCGCTGCTGGGTGCGCACCTGGCCTCGACGCACGAGCGGTCGCCGTCCGGCAGCGTGCACGCCCTCGACCCGTTCGAGGACATCGACGAGCCGTTCAGCCGGTTCCTCACGCTGGTGCTGCGGGACGGAGCGGCTGCACCGGCGCGGTGCGCTCGCCCCCCGCGTCCCCGGTGTTGACGGTGCCCTGCTTCTCCAGCATCACGATCACCGTCTCCTGCTCCGCGCGCGGGCAGTGCTCCACCCCGGCCGGCACGGTGTGCACGTCACCGGGGCCGAGGTCGACGTCACCACCGTCGGCGTCGCGCACCTGCAGGGTCATCCGACCCGAGACGACCAGGAACATCTCGTCGCTGTCGGGGTGGGTGTGCCAGACGAACTCACCCAGGATCTTGGCGATCTTGACATCGTGATCGTTGACGTGGGTGATCAGGTGCGGCTGCCACGGCTCGGTGAACGACGCGGCGGCCTGCTCGAGGTTGACGCTCATGTCCTCATGATCGCCGACCGGTCCCACCGGGTCGCTCCCGACGGTGACCCACACCCCGCGTGACCCACGGCCACCACCCGGGGTGAGTCAGGGGCGCGGACCACCTGCCACCCTTTGCCGGTGAAGGCCTTCCGCTGTCGCGTGTGTGACAAGCCGCTCCACTTCGAGAACTCCCTGTGCGTCTCGTGCCGGACCCCGCTCGCGTACTCGCGGGCCGAGCGCTCGATCGTGCCGGTCGACGTCACCGGCACCTACGTCGACCCCGCCGGCCTGGTCTGGCACGTCTGCGCCAACCTCGACCTCTCCGGTTGCACCTGGCTGGCGCCGCTCGCGGGCGGGCAGTGCTTCAGCTGTGACCTGACCCGCACCCGGCCCAGCGACGCGGACGCGGTGGGCCTGAGGAACTACCAGCTCGCCGAGCGGGCCAAGCGCCACCTGGTCTTCGAGCTCGACACCCTCGGCTTCCCGATCGTCGCCAGGTCGGTCGACGAGGTGGACGGCCTGGCCTTCGACCTGCTCTCGACCTCGGAGCGGTCGGTCGAGGACACGGTCGTCATCGGCCACCACCGCGGCGTGATCACCCTCGACCTGGCCGAGAGCGACCCGGCGTACCGGGAGCAGGTGCGGGCCCGCCTGGACGAGCCGTACCGCACCATGCTCGGCCACTTCCGGCACGAGATCGGTCACTACTACGGCTGGCAGCTGGTGCGAGGCCTGCAGAAGGCGCGCTGCACCGAGCTGTTCGGTGACGAGATGGCCGACTACGCCGAGGCGATCGAGCGGCACTACCGCCAGGGCCCACCGGTGGGCTGGGAGCGGGCCTACATCTCGGCGTACGCGACCATGCATCCCTTCGAGGACTTCGCCGAGACCTGGGCGCACTACCTGCACATCTGCGACAGCATCGAGACGGCCGGCCAGTACGGCCTGACCGCCGTCGGCCCGATCTCGCGGTTCGGCAGCTTCCGCGACCTGGTGACCGGGGTCTGGTCGCCGCTGACGGTGGCGCTGAACATGATCAACCGCAGCATGGGCAAGGAGGACCTCTACCCCTTCGTGATTCCCGGCCCGGTCCTCGAGAAGCTCGACTACATCGCCTCCCTGCGACCCGGAGCCGTCAGCCGGGTCTGATGCCGGCGCGGCTCAGTCGAGCAGGCCGAAGCGCTCCTTGGCGGCCAGCACGAGCCGCACGTCCGACTCCACGATCGCGGCGAAGGCCGGATCCCTCTCCATCTCGGCCAGCACGGCCTGCGACATGGGTGCCGCGTCCAGGTAGTTGGTGTCGAGCAACATCGTGCCGCCGGCCCGGAAGTAGCGCACCGCCCGCTCCCCGGGGGGTGTTCCGGCCACCGCGGCGGAGCCGAAGCTGTCGGAGATGATCACGCCCTCGAAGCCCAGGTCCCCGCGCAGCATCTCCTGCAGCACCAGCGGGGAGAAGCAGGCCCGGTTGTCGGCGTCGAGCTCCGGGTAGGTGGCCGAGGAGACCATCACGAACGCCGCACCGGCCTGCACCGCGCGCCGGAACGGCGCCAGGTAGGGGTCGCCGGGCACGGTCGGGTCGACGGCGGTGGCGTCGGAATCGGTGTTGCCGGTGGCCCGGCCGATCCCGGGGAAGTGCTTGACCGACGTGGCCACCGACTCCTTCTGCATGCCCGTGATGAACGCCGACACCGCCGGCTTCACGACCTCGGGGGTGCTGCCGTACTGGCGCCGGAAGAACCCGATCGGCGCGTTGGCGGCTCCGACCTCGGCCGGCACCACGTCACCGACCGGGGCCAGGTCAACGTTCACCCCGGCGCCCCGCAACTCGCTCGCCCATTCCCGGGCGTCGAGCTTGAGGTCGCGGCGCTCCTGCGTGCCCTGCGTGAGGGCGGTCGGCATCTCGCTGAAGCCCTCGCCCTCGAGCGCCTGGGCGTTGCCGCCCTCCTGGTCGGCGGACACGAACGGCCGCACGCCGGCGTACGTCGTGGCGGCGGCGATCTCGTCGGTGACCGCACGCACCGCGGCCGCGCCCTCGTCGCTCTGCCCGCGCAGGAAGACGTTGCCGCTCTGGTGCTCGACCAGTGCGGCGTACATCTCCTCGCTGGGGCCGGTCGTGGTCATCCCGAACATGAAGAGCTGGCCCACCCGCTGCTGCGGTGTCAGCCGGTCGTAGGCCAGATCGGCCTTCGTCGGGGTCGCCTCCGGCGCACCCGGGGTGACCTGCGAGGACGACCCGGTGGCTCCCGGACCGGCGCCGCGGGTGGTCCTCGCCTCGGAGCCGAGGCCGCAGCCGCTCAGGGCGGTGCCCAGGGTCAGGATGGCGGCCAGCAGCAGGGCAGGCGTCGGGGTGCGGCGCATGCGAGCACAGTGCCATGCGGGACTCGTGGGACGAAACCGTGTCACCGATCGTCCTCGCCTGCAGGGGTGCGGGGCTGGTTGAGGTTTCACCTACAGTGGCGGGATGAAGAGCGATGCGGAGCAGGACACGACGTACGTCGAGCCGGGTCAGGAGTTCGCGCGGGACATGAACTACGTGCCGGACCGGATCACCCGCGGCGCCCGCCGGCCCGAGCACGGACCGGTCGACGGCGAGCTGTGGCCGGTCGAGCCCGGCCGCTACCGCTTGGTCGCGGCCAAGGCGTGCCCGTGGGCCAACCGCGCGATCATCGTGCGCGAGCTGCTCGGGCTGCAGGACGTCATCTCGCTCGGGATGCCCGGTCCGACCCACGACCAGCGCAGCTGGACCTTCGACCTCGACCCCGGTGGCGTGGACCCGGTGCTGGGCATCGAGCGACTGCAGGATGCCTACCTCGCGCGCTTCCCCGACTACGAGCGCGGCATCACGGTGCCGGCGATGGTCGAGGAGTCCACCGGCCGACTGGTGACCAACGACTTCCCGTGGATCACCCACGACCTGTACTTCGAGTGGCGTGACCTGCACCGCGACGGCGCGCCCGACCTGTGGCCGGTCGACCTCCGCGAGGAGATGGAGCAGGTCATGCAGCGGGTGTTCACCGAGGTCAACAACGGGGTCTACCGCTGTGGCTTCGCCGGCTCCCAGGAGGCCTACGACCGGGCCTACGACCGGCTCTGGACCACCCTGGACTGGCTGGAGGAGCGGCTCACCTCGCGTCGCTACCTGATGGGCGGGGCGATCACCGAGGCCGACGTCCGCCTGTTCACCACCCTGGCCCGCTTCGACGCGGTCTACCACGGCCACTTCAAGTGCAACCGGCAGAAGCTGAGCGAGATGCCGGCGCTGTGGGGTTATGCCCGCGACCTGTTCGGGACCCCGGGCATCGGCGAGACCGTGGACTTCGAGCAGATCAAGACGCACTACTACGTCGTGCACACCGACATCAACCCGTCGGGGATCGTGCCCGCCGGCCCGGACCCCGCCACCTGGCAGCAACCGCACGACCGGGCGTCGCTGGGCTGAGATCGGCGCCGCGGGCCGCGGCGGCGGTCCGGGCGAGGGTCCCGGGCGGCCGCGGGGGGGCGGGGGCGGGGGGGGGGGCGGGGGGGGGGGGGGGCCGCCCCCGGCCCCCCCGCCGGGGGGCCGGCGGCCCCGGCCATCGTCGCGCAGCTTGAGGACGTGCGCCGTGAGCGAG
>JAJAYJ010000049.1 GCA_026786275.1 Nocardioides sp. | reverse complement strand
GTGCCCCGGGTGGGGGGGGGGGGGGCGGGGCGGGGGGCGCGGCGGGGGGGGGGGGGGGCCGGGGGGGGGGGGGGGGCCGGGCCGCCGCGGGGGGGCCCCCGCGACCCGACCTGGTGCGTGCCCTGGGGCTCGAGGACCCGACCTGGATGGACGGCTCGCCCTGGGGCGACGGTGACGAGCTGGCCGGGCAGCGGGTGCAGGAGTGCCAGGGCGCCGCCGCCGACCTGGACGCCGAGGTCGCCGCGGGGCGCCGCGAGCTGCCGGGGTGGCCCGAGGCCGAGCTGCGGGCGTGGGCGCAGGCCAGCGCGGCCTTCGACCTGGAGTTCGGCGCGACGGGTCACGCCTGGTTGCAGGAGCCGTGGCGCGAGATCGCCGCGGCCATCGGCGTGCCCACGCTCGTGGTCACGGGCACCGAGCGGGTGCTCCTGGGCCCGGCGATCCTGGACGCCGTGGCCGCCCTGGGCAACCCGCACCTCGAGGTCGTGGTGGTGGCCGGGGCCGGCCACTGCGTGCGGCGCGACCGGACCGAGGACTTCCACGCCCTGGTCGACCCCTGGATCGAGCGGGTCGTCACCGCCGGGTGATAGGCGCACGGACTGACCCACCGGGTTTCGAGGCTCCTCGCTGGCGCTCCTCACACCTCCACCGACGACCGGCGGTGGCCTCTCTCAGCTGCCGATGCCGGTGGCCACGAACGCGTCGTACGACGCCTCGATGGTCGCGACGGCACCGACCTGCCCGGAGATGGAGTCCAGGGTCTTGAGGCCGTGGCCGGTGTTGATGACGACCGTCTCGAGCGTCGGGTCGAGGGTGCCGCTCTCGACCAGCTTCTTCAGCACACCCACGGTGGTGCCACCGGCGGTCTCGGTGAAGATGCCCTCGGTGCGGGCCAGGAGCACGATCGCGTCGCGGACCTCGTCGTCGGTGACGTCCTCGATGGCGCCGCCGGTCTCGCGGCAGATGTCGAGCACGTAGATGCCGTCGGCCGGGTTGCCGATGGCCAGGCTCTTGGCGATCGTGTCGGGCTTGACCGGGCGGATCGCGTCGACACCGGCCTTGTAGGCGATCGAGACCGGCGAGCAACCGGTGGCCTGGGCGCCGTACACCTTGTAGGGCTTGTCCTCGACGAGGCCGAGCTTGACCAGCTCCTGGAAGGCCTTGTGCACCTTGGTCAGCTGGGAACCGGAGGCGACCGGGATCACGATCTGGTCGGGCAAGCGCCAACCGAGCTGCTCGGCGATCTCGTAACCCAGGGTCTTGGACCCCTCGGCGTAGTACGGCCGGACGTTGACGTTGACGAACGCCCAGCCGTCCTCCTCGGAGGCGATCTCCTGCGCGAGCTTGTTGACGTCGTCGTAGTTGCCCTCGACGGCCACCAGCGAGTCGGTGAAGATCGCCGAGTTGACCTGCTTGGGCTGCTCGAGGTTGCTGGGGATGAAGACCACGGTCTTCATGCCTGCGCGGGCGCCGGCCGCAGCCACGGCGTTGGCCAGGTTGCCGGTGCTCGGACAGGCGAACACCTTGCTGTGGAACTCGGTGGCCGCGCTGAGCGCGCACGCCACCACCCGGTCCTTGAAGGAGTTGGTGGGGTTGGTGCTGTCGTCCTTGACCCAGAGGTCCTCGATCCCGAGCTCACGACCGAGGTTGCGCGCCCTGAGCAGCCGGGTGAACCCGGGCTCCATGTTCGGGCTCTGCTCGATGTCGTCCGGCACCGGCAGCAGAGCCTTGTAGCGCCAGATGTTGCGGGGGCCGGCCTCGATCTCCTCACGGGTGATCGCGGGGAACCGGTAGGCGATCTCCAGCGGCCCGAAGCACTCGCTGCACGCGTAGTGCGGGCCCAGCGGGACCTCGTGGCCACACTCGCGGCAGACCAGGTTCGTCGCGTTGCCGAAGGCGCCCTCGCGGATGTCGCTCGCGTCGGTGCCCTCCGGCTCGGCGGTGCCCGATGCGTTCTCGTCGATGACAGTGCTCATGTGTCCTCCTCCTCATCTTCCCCGGGGCGTACCTCGCGCCGGGACGGAATTAGCACCGTTTCCGCGACTGCGCCTCCGAGGGGAGGAGCAGGGAGCACACGGCGGTTGCCGGGACGTCACAGGGCCGTACCCTCAGTCCCTCTTGATGAGCAGACGCCACAATAACCAGCCGTCTCAGCATGTGCACATCGGGTCCGCCATCCGGACATCGTCTGGTGGTCGGCGCTCATTCACCTGCCAGGCCCCTTCCCGGCCGCCAGATGTCACCGGGGGAGACCAGCATCGCTCGCGCGACACCCCACTCCTTGACGCAGAAAAGGACCCATCGGTGAGCCACGACCACGATCACGCGCACGGCCACACGCACGACCACGAGCACTCCGCGGAGAGCTCCCACGACCACTCCCACGAGGCCGTCGGGGACCTCACGGTCTCCGACAGCGACCTCTCACCGCGGGAGCTCACACGCCGCAACCTGCTCCGCGCCGCCGGCGTCACCGGCGCGCTGAGCGCCGGCGTGGCCGGCATGAGCGGCATCACGCCGGCCATGGCCGACGACGCGGCCCGCGGCAAGGCCGCCTCGCGGCGGGGCGGCCGGGGCCTGCGCTACTGGCTGGCCGGTGACCACCACATCCACACGCAGCACAGCAGCGACGGCCAGTACAGCGTCCTGGACCAGGCCCAGCACGGTCGGGCCTACGGCCTGGACTGGATGGTGATCACCGACCACGGCGGTCCGACCCACGCCCGCCTCGGCGTCGAGCTGGTCAACCCCGACATCGTGGACGCCCGCGCGGAGCTCGACGACACCCTGATCTTCCAGGGCCTGGAGTGGAACATCCCGGCGGCCGAGCACGGCACCGTGTTCGTCTCGCCGGGGCGCAACGAGGTGGCCGTCCTGCGCGAGTTCGAGAACGCCTACGACGGCGCGGTCGCCCCGGCGCCGGACGAGGCGCTCGCGGTCGCCGGCATCCAGTGGCTAGGCCAGCAGGTCAGTGCGAAGCGGGTCGACGAGGCCCTCTTCCTGGCCAACCACCCCGCCCGCAACGGCATCGACAGCCCGCACGAGATCCGGAACTGGCGCGACGCCGACCCCACGGTGGCCATCGGCTTCGAGGGCGCACCCGGGCACCAGGCGGCGGGGCTGCCCGCCACCTACCCCGGGGCCGGCTCGGCCCGGGGCTTCTACGGCAACGCCCCGCGGCTCGACTCGTTCGCGGCGTACCCGCCTGAGAGCTACCGCACCTGGGGTGGCTTCGACTGGATGACCTCGACCGTCGGCGGCCTGTGGGACTCGCTCGTGGCCGAGGGCAAGCCGTGGTCGATCAGCGCGAACTCCGACTCCCACGTGAACTGGACCGACACCTCGCGCCGGCCCGACGGGTCCGCCCAGGCGCAGTTCGACCGTGACGGCCGCTACGGCGACCCCGTCTACGCGGGCCGCGTCAACCTGACGGCCGGCGACTTCTGGCCCGGCTTCTACAGCCGCACGCACGTGGGCTCGGCCGACCGCAGCTACCGCGGCGTCATGCAGGGCATGCGCGACGGACGAATGTGGGTCGACCACGGCGGGCTGGTCAAGGACGTCAACGTCACCGTCCGGGCCACGGGGCGCGGCTCCAGCAGCACCGAGACCCTCGGCGGCACGCTGGCCGCGCGCCGCGGCAGCAAGGTGCAGCTGGTGGTGAGCATCACCGCGCAGGACGTGCCCAACTGGTCGCAGTTCGTGCCCCTGCTGAAGCGGGTCGACGTGATCCGCGGCAAGGTCGACGCGACCTCGGCGACGAGCAACCGTGACTCGTTCACCGCGCCCGACACCCGGGTCGTGAAGCAGTGGGACACCTCGACCTCGACAGGCACCTACGAGCTGCGCTACGACCTCGGCATCCTCGAGGAGGCGTTCTACGTGCGCCTGCGCGGCACCGACGGCAACCGCTCGCAGGTCGGCTACCTGGGGGCGGCCATCGACCCGGCCGGGCCGGCCATCGACGTCGTCGGCAGCGCCGCCCCGTGGGTCGACCTGTGGTTCTACACTAACCCGGTCTGGGTCCTCCCGGTCCGGTGAGCGGCCCGTGCGCGGCGTGGCGCCGCCGCCCCCCCCGGGGGCGGGCGGCCGCGCGCCCCCGCCCGGCGCCCCCGCCCGGCCCC
>JAJAYJ010000048.1 GCA_026786275.1 Nocardioides sp. | reverse complement strand
GGCCGCGCGCCCCCCGCCCCCCCGCGCCGCGCGGGGGGGCGGGGGGGGGGGGGGGCCCGGGGGCGCCGCCCGCGCGCCCCCCCCCCACCAGTCCCTTCAGGGCTCCCCCCGGAACCCTGCCTGGAGTGAGAAAGTCACACCTTCAACGATCCTGTGGCAGCGGGGTTACGGGCGGAAGCCCTCGATCACGAGAAAAGTTTCAAGCTCGAAGGGCGGACGCGCACCACCGAGCCGAGTCAGCGCCCCGACGCCTCCGGCACGCCTCGTGCGATCACCGACTCCCGGGTCGCGCGAC
The DNA here is from genome assembly GCA_026786275.1 of Nocardioides sp. Lineage (GTDB taxonomy): Bacteria > Actinomycetota > Actinomycetes > Propionibacteriales > Nocardioidaceae > Nocardioides. The sequence goes on along the minus strand of JAJAYJ010000048.1, from coordinate 11,047 downwards.
CACCCACGTGCAGCTCGCGCAGCAGTCCCAGCATCCCGGCGACGTCGGGCAGCAGGCCGTGGCGCAGCTCGACGCCGGCCGGGTCCGGCACCCGGTCGGCCGGCAGCGGCAGGGCCCGCTTCCGGTGCCGGTAGCTGGGTGCCCCCACGGCAGCGGTCACCTTCACGCAGGCCCACCGGCTGGTCCGGTCCGCGTGCTCGACCGTGCCCACGTCGTCCCAGGCCAGGTCGACCACGATCCCGGCCCCGTCGTAGCGCAGATGGTCCGCGGAGATCCACAACGACGGCGCCCGCACCCAGGTCAACCACAGCTGCACGGCCAGGACCAGCAGGAACACCGCCACCGCCGACAACAGCACCACGACGCCGATCGAACCGCCCTCAGCGTCCGAGGCCAGCGTCACCGCGGCCCACACCAGACCCAGCCCCATGCCGGTCAGCACCAGCGCGACCACCGGCACCGGCTGCGCCGGGCCCAGCCGCAGCCGCCAGGCCGGGCGACCCTCCAGGTCGGCGACCGACCACCGAGCCGCACCAGAGCCCAGGCCGAGGAGCATCATCACGGACACCGAGCCCATGAAGGCGACCAGGAACCCCATGCCGGTCCGGTCCTCGGCCCGCGTCACTGCGGTGTACGCCGCCGCCGCCGCGATCAGCCCGGTGGCGGTGGCCGTGAAGACGACGGCGGGCCGGCTGGTGTACCAGGGCCGCGACGTCGCGGACTCAGAAGATCGAGTCAAAGACGTCACCCGCTCCGTCGACCAGACCGCCGGCGGTGTCGCCGATCTCCCCGAGGCCATCGCCGACCGCGTCGCCCCAGTCGCCGAGACTGTCGGCACCGGAGTCGAACAGGCTGTCGATAGCCCCCGAGGTGAACGCGCCGACGACCAGCCCGACCCCGGCCCCGACCACCACCCCGGCGGCGGTGCCCACCCCGGGCACCGGGATGAAGCTGCCGATCACCGCACCGGCCGTCGCTCCGGCCGCCACCCCGGAGGCGATCGAGGCCGCCGCGGGCATGACGTTGGAGGTGATCGCCTGGGCGGGACCCTCCTCCTCCCAGTCGGAGTGGATGCCGTATCCGGCGGCGGCCACGTCGAGCACCCACAGGCCCCGGGTCAGGCCCTGGGGCAGCTCCCAGCTGGACAGGCCGGAGCGGGCCGCCGGGTGGGCGTCGTCGAGACGGTCGGCCTCGTCGAGGAGGTCGTAGTAGCGGGCGGGGTCCGAGACCGTGCCGTCGGGCGCCACCAGGGCGTCCGCGTGGTCGCGCAGGGTCGCGGCCTGGGCCAGCATCCGGTCCACCTCGCCGACCAGGACCGGTGTGGTCCGCCGGATCACCTCGAGCTGGACGCCGGCCGAGAGCAGCTGGGCGGTCACCCCGACGTACTGGCTGTCGTGATCGGACCACGTGGAGCCGGCCGTCTCCAGGGCGGCCTGCCAGCCGTCGAAGGCCGTGGCGGCCCGGGTGACGCACTCGTCCCAGACCACGACCTTGCCGTTGTGCGCGGCCACGGCGGCCTCGGCCTGGTCCCAGGCGTCTGCCGCTGCCTGGCTCGCGCCCGCCCCGGGGGTCGCCCCGGCCGAGGGCGGGCCGGCGCCCGGGTTGCGGATCCAGAGCCAGTGAACGACCAGGTCACCCTGCAGGGCGTGCAGGCGGGCCCCGAGCATCTGCGACTGCGCGGTCTGGAGCGCGGCGGCGAGGACGTCGACCGCGGTCGCGACCTCGCCGGTGATGACCGCACCGTCGTTGGCCGCGGTGGCCAGCGCACCAGCCCGACCTGCGAAGGCGGTGCCGGCCTCGCCCTCCCAGTCGCCCCGGGCCGCCGTACGCTGGCTGCTGACCGTGTCGGCCAGGCCGGTCATGCCGGGCCCCAGGTCGGACCGCAGCCAGGTGCCGACCGCCTGGATCGAGGCGACCTCACCCTCGATCTCGGTGTTCAGGTCGCTCATCCGGGCTCGGCCCCGGTCACCAGGAAGGACGCCGCCGCCTCGGAGTCGACGGTGCCTGCCTGTACGTTGCAGTCCTCGACGGCGGCCGCGAGCGCGGTGGAGTCGAAGGACATCCGTCCCGCCGCCTCGCTGGCCGCGGCCAGCATGATCAGCAGCAGCGGCTCGGCCCGACCGGTGCCGGCGCCCGAGGGTCGGGCGGCGCCGGTCGCGTCCAGGTCGGACCCGGCGGTACCGAGCCGCTCAGCGACCCGACTCAGGGTCTCGTGGTCCACCACATAGCTGGAGACACCGCCCGAGCCGCCACCACCGTCGGTGGCCGCGTTGTTCATCGCACCCGCTCCGCGGACTGCGGAGCCCGGCGCTCCTGCGGCACGTAGACGTCGGTGTAGACGACGTCGAAGGGGCGGACGTCGTAGAGCCGCTGCAGCTCGTGGGTGGGCAGGCCGAACCACGGCTGGTCGTCGCCGCAGCACGCGTGCAGCCGGTCCAGCGCGGAGTAGACGAGCACGGCGGCACGCCCGTCGTTGGTGGTGCGGTACTGCGCCCGCGCGTGCGCCCCGTCCGTGACGTGCTCGACGCACGGGATGTAGAGGAACGGCGGATAGTCCCTGGGCAGCCCGGTCATGGCCTCGAGGACGCCATCCCCGCCACGATCTCAACCACGCGACGGTGATGGGGTGAGGATCGGGTGCGCCGGGTCTTCCCCGACCCGTGCTCCCGGGGCCGGGTGAACTAGCCTCGTCAGGGTGACGACCCCCGCCGCCAGCAGCCCCCTGCGGGTCCACGCGATCGACGCCGCCGAGCACCTCGCGTTCCTGCGCCACCAGCCGTCGGCCAGCTTCCTGCAGACCCCGGCCTGGGCGCTCGTGAAGGCGGAGTGGCGCCACGAGTCGCTGGGCTGGTTCCGCGGCGACCAGCTCGTCGGCGCCGGCCTGGTGCTCTACCGCCAGCTGCCCAGGATCAAGCGCTACCTGGCCTACCTGCCCGAGGGCCCGGTCATCGAGTGGGCCGACGAGCGGCTCGACGACTGGCTGGCCCCGATGGTGGCCCACGTGAAGGCCGAGGGCGCGTTCGGCGTCCGGATGGGCCCCCCGGTGGCCTGCCGCCGTTGGAGTGCGGCGCAGGTCAAGGAGGGCATCGCCGACCCCGGCGTACGCCGCCTGGGCGACATCGCGCCCCTCGACCGCAACCCCGTCGGTGCTCGTGCGGTCTCCCAGCTCAGCGACCTGGGCTGGCGCCAGCAGGTCTCCGAGGGCGGCTTCGCGGCCGGTCAGCCCCAGTTCGTGTTCCAGGTCCCGCTGGCGGGGCCGGAGGGTCCGCTCAGCGAGGACGACGTGCTCCGGGGCATGAACCAGCTGTGGCGTCGCAACATCAAGAAGGCCGACAAGGCCGGCGTCGAGGTCACCAGCGCGGCCGGGACCGCGGCCCTCGACGACCTGAAGGCCTTCTACGACCTCTACGTGCACACCGCCGAGCGGGACCACTTCACGCCGCGGCCGCTCTCCTATTTCCGCACCATGGTCGAGGCACTGGCCGCGGAGGACCCGGACCGGATCACCGTGTGGTCGGCGCGGCACGAGGGCGACCTGGTGGCCTCGACGATCGCGATCCGGGTCGGCACCCACTCCTGGTACTCCTACGGCGCCTCCTCCACCGAGAAGCGTGAGGTCCGCGGCTCCAACGCTGTGCAGTGGGCGATGATCCGGGGGGCGATCGCCGACGGCGCCGAGCTCTACGACCTGCGCGGCATCACCGACACCCTCGACGCCGACGACAGCCACGTCGGGCTGATCCAGTTCAAGGTGGGCACCGGCGGCCAGGCCGTCGAGTACGCCGGCGAGTGGGATCTGCCCCTGCACCGCCCCCTCTACCGCGCCTTCGACCTCTACATGGCGCGTCACGCGAAGGCCGGTCGCTGAGATGTCCCTCGTCCTGCACGTCGACGGTGAGCGCTGGCGCGCGCACCTGCAATCGGTCGCCGAGGCCCACCCCGGCCTGGTGCCCGTCATCAAGGGCAACGGCTACGGCTTCGGCCTGGGTCGGCTGGCCCGCAAGGCGGCCTGGCTCGGCGTCGACACGGTCGCCGTCGGGCAGTACGACGAGCTGCCCGAGGTGGCCACCCGCTTCGACGGCGACCTGCTCGTGCTGACCCCCTGGCGCCCCTTCGGCACCCTGGCCGTCGACGGCCTGCACGATCGGGTCGTGCACACCCTCGGGCGGCCCGAGGACGTCGCCGGGCTACTCGCCCGGCAGCCCGACGCCCGCTTCGTGCTGGAGCGGATGACCAGCATGCGCCGCCACGGCCTGTCGGCGCGCGAGCTGTGGTCCGTCGCCGAGCTGCTCACCGCCCACCCCGGCGCCCGGCTCGAAGGCGTCGCCCTGCACCTGCCGCTGGCCCAGGGCTCCCACCTGGCCGAGGTGGAACGGCTCGTCAACGACGTGGTCGCCGCCGGGCTCACCACCCGCACCCTGTGGGTCAGTCACCTGACCGACCACGAGCTGGCCGGGCTGCGGGCGTCGTACCCCGACTACACCGTGCGGCCCCGGATCGGCACCGACCTCTGGCTGGGTGACCGCGGCGCCCTCTCGGTCACCGCCACCGTGCTCGACGTGCACGCCGTGGAGCGGGGCGACGGCTTCGGCTACCGGGCCCGCACCATCCCGAAGGCCGGCCACCTGCTCATCGTCAGCGGCGGTACCGCGCACGGCATCGGCCTCGAGGCGCCCACCGGTGACGCCAGCCTCAAAGCCCGCGTCGGCACCCTGGCGCGCGGCGGCATGGACGCCGTCGGGTTCGTGCGCTCGCCGTTCTCGATCGACGGCAAGCAGCGGCTGTTCGCCGAGCCTCCGCACATGCAGGCCTCGATGCTGTTCCTGCCCGCGGGGGCGCGGGTGCCCGCCGTGGGTGACCGGCTCGACGTGCGGGTGCGCTACACCACGACCGCCTTCGACCGGGTCGACCTCAGCTGAGGATCTCGCGAGCCGGGGTGGGCGCGTTCGCGGAGGCGGGGGCGAAGGCGCGGTCGGGATCGACGGGGTCGCGGGCCACGTCGTACGACGGGCGCAGCACGTCTCGGGTGACCAGCACGACGAGGTAGAGTTCACCGGCCAGTCGGAGCAGGATGGCCGCCCAGTAGAACCCCGCGCCACCGCCGTCGGCGGGGGCCAGCTGGTTGCCGAGGTACCACCACACGGACGCGAAGTAGACCAGCTCGGTGCCCTGCCAGATCAGCTGGTCGCGCCAGCGGGGCCGGGCCAGGGCAGCCAGGGGCAGCAGCCACAGCACGTACTGCGGCGAGTAGACCTTGTTGACGAGCAGGAAACCGGCCACGACCAGGAACGCCAGCTGCGCGAGCCGCGGCGTGGCGGGCGCCTTGAGGCCGACCACGAGCACCCCGACGCACCACAGGCCGAAGAACGCCCAGGACCAGTGGTTGATGGTGGGTGCGGTGATCGTGGTCCCGCTCGCCTGCTGCAGCACGAACCAGATCGAGCCCAGGTCGGCGGCCCGCTCGGAGTTGAAGGACCAGAAGACCTTCCACGGCTCCGGCCCGGTCAGGTACGCCGGCGCGTTCGCGGCCACCCAGGCCGCCGCGGCCGCGACCGACGCCAGGCCCAGCTCGCGCCACCGCTTCTGGCGCACGCAGATGACCAGGATCGCGCCGAGCAGGAAGAGAGGGTAGAGCTTGGTGGCCGCGCCCAGCCCGATCAGCACCCCGGTCAGCACCGCTCGGTCCCGCGCCCAGGCCCACAGCGCGGCACCGACCAGCACCACGGCAAGCAGGTCCCAGTTGATGATCCCGGTCAGGGCCAGCAACGGCGAGAGCGCGAAGGCGGCCGCGTCCCACGGCCGGCGCTGGTCCACCCCGGCGAGCAAACCGACCGTGAGCAGCGCGAGCAGGCCGAGCCCGACGGCCTGCAGCCCCACGAAGGCGCGGATCTCACGGTGGCCCTGGTCGGTGCCGAACAGCGCGCCCGCCTCCTGGGCTCGCCGCTCGGCCAGGTCGGGCGAACCGGTGGCCCAGTGCGTGGCCCAGCCTGCGGCCCAGGCGACGTAGGAGATACCGACGGGGTACTCCATCACCTGGAAGCGGGACCTCACGGTTTCGTCCTCGGTGTAGGGCCAGGCCAGCTCGGACATGCCTCGCCCGGTGTAGAGGTAGGGCAGGTCGGAGTAGCACATCTGCGAGTAGCGGACGTCGGTGCTGGTCCAGTTGTCGGCGTAGCACCCGGACTTCTGCACCATCCCGGCCGCGAAGCACAGCGCGGTCAGCAGCAGCAGCACCCGCAGCGGCGACCACCACCGCGAGCCGGCCGACCGGGTGCCCATGGGGCCCCCCACACCCTCGCTGAGGGCGGCGACGACCGGGTCGTCGAGGGTGGGGTGGACGTGCCCGGGACGGTGCGTCACCGCAGGGTTCAGCCGACCGCTCGACGCGCTGGCGGCGGCGTGGCAGGCGAGGGATCCTGCGGAGGCGGCGGCGGGGGCGGGTCGCACGCGAAGAGCGAGCAGTCCGTAGGAGCCGGCGGCGGGGGCTCAGGGGTCGGCACCGGAATCGGCTCCGGTACCGGGACCGGGTCCGGTTGCGGCTTCTTGGTCGGCTTCTGGGTCGGCTTCTGGGTCGGCTCCGGGTCGGGCTGCCGGGTCGGGGGTGCACGGGTGGGCTGGGGTGCAGGCGGGACGTAGACCGGGGCGTCACGGTCCTCGTCGCCGGGCGCCTCGCCGTCGACGTACGCCGGCTCCGGGAACTCGATCTCCTCGGTGCCCTCCAGGTCGGCCTGCATCACCGCCGCCCAGGTCCGGGTGGGGTAGTTCGACCCGAAGTACCCGGCCGCACCCTCATACGAGGGCAGCCAGTCTTCGTCGAGCTGGTCGTCGCCGTCACCACGCACGTACATGACCGCCGTCGCCAGCTGCGGGGTGTAGCCCACGAACCACGACGAGGAGACCTCGTCCTTGTCGTTGGTCGCCGTGCCGGTCTTGCCGGCAGCCGGTCGGCCGATGGCGGTGGCGTTGCGACCGGTGCCGTCCTCGACGGTGCGCTGCAGGGCGTAGGACACGTCGGCCGCGATGTCCTCGCTGGTCTGCGGGTCCTTGGCCATCGCGGGCACGGCCTCGATGTCCTGCGCGGAGCGGTCGTAGTCGTGCTTGCCGTCCTGGCTGACGACCTTCTCGACCACGTGCACCTCGGAGCGCCTGCCCTCGTCGGCGATCGTGGCGAACGCGTTGGCCATGTTGATCGGGCTGATTCGGGCCTTGCCGAGGGTGATCAGCGCGTCGGCCTCGAGGTCGCGGCTGGTCGCCGGGATGCCGGGGTACTTCTTGCTCGCCTGGGGGGGCGGCACACCCATCTTCTGGGCCGTCTGCAGGATCTTGGTCGGTCCGTCGTCCATGGCGGCGGACATGTCGACGAAGGCCGTGTTGATGGACTCCTGCATCGCGGTGGTCGCGGAGACCGCGCTGCCGTAGTCGTTGCCGTCGCCCTCGCCCTCGTTGCGCACGCTCAGGCCGTCGGGGAACTCGTAGGGCGAGTTGCCCTCGAAGGTGTCCGAGAGCGCGAAGCCCTGCTCGAGGGCGGTGGCCAGCGAGAACGGCTTGAAGGTCGAGCCGACCATGCCGCCGGCCTCCGCCCAGTTGATCTGGGAGGCGAGGTAGTCCTGGCCGCCGAAGAAGCCGAGCAGCTTCCCGGTGCCGGGCTCCACCGTGGCCACGCCGATGTGCAGCTCCTCGTCGGTGCGGCCCTCCGGACGGACCTCGGCCACACCCGCCTCGGCGGCGGTCATCGCCTTCTCGGTGAACGTGGTCGTGACCCGCAGGCCGCCGCCGTCGATCTCGGCGTCGGTGTAGCCCAGCGCCCGCAGCTCGTCCTTGACCAGCTTCAGGGCGTGACCCTTTTGGCCGCCGTACGCGCTGGAGACCGTCGCCTCCGGGAACTTCGGGAGCCGCTTGCTGGCCTGGTCGGCCTCGGCCGCGGTCACGTTCTCCTGCTCGACCATCTCCCCGAGCACGATCCGGAACCGGTCGCGCAGCCGCTTCTTCGACTCCTTCTCGTAGGGGTCGAACAGGCTCGGGTTGTTGAGCACCGCGGCCAGCGCGGCGGACTCCCGCAGGTCGAGCTCGGCTGCGGGCTTCTGGAAGTACGACTTGGCTGCGGCCTGCACGCCGTACGAGCCGTTGCCGAAGTAGATGGTGTTGAGGTAGCCGTCGAGGATCTCGTTCTTGGAGAGCTGCTGCTGGATCTTCAGCGACAGCACGGCCTCCTTGATCTTGCGGGTGTAGGAGCGCTCCTGGTTGAGGTAGAGCACCTTGATGTACTGCTGGGTGATCGTCGAGCCACCCTGCACCTCGTTGCCTTGGGCGTTGCTGAACGCCGCCCGAAGGATGCCCTTGGGGTCGACGCCCTTGTCGGTCCAGAACGTCGGGTTCTCGATGGCGACGACCGCGTCCTTCATGGTCTGCGGCATGTCGGCGAGCGGGATCCGCTCCCGGTTCTGGATCGCGAACTCGCCCAGCTCCGCCTCGCCGTCGGCGTAGTAGATGAAGGACGTCTCGGTCTCGAACTCCGCGTTGGCCGCGGGCAGGTTCACCGAGCGGTAGATCACGAAGGCCGCGCCGGCCAGCAGCAGCAGACCGAGCACACCGAGCAGGGAGAGCCACGTGACCACCCGCCGCAGCCGGGGGTGCCGGCCCCGGGAGGGGGAGGACGTGGCGGACTTCGAGGTCGCCGCCCGCCGTCGGGTCGAGGAGCCGGCGGGTGCATCCGATCTGCGCTTGCCACTCACGTTGAACGACCTCTGCCTTCGGCGACTCTGTCTTTCAGGGGGGGACCAGCCGACAGCGTACGCAAGGCCGAGCGTGGGACACGACTTCGTGATAGGCGCCTCGTGTCGCGGTCGGCGTCAGGTGTCGGTCTCGATGTACCAGGGATTCCCACCGGCTGGATATATCGCTACGATAGGTTTCATGGCACGCCGGGCAGAGACCATCGAGCTTGCAGTCCTCGGGCTGCTGCACGAGGGACCCATGCACGGCTACGAGCTGCGCAAGCGCCTCAACCTGATGCTGGGGTGGGGGCGGGTGCTGTCCTACGGCTCGCTCTACCCCGCGTTGAAGAAGATGCTGCGGGCCGCGCTGCTCGAGGAGGTGCTGCCGATGAGCACCGCGCCGGTCACCCGACGCCCGCGCATCGTCTACCAGGTCACCGAGGCGGGGCACCGCGAGTTCGAGCGGCTGATGACGGAGGTGGGTCCGACCGCATGGGAGGACGACAACTTCGACATCCGCTTCGCGTTCTTCGGTCGCACCGACATGGAGATCCGGCTGCGTGTCCTCGAGGGACGGCGTACCCGTCTGCAGGAGCGGCTCGAGCGCGTGCAGGGCCAGCTGTCCATGACCCAGAAGGAAGTCGACCGGTACGCCGCAGAGCTCCAGCGCCACGGTGTCGAGTCGGTCGAGCGCGAGGTCCGGTGGCTCTCCGAGCTCATCAACGCCGAGCGTGACGGGGGTCGGCCGTCCGGTGTGCCCGAGGCCCCCCAGCCCAACGTCTGATCAGTAGTCGTCCAGGAAGATCGAGGAAGGAATCCCATGGGATCGGTTCGAGTAGCAATTGTGGGGGTCGGCAACTGCGCCACCTCCCTCATCCAGGGTGTCGAGTACTACCAGGACGCCGACCCCACGGTCACCGTCCCCGGTCTCATGCACGTCATGTTCGGTGACTACCACGTCAACGACGTGGAGTTCGTCGCCGCCTTCGACGTCGACGACAAGAAGGTCGGCAAGGACCTCTCCGAGGCCATCAACGCCTCCGAGAACAACACCATCAAGATCGCCGACGTCCCGACGCTCGGCGTCGAGGTCCAACGCGGCCCGACGATGGACGGTCTGGGCAAGTACTACCGGATGACGATCGAGGAGTCCATCGCCGACCCGGTCGACGTCACCCAGGTCCTCAAGGACACGCAGGCCGACGTGCTCGTCTCCTACCTCCCGGTGGGTTCCGAGGAGGCCGACAAGTTCTACGCGCAGTGCGCCATCGACGCGAACGTTGCGTTCGTGAACGCGCTGCCCGTCTTCATCGCCTCCGACCCGGTCTGGGCCAAGAAGTTCGAGGACGCCGGTGTCCCGATCATCGGCGACGACATCAAGAGCCAGGTCGGTGCCACCATCACCCACCGGGTGATGGCCAAGCTGTTCGAGGACCGCGGGGTCGCGCTGGACCGCACCTACCAGCTCAACGTCGGCGGCAACATGGACTTCAAGAACATGCTGGAGCGTGACCGCCTGGAGTCCAAGAAGGTCTCCAAGACCCAGGCCGTCACGTCCAACCTGCAGGGCGAGCTGGCCGACAAGATCCACGACCGCAACGTGCACATCGGTCCCTCGGACTACGTGCAGTGGCTCGACGACCGCAAGTGGGCCTACGTCCGCCTCGAGGGTCGCGCGTTCGGCGACGTGCCGCTTAATCTGGAGTACAAGCTCGAGGTCTGGGACTCCCCCAACTCCGCCGGCATCATCATCGACGCGATCCGCGCCGCGAAGATCGCCAAGGACCGCGGCATCGGTGGCCCGATCATCTCCGCGTCGTCGTACCTGATGAAGTCACCGCCGGTGCAGCTGCCCGACGACGAGGGCCGTCGCCGCGTCGAGGCCTTCATCGCCGGCGAGGAGTGACCTCCGCGTTCCCTGCCTGACGTACGTCGCCCCGCCCGGATCGTCCCGGGCGGGGTTTCGTCGTGCGGCCTTGCGCATGAGTCCCCGGCTGACCGGGGATTCCTGCACTCCGTGGGGGGGTGGACTCAAGGGATGGATGCGACCCCCATCAAGCAACCGAAACACTCGACAGGTACGGCCGCCCGTTCAGGCCGGCAGGTCGACCACCAGCACCTGGTAGTTGTCATCGGCCCCGGTCCGCTCGACGGCGGCGGCCACGGCGGCGACGACGTCCTGCGGCGAGCCGTCGGCCACCAGGAAGGCGGTCAGGTCCGCCGGGTCGAGCTCACCGTGCACGGCGTCCGTGGTCAGCACGAAGCGGTCGCCGGGCCGGGTGGGTGCACCGCGAGGTCCGGCAGGTACGGCGCTCGACGGCGATCGCCCGGTT
>JAJAYJ010000047.1 GCA_026786275.1 Nocardioides sp. | reverse complement strand
GGTCACCAGCGGAGCGGCACCCTTGTAGGCCGTGACGCCCACGTCCTCGAAGATGAACGCGGCCAGGAGGAAGTTGTTCTCGTTGGCGTACGGGTCGAAGGTCTGACCAGCGGTGATCAGGCCCGCGGCCTGGGCGGCAGCCGTGAAGCTCTCCTGGATGTTGATGGCCGGGCGCGAGACCTTGGCCGAACCCAGCGCCTTGCGCAGGAACTTAACGTGGTCCAGCTCGTCCGCGGCGATCTCGACGGCGTAGTTCTTGATGGCCGGGGTGGTGAAGGAGACCTGACGGCCACCGACCACACCACCCTTCTTGCCCTTGCCACCGGTCATGGAGTTGCTCAGACCGGTGCCGTTGACGGCGAACTGGTAGAACTCGGCCTCGAGGTACTCGAGGTTGAGGGCGAAGTTGAGGACCGCGGCGTCGGTCGCGTTCTGCGCGGGGGTCGCGGCCTGGGCGGAGGTCATCGCACCGGCGGCGCCTGCACCCACCACACCGAGACCGGCCACACCGGCGGCCTTGAGGAAGACGCGGCGGTCGTTCTCGTTCTCCGCGCTGCGACTGATCATGTCCCTGACTACTGACTTACCGAACATCGTGACTCCGTCTCTCGAGTTTCCTCGTGGTGTGGCAGTGATCTCCCCGAGCGACATCAGTGTCGTTGCGGTGAATGCGCAGATGGACGATGGCGTCCAGGGTGCGCACTCGGCGAGCAGTGCCTCGCAAAGGTTAAGAAGAAAACCGGTAAAACCCCACGCACTAACAGGTGGAATTAACTAAGAACTGTTCTCAGGATCCAGCCGCCGTCGTTGTCTGCTCCGGACACTGATCAGGTGCCCTCTGTCGTCCAGGCGCGGCCGCGGCTCCGGTGGGCCACGCGTCGCCAGCCTGCGGGGGTCCACGGTGGAGACGACGAACGGGCCAGCATCCTGAAGGATGCCGGCCCGCCGGTGACGCGAGGGCCTGGTCAGGCCCGTCGAGCGGTGATCAGTTGCCCGAGGTGTTGCCGCTGCGGGTGAACACGCCGTTGGTGCCCTTGGGGAAGAACCCGCCACGGCCCTTGGCCTTGGTGGTCAGGTACGCGATGTTGTGCACCTGGAGCGTGTTGCGCGAGAACACGATGCCGTTCCTGTCGGTGGGCACGAGGTTGGCCGTGCCGGCGTCACCGATGCCCTGGTCGATGTTCTTCTTGCCGTCCAGGCTGTCGCGGGCGGCCGAGATCGCGTCGGCCTGGGTGTAGAGGCCCTTGGCGTACAGCACGGTGCGCACGATGCCGGCGTGGTAGGCCTCGACGGCCAGGATGCCCGCGGCCGCCTCGACGAACGTCTTGTTGGTGATCAGGGGGGCGCCGCCCTTGTAGGCGGTGACTCCCAGGTCCTCGAAGATGAAGGCGCCGAGAAGGAAGTTGTTCTCGTTGGCGTACGGGTCGAAGGTCTGACCGGCGGTGATCAGGCCGGCGGCCGTGGCGGCCGCGGTGAAGCTCTCCCGGATGTTGATGGCCGGGCGGGCGACGCGCGCCGAGCCGAGGGCCGAGCGCAGGAACTTGACGTGCGACAGCTCGTCGGCCGCGATCTCACGGGCGTAGTTGGCCACCGCGGGCGTGGTGAAGGTGACCTTGCTACCGCCGACGACTCCGCCCTTCTTGCCACGGCCGCCCGTCAGCTTGTTGCTCAGGCCGACGCCGTTGACGGCGATGTTGTAGTACTCGGCCTCGAGGTACTCGAGGTTGAGGGCGAAGTTCAGGACGGCGGCGTCGGTCGCGGCCGCGCTGAGGGCGGGTGCGGCCTGAGCCGACCCGGCGAGAGCCGTGGCGCCGACAGCGCCGACCCCGGCGAGCCCGGCCGCCTTGAGGAACACGCGGCGGTCGTTCTCGTTCTCGGCGCTTCGGTTGATCATGTCGCGGACTAGTGCTTTGCCGAACATTGTTCACTCCATACGTGGTCGTGACCGCGCTCGGCGCGATCAGGGGCTGTTGCTCGTCGCCCGTCCGAGGTGAGGACGAGCGCGGCGCTCATGCACTCACGCCCCCGAGCTGGCGGCCCGGGGGGAGTGCTGGGCACAGCAAACCACTCTCGGGCCCCGACCGGACCCACCCCCGGGGTGTTGCGGGCAGGTCCTTGGCAGATTCTCAGCAACGGCACCGGGGTGCTGGGCGAGCACTCAGGCCTTGATCTCAGCGATCTCAGCGATCTCGGTTGCGGCCCGGTGGGCCGAGGCGATCACGGCCGGGATGCCGACGCCGTCGTACGCCGCGCCGCACACCGCGAGGCCGGGCAGGTCGACCAGAGCCGTCCGGATGCCCGCGACCCGGTCGAGGTGGCCCAGCGCGTACTGCGGGAGCCCGCCACCCCACCGGTGCACGTGGTGGTCGACGGGGCGGGCCCGGATGCCGAGAGCGTCCTCGAGATCGGCCAGCGTCGCCGCGACCAGCTCGTCGTCGGTGCGCTGCAGCGTGGCCTCCTCACCGTGGCGGCCCAGGGAGGCGCGCAGCAGGAGCACGTCGTCGCCGCCGGGGGTCCGACCGGCCTCACGCACCCAGGCCCACTTGGCGAAGGACAGCGTGGCCGCCTTGATCCGGCGGCCGTCGACCGGCGGCACCAGGAACCCGGAGCCGGCGTGCGCCAGGTCCGGGAGGTCGGTGGCCCGGAAGGCCAGCGTCACGATCGCCATCGACGCGTGGTCGATGCCCCCCAGTGCGGTGGCGGCGGCGGGGGAGAGGACGGCGAGCAGCCGGGCGCTCGCCGCGGCCGGGGTCGCCAGCACCACCGCGTCCACGGTGAGTGCCTCGACCCCGGTGCTCGGCCCCACCTCGAGGACGTACGCCGCACCCTCACGGCGCAGTGCGCGCACCGTCGCACCGAGCCGGATCTCGCCACCGGCGGTGATCACCGAGTCGGCGAGGGCGTCGGCCAGGCCGGCCATCCCACCGGCCAGGCCCCCGAACACCGGTCCGCCGGGGTCCGGCAGTGCGGCGGCGGCCTCCAGCAGCGAGCCTCGCTCGGCCAGTGCGACCAGCTGCGGCATCGCGGCCCGGGCCGAGATGTCGCGGGCGCGCCCGGCGTACACGCCTCCGAGCAGCGGTTCCACGAGCCGGTCGGTCACCTCGTCGCCGAGGCGCTGCGCGACCAGGTCGCCAACGCTGATGTCGTCACCGAAGGCGGTGACGGGCAGCCCCGGTTCCGCACGGACCCGGGCCAGCCCGGCGTCGCTGAGCACGCCGGAGGCGGCCAGCTGCTCGACGTCCATGGGCACGCCCATCAGGGAGCGGGGCAGGGGGCGCACGGCGCCCCGGGTCCAGATCCGGGAGGACTGCACGGCCGGGTGCACGACGTTGAGCCCGAGGCTCGCGGCCAGGGCCAGGCCCTCGGGCCGCCGGGCCAGCATGGCCTCGGCGCCGACGTCGACGACCACACCCGCGACCTCGGTGCGCAACAGCTTGCCCCCGAGGTGCGGGGATGCCTCCAGCACGACCACGTGGTGCCCCGCACGGACCAGGTCGCGGGCCGCGGTGAGCCCGGCCACCCCGCCCCCGACGACCGCGATCCGCTTCACGTGCCCAGCCTCCCACGTCGGTGTGCGAGCATTCCGCTGGCCGGGCATTCCGCTGGTCGAGGTGTGAGGAGCGTCAGCGACGAGCCTCGAGACCCACTCGCGTGGACGGTTGCGGGGTCGGGCGTTCCGCTGGTCGAGGTGTGAGGAGCGTCAGCGACGAGCCTCGAGACCCACTCCGGTCGACCGTCGCGCGGTCGCCTGTGTCCGGTTGGCACAATGGCTTCATGACCGAGGACAAGACCAACGCTGCACGCCTGCGCGAGATCAACGACTCGCTCCGCTACACCATGTGGTCGGTGTTCCGTCTCGACGACCTGCTCGGCGAGGACGCCGACCGAGCGGCCGAGGGTGCCGAGGCCGAGAAGCTGTTCGCCGAGCTGGCCGAGACCGACGTCGTGGTCCGTGGGGTCTACGACGTCAGCGGGCTGCGGGCCGACGCCGACGTGATGCTCTGGTGGCACGCGGCGACCTCGGAGGAGCTGCAGTCGGCCTACCACCGCTTCCGTCGTACGTCGTTCGGTCGCCGGCTCGCGCCGGTGTGGTCCCAGATGGCGCTGCACCGGCCGGCGGAGTTCAACAAGAGCCACGTGCCGGCCTTTCTGGCCGACGAGGAGCCCAAGCGGCACGTGTGCGTCTACCCGTTCGTGCGCTCCTACGAGTGGTACCTGCTGCCCGACCAGGAGCGCCGCGACATGCTCAAGGAGCACGGCATGCAGGCCCGGCCCTACCCCGACGTGCGGGCCAACACCGTGGCGTCCTTCGGGCTCGGTGACTACGAGTGGCTGCTGGCCTTCGAGGCCGACGAGCTGCACCGCATCGTCGACCTGATGCGCGACCTGCGGGCCAGCCGGGCGCGTCGTCATGTCCGGGAGGAGATCCCGTTCTACACCGGCTCCCTGGTGCCCGTGGCCGACCTGGTCGACCGGCTGCCCTGAGCGCGGAACCGATCCCGTCCGGCGCACGTCCTAGAGCCATGAAGACGCTGATCGGGCTCACCGCCCTGCTGCTCGCGACCGCCACCGGCTGCTCCGCGGGTGCCGACCGGGCCGACACCGTCGCCACCGACCCCGCCCCGACCACGTCGACCACCCCGGCCCCGTCCAGCCCCGTGTCGAACCCGGTGCCGACCGCGGTGCCGGCCGCCCCCGGCCCGGTCTCGAGCCGCGGGCTGGTCACCGTCATCGACTCCGGCGCCGGCCCGCAGGTGTGCCTGGGACCGATCGCGGAGATCTACCCGCCGATGTGCGGTGGGCCAGCGCTCACCAACTGGGACTGGGACACCCTGGGCCGGGGCATGTCGGAGCAGGAGGGTGCGACCCGGTGGGGCACCTACCTGGTCACCGGCCGCTGGGACGGCGTCGCCCTCACGGTCGACAGCGCCGTCCCCGCCGCGCTGTACGACGCCGCCCCCGAGCAGTCCGCGCCCACACCGAGCCCGGCCACGTCGTACCCGCCCGCCGAGCTGGAGGCGATCGCGACCCGGCTCGGGCAGGAGCTCCCGGGCGTCGGGGCCGC
>JAJAYJ010000046.1 GCA_026786275.1 Nocardioides sp. | reverse complement strand
GGTCACCAGCGGAGCGGCACCCTTGTAGGCCGTGACGCCCACGTCCTCGAAGATGAACGCGGCCAGGAGGAAGTTGTTCTCGTTGGCGTACGGGTCGAAGGTCTGACCAGCGGTGATCAGGCCCGCGGCCTGGGCGGCAGCGGTGAAGCTCTCCTGGATGTTGATGGCCGGGCGCGCGACCTTGGCCGAGCCGAGCGCCTTGCGCAGGAACGTGACGTGAGTCAGCTCGTCCGCGGCGATCTCGACGGCGTAGTTCTTGATGGCCGGGGTGGTGAAGGTGACGGCGCGGCCTCCGACCACACCACCCTTCTTGCCCTTGCCACCGGTCATGGAGTTGCTCAGACCGACGCCGTTGACGGCGAACTGGTAGAACTCCGCCTCGAGGTACTCGAGGTTGAGGGCGAAGTTGAGGACCGCGGCATCGGTCGCGTTCTGCGCGGGGGTCGCGGCCTGGGCGGAGGTCATGGAGCCGGCAGCGCCTGCACCTACCACACCGAGACCGGCCACACCGGCGGCCTTGAGGAAGACGCGGCGGTCGTTCTCGTTCTCCGCGCTGCGGTTGATCATGTCCTTGACGACGGCTTTACCGAACACTTTTTCTCCATTCGAAGGCGCGACTAGTCAAGCACTTCACCCAGGTTCTGAGTGTGACCTCGCCAGAAGGTCCCGCTCGAGACACCCTCAGGGCACCTCGCGCGCTTGCATCGCCGCAGGTGGCGTCTCGTGGTCGAGACGTCAGAATTGTTATTCCGCCACGGTGCGGATCATCAAGATCCGACTCCTCAGCGGGTTAAACCTCGCAGTTGGAAAAGGGTTTGTCACGTTGCGCCGCCTGATTTTCCTACGACCATTTTCTTAGGTTTCCCATCCGATCCCCGCTCGGTGACGAACCCCTGATGTCGCACTGGGACGGGGCGGGTCACCCTGGGTCTCGCCGGGTCGCGCGGGGTCAGGCCGACAGCGACATCGGACCGTAGACCTCGCGCTCGACCTCGAAGAGAGTGACGGCGGCCACCCCGTGCTCGGCGAGGCCGGACCAGATCTCCCCGATCCAGGACTCGGCGTCGGCCTGACTGGCGAAGCGCTGCCCCGCGTGCTCGTCGGGCGCCTGGACCTCGGCGCCCGCGGCGTCCTCCAGGCGCCACCACCAGGGCTGCTCCGCGAGCGTGGGCGCCCGGAGGGTGGACGCCGGCTCGGGCAGGCTCATCAGGCCTCCCGCACCGACGTGTCGACGAACGGCGGCTTGGTCACGGTGAAGATCTCGCGATTGCCGCGCACGTCCACGCCGACCTCGGCGCCGGGCTCGACCACCGTGGCGACCAGCGCCATCCCGATGCCCTTGCGCAGGGTGGGCGAGAAGGTGCCGGAGGTGACCTGGCCCAGCAGCACGTCGCGGGTCAGACTGACGCCCATGCCCGGTCGCGGGATGGCCCGGTCCTTGGCCACGATGCCGCGCAGCCTTCGGCGGGGACCGTCCTGCTTCTCGGTGCGCAGGCGGCTGCTGCCCCAGAACGCCTCCTTGTCCCAGCCGACGGCCCAGCCCAGACCGGCCTCGTTGGGAGTCACCTCGAGGGTGATGTCCTGCCCGTGCAGCGGGTAGCCCATCTCGGTGCGCAGCGTGTCGCGCGAGGCCAGGCCGCAGGGCAGGATGCCGTGCTCGGCGCCCACCTCGAGCAGCGCGTCCCACAGCGGCCCGGCACCGGCGTTCTCGGTGATCAGCTCGTAGCCGCGCTCGCCGGTGTACCCGGTGCGGCAGACCACGACGCCGTGGCCGGCGTGCTCGGCCTCGACGAACGACATGTAGCCGTGGCCGGCAGTGAGCCCCACGCCGGCCAGCACCTCGTCGGAGCGCGGGCCCTGCACCGCGATGATGGCGAAGTCACGGTGGTGGTTGGTGACCACCACCCCGGCGGGCGCCGACGCCGCCAGCCGGCGTGCCACCTCCGCGGAGTTGGCTGCGTTGGGCACCAGGAGCACCCGCTCGTCGTCGTGCAGGTAGGCGATCAGGTCGTCGACGATGCCGCCGGTCGTCTCGTCGCAGCACAGAGAGTACTGCGCCTGGCCCGCCGAGATCCGGCCGAGGTCGTTGCTCAGCGTCGCGTTGACGTACGCCGCCGCACCCGGCCCGGCGACCATCAGCTTGCCGAGGTGGCTGACGTCGAAGACGCCTACCGCGTTGCGCACGGCGGTGTGCTCCTTGACCACCCCGGCGGCGTACTCCACGGGCATCGACCAGCCACCGAACGCGGCGAACTTGGCGCCGAGAGCGATGTGTCGGTCGTGCAGGGGCGATTCCAACAGGTCCAGCAGGGGGGCCGCGGCCTCGTCCCGCGTCGTTTCCTCGGGCATGCACGGAACCTATCGCAGGGCTCGCGGGGGGCCTCGCGGGTGCTGGCCTATCCTGCGTCGATGACCTCCTTCACCCTGCGCTCCGCCAACGCCGCCAAGACCCACTGCGACGCCGTGGTGGTCGGGCTCGTGCAGGGCGAGGAGGGCGTGGAGGTGGCTCCGGGCGGCGCCGACGTCGCCGGCGCCTACGGTCGCAAACTACGCCCCCTGCTGGCCACGCTCGGACTGACCGGCAAGGCCGGTGAGGTCGCGAAGATCCCCACCGGGGGTGTGCTGGTCTCACCGTTGCTGGTCCTGGTCGGGGTCGGTGCCGACGTCACACCGAGCGCGGTACGCCGCGCCGCCGGGGTGGCGGCCCGGAGCGTGACCAACGCCGCGTCCGTCGGTGTGGCCCTGCCGGCGGACACCCCCGACCTCGTCCGCGCCGTGACCGAGGGCTACGCGCTGGGCGGCTACTCCTTCACGACCTACAAGACGAGCACGGCCGAGAGCACCGCGCCCGGTGACGTGGTCGTGCTCAGCCCCCACGCCCGCAAGAAGGACACGGTCGCCGCGTTCAAGCTGGCCCAGGTCGTCAGCGCGGCGGTGAGCACCACCCGGGACTGGGTCAACGTGCCTCCCGGGGACCTCACCCCGCCGGCCTTCGCCGACGCCGTCCTGGCCGCCCACCGTGACCTGACCAAGGGTCGGGGCGCCCCGAAGGTGTCGATCACGGTGCACGACGAGAAGGCGCTGGCCGACCTCGGCTGCGGCGGCATCCTCGGCGTCGGCCAGGGCTCGAGCGCGCCCCCGCGCCTGGTCGAGATCTCCTACTCACCCAAGGGCGCGACGACCCACCTCGCCCTGGTCGGCAAGGGCATCACCTTCGACTCCGGCGGCCTCACCATCAAGCCCGGCGCCAGCATGGCCACGATGAAGTCCGACATGGCCGGCGCCGCCGCCGTGGTGCAGGCGACCTTCGCGATCGCCCGGCTCGGGCTGCCGGTCCGGGTCAGCACCTTCGTGCCGATGGCCGAGAACATGGTCAACGGCTCGGCCACCCGCCCCGGTGACGTGCTCTCGATGTACGGCGGCACCACGGTCGAGGTCAGCAACACCGACGCGGAGGGCCGCCTCGTGCTGGGTGACGCGCTGGTCCGGGCCACCGAGGTCGAGCCCGACCTGATCCTCGACGTGGCCACCCTCACGGGCGCGATGGTGGTCGCGCTCGGCGAGCGGGTCGCCGGCGTGATGGGGTCCGAGCAGATCGTGGCCCAGGTGCTCGACGCCGGTCGCGTGTCCGGCGAGGAGCTGTGGCCGATGCCGATCCCCGAGGCCATGGACGCCCGGATCCGCAGCAGCAAGATCGCCGACCTGGCCCAGCACGACTGGGTCCGCTGGGGCGGCGGGCTGTTCGCGGCGGCCTTCCTGCGCGAGTTCACCGGCGGGCTGCCGTGGGCACACCTGGACATCGCCGGCCCGTCGTACAACTCCGGCGGGGCGTGGGGCCACACCACGACCGGCGGCACCGGCTTCGCGGTCGCGACCCTCGTCGACGTCGCCCGAGCCATCGCAGTCACCGACTGACGACGCTCGGCGGGGGACTCGGGGACTCGGAGACTCAGAGACTCAGAGACTCAGAGACCGCGCTGCTTGCGGGCCCGGTTGTAGTCCCGCATCCGCTGCGGGATGCCGACCAGCCCCGCGTCGTACGACGGGACCTGCCCGCGGTTGCAGAACTCGTGGGCCCACTCGACCGAGGGCACCCGGCGACGGGTCCACTCACCATCGTGCGCGACCAGCAGCAGGGTCACGTCGCTCACCGCGGTGCGGGGCTCGACGAAGCCCTCGACACCACGACGGGACTCCACGAACTCCCGCAGGTGCTCCTGGTCGACGGCGTCCGAGGCACGCACGGTCGTCGAGCCGGTGCGCAGCCCGTTACGACCCGGCCGTCTCATCCGGGGGCGCGCGGCTCGGCGGAACTTGTCCATCCACGACATGGGGACAGTGTGCCCTGCCCGGACGAGGAGGTGGTGCGGCAACGCACCGGCGAGGGCCGATCGATCGACACGCGCCCGAGGTGCAAGGATGACCGGGCCGGCGACCACCATCGGAGAGGGACCGCGTGAGCAAGGCTGACTTCGAGGTGTTGATCCTCGGTGCTGGATCGGGCGGCTACGCCTGTGCCCTGAGGGCTGCGCAGCTCGGTCTGCGGGTGGGCCTGGTCGAGAAGGACAAGCTGGGCGGCACCTGCCTGCACATCGGCTGCATCCCGACCAAGGCCCTGCTGCACGCCGCCGAGGTGGCCGACGCCGCCCGCGACGCCGAGCAGTTCGGCGTCCGCGCCACCTTCGAGGGCATCGACATGCCCGGCGTCAACGCCTACAAGGACGGCGTGGTCGCGCGGCTGTTCAAGGGCCTGTCCGGCCTGGTCGCCTCGCGGGGCATCACGGTGATCGAGGGAACGGGTCGGCTGAGCGGTCCGCGACAGGTCACCGTGGGCGACACGACGTACACCGGTGACGCCCTCGTGCTGGCCAGCGGCTCCTACCCCCGATCGCTGCCCGGTCTCGAGATCGACGGCGAGCGGGTGATGACCTCCGAGCAGGCCCTGCGACTCGACCACGTACCTGCCTCCGTGATCGTCCTCGGCGGCGGTGTCATCGGCTGCGAGTTCGCGAGCGTGTGGCGCAGCTTCGGGGCCGACGTCACCATCGTCGAGGCCCTGCCGCGGCTGGTGGCCGGCGAGGACGAGGCCTCCTCGAAGGCCCTCGAGCGGGCCTTCCGCAAACGCAAGATCGCCTTCCGGCTCGGCACCCGGTTCGAAGGCGTCACGCTCACCGAGACCGGGGTCGCGCTCACCGTCGATGGCGGCGACGTGATCGAGGCCGAGGTGTTGCTCGTCGCCGTGGGCCGAGGCCCGAGCACCGACGGACTCGGCTTCGAGGAGCAGGGCGTCGCGATGGAGCGGGGCTTCGTGCTGGCCGACGAGCGCTGCCACACCAACCTCGAGGGGGTCTACGCCGTCGGCGACATCGTGCCCGGCCTGCAGCTCGCACACCGCGGCTTCCAGCAGGGCGTCTTCGTGGCCGAGGAGATCGCCGGGCTCGAGCCCGCACCGATCGACGAGACCAGCATCCCGCGGGTGACCTACTCCTCGCCCGAGATCGCCTCGGTCGGCCTCGACGAGGTCACCGCGGTCCGGACGTACGGCGCCGAGGAGATCCAGACCGTGACCTACGACCTCGGCGGCAACGGCAAGAGCCAGATCCTCAAGACCCAGGGCTTCGTCAAGCTCGTACGCCGCGTGGACGGCCCCGTCGTCGGCATCCACCTGGTCGGCGACCGGGTCGGCGAGCTGATCGGCGAGGCCCAGCTGATCTACGCGTGGGAGGCTCACGCCGAGGATGTCGCCCCGCTGATGCACGCCCACCCCACCCAGAACGAAGCGCTCGGCGAGGCCCACCTCGCGCTCGCCGGCAAACCCCTGCACGCCCACTCCTGAACCACTCGACCCCACCGAAGAACCCGCCGGACCTGATCGACCAGCAGCACCCATCCACCGAGATCCGAAGGAAGCCTCATCATGGCCACCGAAGTCCAACTGCCCGCCCTCGGAGAGTCCGTCACCGAGGGAACGGTGACGCGCTGGCTCAAGCAGGTCGGTGACGAGGTGGCGCTCGACGAGCCGCTGCTCGAGGTCTCCACCGACAAGGTCGACACCGAGATCCCCTCCCCGGTCGCAGGCACCCTGCTGGAGATCAAGGCGGACGAGGACGAGACCGTCGAGATCGGCGCGGTCCTCGCCGTCGTCGGGGACTCCAGCGAGACGTCCGGCGGCGCAGCGCAGACCCCGGCCGAGCCCGAGGCGGCCGCCCCCGAGCCCACCCCGGAGCCCACCCCGGAGCCGGAGCCCACTCCCGAGCCCACTCCCGAGCCCACTCCCGAGCCCACTCCCGAGCCCACTCCCGAGCCCGCTCCCGAGCCGACCCCCGAGCCCGCTCCCGAGCCGACCCCCGAGCCCGCGCCGGAACCCGAGCCGGAACCCGAGCCCGCCCCGGCCGACGGAGCGTCCGCGGAGGGCACCGAGGTCACCCTGCCCGCTCTCGGCGAGTCCGTCACGGAGGGCACCGTCACCCGCTGGCTCAAGCAGGTCGGCGACGACGTGGCGGTCGACGAGCCGCTGCTCGAGGTCTCCACGGACAAGGTCGACACCGAGATCCCCTCCCCCGTGGCCGGCACGCTGCTCGAGACCCGCGTCGAGGAGGACGAGACCGTCGAGATCGGCGCCGTCCTGGCCGTGATCGGGTCTGGCTCCCCCGCGCCCGCCGCGAGCAAGCCCACCCCCGAACCCACCCCCGAGACCGCCCCACCCACGGAGCCCGCCCCCGAGCCCGGCCCGGCCGAGGCCGAGACCAAGCCCTCGCAGCCCGAGCCCACCCCGGAGCCCGCCCCGGCCCCCGCGAAGGCCGTCGCGCCCGCCACGGAGCAGGCCCCGGCGCCCAGCGCGCAGTCGCCCTCGACGGGCGAGCCCCCCCCCCCCGGCCCCCCCGCCCCCCCCCGGTGCCCGCCCCCCCCCCCCCCACGTCACCCCGCCCCGCGCCCCCCCCCCCCCCCCCGCATGCGCCCCACCGGGTGTGGGGCGGGCCGGGGG
>JAJAYJ010000045.1 GCA_026786275.1 Nocardioides sp. | reverse complement strand
GGGGCGGGGGGGGGCCCTTGGGGGGGGGCCAGCGCGGCCCGCGGGGGGGGGGGGGGGAACCGGGGCTGTTCGGGATAAACCCAACCGGTTTCTTTAAACCCCCAACAGCATGCCGCCCCGACCGCATTCCCGCAACACCGTTTCCGCCCGCCGGTCTGGACCAGTCATGGAGCGTGAACCCGTCCACCCAGCGACGGTCGCTCAGGCCTCGCTCAGCAGCCTCAGCGACTGCCCGACCGCGTAGGAGTTCCACGCCTCGACGCGGCGCAGCATGTAGTGCCCGACCCGGCCCATGTCCCGCAGCTCGGCCGAGGACGCGACCCGTCGGGCCCGCTCGACGTACGCCGCGGTGGCACGCGCCGACGTGATCTTGTCGCTGCGGCCGTGCGCGGCCTGCAGCCTCCCGCCCGCAAGAGCGGTCACGGACTCGCCGACCGGCAGCCACGGGGCCAGCGCAACGGTGCCGACGACCGATGCGTCGTCGCTGACGTGGACCGAGGTCCGCCCGCCCATCGAGTGCCCGAGCAGCACCACGGGCACCTCGCCGAACGCGCGGCGCACCTCCTCCAGCGCCCAGCGGGCGTCTGCGATCTGGGTACGGCCGTCACCGTTCCAGCCCCGCTCCCGGTAGCGCAGCAGCCAGGTGCCGGCGCCGGCCTCGTGCGCTCGCGCCGTGATCGCGTGCTGCATCGAGGCCATCCGCTTCCACGACGCGCTGCGGGAGTCGACGGCCTGGTGAGAGTGCTCCGTGCCGCCGTGCAGCATCAGGACGAGGCCGCGGGTGGGAACGGGGGCATCGAGGCGGGTCAGGGAGGCGGCGGCGGTCACGGGGAGGGATTCGCGGCCCGGGCCCGATCGGATGGGTCACCCGTGCGCGGCGGGCTGTCGGTGCGGACCGGCAAGATGAGCCCATGATGACGGGCGAGACAGGTGACGAGGCCTCCCGGCCGACCCCCGCCACCGACGAGGCGCGCGAGGAGCACGGGGCGCTCGCCGAGCAGGTCGAGCAGGCCCGCTGGCGCTACTACGTGCTCGACGACCCCAACCTCGACGACGCTGACTTCGACCGGCGGTTGCGTCGTCTCGAGGCGCTCGAGCAGGGGTTCCCCGAGCTGCGCACCCCCGACTCGCCGACCCAGGTGGTCGGGGGAGCCGTGTCGACCGACTTCATGCCGGTCGACCACCTGCGCCGCATGGAGAGCCTCGACAACGCCTTCTCCTTCGACGAGTTGGCCTCCTGGCACGCCCGGCTCGCCCGCGACGGCGTCGCCGACCCGGCCCTGCTGTGCGAGCTCAAGGTCGACGGCCTCGCGATCAACCTGCTCTACGAGCAGGGCCGTCTGGTCCGGGCCCTGACCCGGGGTGACGGTGCCACCGGCGAGGACGTCACCCCCAACGTCAAGACCATCGGCTCCGTGCCGCACCGGCTCACCGGCACCCCCGAGCACCCGGTGCCGCGACTGGTCGAGGTGCGGGGCGAGGTCTTCCTGCCGGTGGCGGCCTTCACCCGGCTGAACGAGGCCATGGTCGACGCCGGGCGGGCGATGTTCGCGAACCCGCGCAACGCCGCGGCCGGGTCGCTGCGCCAGAAGGACCCCCGGGTCACCGCGACCCGGGCGCTCGGCATGGTCTGCCACGGCATCGGTGCCCGTGAGGGCTTCGACCCGCCGTCGCAGTCCGTGGCTTACGACATCCTGGCGGCCTGGGGCCTGCCCGTCTCCGACCGGGCGCTGGTGGTGGCCTCGCTGGGCGAGGTGCACGAGTTCGTGACCCACGTCGGCGAGCACCGCCACGACCTGGTGGCCTACGAGATCGACGGCGTCGTGGTCAAGGTCGACGACGTCTCCCTGCAGCGCCGGCTCGGGTCCACCAGCCGCGCGCCGCGGTGGGCGATCGCGTTCAAGTACCCGCCCGAGGAGGTCAACGCCCGCCTGCTCGAGATCCGGGTCAACGTCGGGCGCACCGGCCGGGTCACGCCGTACGCCGTGATGGAGCCGACCCGGGTCGCGGGCTCGATCGTCGAGAACGCCACCCTGCACAACGCCCACGAGGTCCGGCGCAAGGACGTCCGCCCCGGCCCCCCCGGCAAACCCGGTGACACCGTGATCCTGCGCAAGGCCGGCGACGTGATCCCCGAGGTCGTCGGCCCGGTGCTGGCCCTGCGACCCAAGGGCCTGCGGCCCTGGCGGATGCCGACGAGGTGCCCGGCGTGCCGCACGCCCCTGACCCAGCAGAAGGAAGGTGACAAGGACCTGCGCTGCCTCAACCACGAGCTGTGCCCGGCCCAGGTGCGCGAGCGGGTTTTCCACGTCGCCGGCCGCGGAGCGTTCGATATCGAGGGCCTGGGCGCCGAGGCGGCCGCGGCGCTCCTCGACGCGCGGGTGATCGCCAACGAGGGCGACGTCTTCTCGCTGACTGCGCAGAAGCTGCTGAGGACCGACCTGTTCACCCGGGCGGCCAAGAAGGGCGAGGAGGGGACGCGGGTCCTCTCGGCCCATGGCCTGCGGCTCCTCGACAATCTGACCCGGGCCACCCAGGTCCCGCTGTGGCGGGTCCTGGTGGCCCTGTCGATCCGCCACGTCGGGCCGACCGCGGCTCGCGCGCTGGCCCAGGAGTTCGGGTCGATGCAGGAGATCGAACGGGCCGGCGAGGAGCGGCTGGCGGCCGCGGAGGGGGTGGGTCCCACCATCGCCGAGGCCGTGATCGAGTGGTTCAAGGTCGACTGGCACGTCCAGATCATCCGGACGTGGCAGGCCGACGGCGTGAGCATGGCCGACGTGCGCGACGAATCCGTGCTCCGCACCCTCGAGGGACTGACCGTGGTCGTCACCGGCTCCCTCGAGGCGTGGAGCCGCGACTCCGCCCGGGAGGCGATCCTCGCTCGGGGTGGCAAGGCGTCGGGCTCGGTGTCGAAGAAGACCGACTTCGTCGTCGTGGGCGACAACGCGGGCACGAAGGCCGACAAGGCCGGGCAGCTGGGGGTGCGCATCCTCGACGAGGCCGGGTTCGCGACGTTGCTGGACGCCGGTCCGGCCGGCCTGCCGCCGGTGCCCGGAGACGTGTCCTCCCCGGCCTCCACGGAGGCGTCCGTGGAGGCGTCTGTGGGGGCCTCGGGAGAGCAGTCCGTGGACCGGGCGCCCACGACCTGAGGGGTGGACTCGCCCGGATCGGCGATCCGCTATGTTCGAAAAAGGGTCCGCGCCACCGGCCACGTTGCTCGTGGCGCCGGACCGCCAGGCAGAAGTTCTCGAACAGAAGCGGAGCCACGATGACGGACTACACCCTTCCCGACCTGCCCTACGACTACAGCGCCCTCGAGCCGCACATCTCCGGCGAGATCATGGAGCTGCACCACAGCAAGCACCACGCCACCTACGTCAAGGGCGCCAACGCGGCCATCGAGGCGCTGCAGGAGGCTCGCGACAGCGAGTCCTACGCCGCCGTCGGGACGCTGGAGAAGAACCTCGCGTTCCACCTCGGCGGTCACACCAACCACTCGGTGTTCTGGACCAACATGTCCCCCCAGGGCGGCGACAAGCCCACCGGCGAGCTGGCCGGCGTGATCGACGAGCACTTCGGCTCCTTCGACAAGCTCCGGGCCCACTTCGACGCCAACGCGCTCGCCGTGCAGGGCTCCGGCTGGTCCGTGCTCGCGTGGGACACGATCGGGCAGCGCCCGGCCGTCTTCCAGCTCTACGACCAGCAGGGCAACGTGCCGGTCGGCCTGGTGCCGCTGCTGATGCTCGACATGTGGGAGCACGCCTACTACCTGCAGGTCAAGAACGACAAGGCCACCTACGTCAAGAACTGGTGGAACGTCGTCAACTGGGCCGACGTGACGCTGCGCTTCGAGCGCGCCCGCAGCCAGGGTGCCGGTCTGATCGTGCCCTGACCCACCGGGGCACCCGCCCCGCACGCCGTACGACGAGCCGGTCCCCGCAGCGCGCGGGTGGCCGGCTCTCGTCGTCCCCGGCGCGCCACTAGGGTTGGCCCATGCCCGAGATAACCCGTGACGAGGTCGCCCACCTGGCCACACTGGCCCGGATCGACCTCGACGAGGTCGAGCTGGCACACCTCGCCCCCCAGCTCTCCGTGATCCTCGAGTCCGTCGCGTCGCTGAGCGCCGTCGCCGGTGACGACGTGCCTCCCACCTCTCACGCGCTGCCGCTGACCAACGTCTTCCGCGAGGACGTCGTCACGCCGGGTCTGAGTGCCGAGCAGGCCCTGTCCGGGGCGCCGGCCAGCGAGCAACAGCGCTTCTCCGTGCCGCGGATCCTGGGGGACGAGCAGTGAACACGATCCTCACGCAGTCCGCGGCGGACCTGTCCGCCGCGCTGGCCGCGGGCGAGACCACGTCGGTGGAGCTCACCGGGGCCTGCCTGGAGCGGATCGCCGAGGTGGACGGCGCCGTACACGCCTTCCTGCACGTCGACGCCGAGGGCGCCCTCGCCGAGGCCGCCGCCTCGGACGCCCGCCGTGCGGCCGGCTCACCCGCACACGCCCTGGACGGCGTGCCGATCGCGGTCAAGGACGTGCTGGCCACCGAGGGCCTGCCCACCACGTGCGGTTCGGCGATCCTGCGGGGCTGGTTGCCGCCGTACGACGCCACGGTGGTCGCGCGCCTCAAGGCCGCCGGCCTGCCGATCCTGGGCAAGACCAACATGGACGAGTTCGCGATGGGTTCGTCCACGGAGCACTCCGCCTACGGGCCCACCCACAACCCCTGGGACCTCGACCGGATCCCCGGCGGCTCCGGGGGTGGCTCGGCTGCGGCCGTGGCCGCGTTCGAGGCCCCGCTGGCGCTGGGCACCGACACGGGCGGCTCGATCCGCCAGCCCGGCGCCGTCACCGGCACGGTCGGGGTCAAGCCAACCTACGGCGGGGTGTCGCGCTACGGGCTGGTCGCGATGGCCAGCTCCCTGGACCAGGTCGGCCCGGTCACCCGCACCGTCCTGGACGCGGCGCTGCTGCACGAGCTGATCGGCGGGCACGACCCGCGTGACTCCACCTCGGTCGACCAGCCGCTGCCCGGTCTGGTCGCCGCCGCCCGGCGCGGCGCGTCCGGCGCCCTGGCCGGCGTGCGCATCGGGGTGGTCAAGGAGCTCGGCGGCAAGGGCTACCAGGACGGCGTGCTGGTCCGCTTCACCGAGGCCCTCGACCTGCTGGTCGCCGCCGGAGCCGAGGTGGTCGAGGTCTCCTGCCCGCACTTCGTGCACGCCCTGGCCGCCTACTACCTGATCATGCCGAGCGAGGCCTCCAGCAACCTCGCGAAGTTCGACGCCATGCGCTACGGGCTGCGGGTGCTGCCCGAGCACGTCGAGGACCCCAGCGCCGAGGACGTGATGCGCGCCTCCCGCGACGCCGGCTTCGGCGACGAGGTGAAGCGTCGGATCATCCTGGGCACCTACGCCCTGTCCAGCGGCTACTACGACGCCTACTACGGCCAGGCCCAGAAGGTCCGCACCCTGATCGCGCGCGACTTCGAGCAGGCCTTCGGCGTGGCCGACGTGCTGGTGTCGCCGACCGCGCCCACCACGGCGTTCAAGCTGGGCGAGAAGCTCGACGACCCGATCGAGATGTACCTCAACGACCTCGCGACCATCCCCGCCAACCTCGCGGGCGTGCCCGGCATCTCGGTGCCCAGCGGCCTGGCCGACGAGGACGGTCTGCCGGCCGGCTTCCAGGTCCTCGCGCCGGCGCTGGCCGACGACCGCTGCTACCGCGTGGGTGCGGCGCTCGAGGCGGCCCTGCGCGAGAAGTGGGGTGGTCCGCTGCTGGACCAGGCCCCGTCCCTGACCGCCGCGAGCCGGAACACCACGGGAGCGTCCGCATGAGCACCACCCAGCACCTCATCGCCTGGGACGACGTCCTGGCCTCCTACGACCCGGCCCTCGGCCTCGAGGTGCACGTCGAGCTGAACACGCGTTCCAAGATGTTCTGCGGCTGCCCCACGGAGTTCGGCGCCGAGCCCAACACCCAGGTCTGCCCCACCTGTCTGGGCCTGCCGGGCGCGCTGCCGGTGGTCAACCGCAAGGCCGTGGAGTCGGCGATCCGGATCGGCCTGGCCCTGAACTGCGACATCGCCGAGTGGTGCCGCTTCGCGCGCAAGAACTACTTCTACCCCGACATGCCGAAGAACTTCCAGACCTCCCAGTACGACGAGCCGATCTGCTTCGAGGGGTTCATGCAGGTCACGGTGCCCGGTGAGGACGGCGCCGACGAGACCGTCCGGGTCGAGATCGAGCGTGCGCACATGGAGGAGGACACCGGGAAGTCGTTGCACGTGGGCGGCGCGACCGGCCGCATCCAGGGCGCCGACCACTCGCTGGTCGACTACAACCGGGCGGGGATCCCCCTGATCGAGATCGTCACGAAGCCGATCACGGGGATGGGGGAGAGGGCCCCGCTGGTCGCCAAGGCCTACGTCTCGCAGCTGCGGGACCTGATCGTGGCTCTCGGGGTCTCGGATGCCCGGATGGACCAGGGCTCGATCCGGGCCGACGTCAACCTGTCGCTCTCGCCCCGGGGCGCCGGCACGCTCGGCCCCCGGACCGAGCCCAAGAATGTGAACTCGCTGCGCTCGGTCGAGCGCGCGGTCCGCTACGAGATGCAGCGGCACGCGGGCGTGCTCGACGCGGGTGACTCGATCTTGCAGGAGACCCGGCACTGGCACGAGGACACCGGGGTGACGACCAGCGGGCGCGAGAAGTCCGACGCCGACGACTACCGCTACTTCCCCGAGCCCGACCTGGTGCCGGTGGCGCCGTCGCGGGAGTGGGTCGAGGAGCTGCGTGGCACGCTGCCCGAGAACCCGACTCTGAAGCGGGCCCGGTTGCAGCAGGACTGGGGCTTCACCGACCTCGAGATGCGCGACACCGTCGGGGCCGGGGCCTTCGGTCTAGTCGAGGACACCGTCGCGGCCGGGGCCGCCCCGCAGGCCGCCCGCAAGTGGTGGCTGGGCGAGATGGCCCGCCGGGCCAACGACACCGGCGTCGAGATCGCCGAGCTGGGCGTGAGTCCTCTCGACGTGGCCGCCGTGCAGGCCCTTGTCGACTCCGGGTCCATCAACGACAAGCTGGCCCGCCAGGTCTTCGACGGCCTGCTCGCCGGTGAGGGCACGCCCGAGGAGATCATCGCCGCCCGGGGCCTGGCCATCGTCTCCGACGAGGGCGCGCTCGGTGCCGCGGTGGACGCCGCCATCGCCGCCAACCCCGCCGTGGCCGACAAGATCCGCGACGGCAAGGTGGCGGCGGCCGGTGCCCTGATCGGCGCCGTGATGAAGGAGATGCGGGGCCAGGCCGACGCCGGACGGGTCCGCGAGCTGATCCTGGAGAAGCTGAACTGAGCGTGGCACCCGGCTCTGCGCCGGGTGACGGATGACACTCGGATGAGAGTTCGGTGAGAGTGGGTGGCGGAATCGGCCACCCGGGTCGCGCGGATGGTTGGATTTTCGGTGTCTTCACCACACCTCGGTGCCGCCCGGCCCAGGCGCGACCTGCAGCGCCCTTGGTCACGCTTCTCACTCTGCCCGCTCTGTTCTCCTCCGTTCTCCTCCGGACTGCTGGTGAGCGGCGCGGCCGCCGAGGCGGCCGGCTAGACCCCCGTGCCGGGGGTCACCTTCAACGACCCGTGGGTACGACGCCGGTGGAGCGCCGGATCTCCGACCACGTGGTCAAGAGCGTCGAGAGCGCACCGTCCGGCTCGACGATCCGGACGTCGAGCTGGGAGATCCGCGCGCGGACCCTGGTCGACGCCCTGGTCCGGGCCCATCGACGTGGTGTCGCGGTCCGGGTGGTGCTGGACAAGAGGAACGCCTACGCCGGAACCCCAATCGGCAGGTCGACCGGCTGCAGCGCGAGCTCAGGCGCTCGGGCAAACCGGATCGCCCGGAGTCCCTGCGCAGCGGGCTCACCAAGTGCAAGGCGTCCTGTCGAGGCAGGAACGGTGGCTTCGTGCACAGCAAGTTCTTCCTCTTCAGCCAGAGCGGCGAGACCCAGTGGGTGGTCATCAGCACCAGCGCGAACGCCACCGTCCAGGCGGCCACGGCGCCGTGGAACGACGCCTTCACCCTGGTCGGCGACCAGGAGATCTACGACACGTTCGCGACCGTCTTCGATGAGATGTTCGCCGACCAGCCGGTCGCGCAGCCCGACCTGCAGGCCGGGTCCGGGGCCACGACCATGGCGTTCCACCCCCTCCGCGGGCCGGCGTCGAGCGGGACCCGATCCTGCGCGAGGTCGCGCAGGTGCAGTGCCGGGGCGCTCAGAACACCCGGGACTGACGCACCGAAGTGCGGTTCGCGGTGACGTCGTGGCACGGCGATCGCGGGATCGCGATCGGACAGCGACTCCGAGAGCTCTCTCGTCAGGGGTGTGACGTGCGGGGGGTCTACGCCGTGGCGGGTGACAGGGTGCTGGGCGACCTGCGTCGCCGCGGCAGGGGCGTGGTCCCGGTGCGTCGCATCGTGCAGAACATCGGCCCCGCCCGCGGCTACGACCGCTACCTGCACGGCAAGGTCCTCACCATCCAGGGCCGCCAGGGTGGGGTGCGGTCCGCCACCGTCACCCTGAACGGCTCGGCCAACTGGACACCACTGTCGCTGATCTCCGACGAGGTCGTGCTGCGGCTCTTTGACCGCGGCACCCTGCGCAGCTACACCAGGTGGATCGAGCGACTCTTCGCCAGCCCGCCCAGGAACCGCGGCGCCGGACCACGGATCCTGGACCTCCGCGTGGTCGATGGGGCCAGGATCCAGGTCCACTGATCCCTGCTGGACCAGACTGCTCCGGCCCTGTCCTGAGCGCCCGATGAGGCTTGGTTGAGAAGCCGCTGAGAGGGCGCGGGACGTTTGGTTCCAGGCGTGTCGGCGTGGTTAAGGTGACCGCGATGTCGCCCCGCACCCCCGCTCCCGTCCTCGCCCGCGCGCGCCCCAC
This sequence comes from Nocardioides sp., assembly GCA_026786275.1. Lineage (GTDB taxonomy): Bacteria > Actinomycetota > Actinomycetes > Propionibacteriales > Nocardioidaceae > Nocardioides. Next base: position 30,249 of record JAJAYJ010000045.1, on the reverse strand, counting down.
TCCGCCCCTGATGGCCCTGGTCACCCTGCTGACCCTCCTCGCCCTGGTCGCCTCCGGGCTGCTGGTCGCGGCTCCGGTCGCCGAGGCGGCCCGCTACACACCCGACCCGGGGGTGACCTTCAACAACCCGCTGGGCACGAAGCCGGCCCAGCACCGGATCCTCGACCACGTGCTCAAGAGCGTCGATAGCGCGCCGCGCGGCTCGGCGATCCGGTTCGCGAGCTGGAACATCCGCGGCGGGGCGGTCGTCGACGCCTTGGTGCGCGCGCACCGGCGCGGTGTCGGCGTCCGGGTGGTCATGGACAAGAAGAACGCCTACGCGCTGAACCCCAACCGGGAGGTCAACCGGCTGCAGCAGGAGCTCAAGCGTGCTGGCAACAGGAAGCGGCCCGGCTTCCTGCGCAGCGGGCTGCGCAAGTGCAAGGCCTCCTGCCGGGGCAACAACGGCTTCGGGCACAGCAAGTTCTTCCTCTTCAGCCAGAGCGGCAAGGCGCAGCGCGTGGTCGTCAACACCAGTGCCAACGCCACCGACCTGTCGGCCACCGCGCAGTGGAACGACGCCTACACCCTGGTCGGCGACCAGGTCGTCTACGACGCGTTCGTGAGCGTCTTCGACCAGATGTACGCCGACCAGCCGGTCGACCAGCCCTACCTCCAGGTGCGCTCCGGCGCCACGGTCGCCGAGTTCTACCCCTTCCGGGGCGCGGGCACCGAGCAGGACCCGATCCTGCGCGAGCTCGAGCAGGTGCGGTGCCGCGGCGCCCAGAACACCCCTGGGGGCCGCACCACGATGCGGATCGCGATGACCTCGTGGCACGGCGGGCGTGGCATCGCGATCGGCAAGCGGATCCGCGAGCTGTCCCGTCAGGGCTGCGACATCCGGGTCGTCTACGCCGTGATGGGCAATCAGATCCTGCGCGACCTGCGTCGTGGCGGCAGGGGGCGCGTCGCGCTGCGCCACATCGTGCAGGACTTCGATCGCGACGGCGTCTACGACCGCTACCTGCACACCAAGGTGCTGACCATCCAGGGCCGCTACGGCGACGAGCGCTCGGCCACCGTCACCATCAACGGCTCGGCCAACTGGACGCCGCTGTCGCTGATCTCCGACGAGGCCGTGCTGCGTATCGACGACCGTGGCACCCTGCGCCGCTACCGTCGCTGGATCGAGCGGCTCTTCGCTCACCCGCCGAAGAACCCGCCTGGCTCCCGGTCGCAGATCCTGGACCGCCGAGCGGTCGGTGCCCCGGCCGATAACGGCTCCGCGGACCCGTACGCCAGGATCCAGGTCGACTGAGCACGGCCGCGACGCGACTGGTCTAGGTCGGTCCCGGCCAGGTGACTGGTGTGGCGCGGGAGCACGCGAGTGGCTGTTGGGACTGTTAGTTTCCAGTCCTCATGACTGCTCGCCTGCCCCGCGCCCTGTTCGCCACGATCCTGCTCGCGCTGCTGGCGGGGCTCCTGACCGGCGTGGGTGCCGGCTCCGCGGCGGCGTACTCGCCGCCGAGCGGGGTGACGACCAGCAACCCGCTCGGCGTCCAGGCCGAGCGCCGCACCATCATCGCGATGGTGATCCGCTCCATCGACGCGGCTCCGCGCCGCTCGCAGATCCGGGTGGCCAGCTGGAACATCCGTAGCAACGACGTCGTGGAGTCGCTGGTCCGGGCCCACCGCCGCGGGGTCGGCGTCCGCGTGATCATGGACGTCGGCAACGCCAACGCGGAGAATCCCAACCTCGGCATCGACCAGCTCACCGCGGCACTCAGTGGGCGCGAGAACCGGGCCCGGCCCGGCCGGCTCCGCTCCGGCGTACGGCTCTGCGTGAGCTCGTGCCGTGGTGTGCAGGGCATCCCGCACGCCAAGTTCCTGCTCTTCAGCCGGCTCGGTGCGTCCCGCAAGGTCGTCATCAACACCAGCGCGAACGTGACCGACCTGGCCGCCAGCAGCCAATGGAACGACGCCTTCGTGCTCAAGCGCAAGCCTGCGGTCTACCGGTCATTCCGCCGCATCTTCTCCCAGATGTGGCAGGACCAGCCGGTGGCCCAGGGCTACACGCTGACCAAGGACGGCTCGCTGACCGCGATGTTCTACCCCTACACCGGGGTGCACTCCGTCAAGGACCCGATCGTCCGTGAGCTCGACCGGGTGCGGTGCGTCAACGCCACCGGGTCGCGGATCACCAAGATCCGGGTCGCGATGACGTCGTGGTACGGCGAGCGTGGGGTCGCGATTGCCCAGAAGATCCGCGACCTGGCCAACCAGGGCTGCGACGTCCGCATCGTGTACGCCGTGATGGGCAACGAGGCCCTGCGCGTGCTGCGTCGCCTCGGCCCCGCGCCGGTGCCCCTGCAGCAGATCGTGCAGGACTTCGACGGCGACGGCGTCTACGACCGCTACCTGCACTCCAAGGTGCTCACGATCAAGGGCACCTACCAGCGCCGGCAGGCCGCGGTGACCATCAACGGGTCGGCCAACTGGTCCCCTGCGGTGCTGGCCAGCGACGAGGCCGTGCTCCGGCTCCGGGGCACCAAGGTCCTCAACACCTACAACCGCTGGATCGACGGCCTGTACGACGCGCCGCCGGTCAACGCGCCGCTGATGCTCTCGCGTCGAGGCACCTTCGGCCCGATCGACGCCTACGCGAAGATCCAGGAGAACTGAGCTCAGGGTTTGACGACCAGGATCCGGTCGTCGTCGTCGCGCGGCTCACCCCGCCCGTCGGTGTTGCTGGTGAGGACCCACAGGGTGCCGTCGGGGGCCACGGCGACCGTGCGCATCCGGCCGTAGGCGCCCACGAAGAAGCCCTCGGGATCGCCGGCGCCCTCGACCGGGATCCGCCATAGCCGCGAGCCGCGCAGCGCCGCCATCCACAGCGATCCGTCGACGTGGGCAAGGCCGGAGGGGGAGGCGACGTCGGTCGACCAGGTGGCCTGCGGGTCGACGTAGCCCCTCCCGGTGCCGCCCGCTCCCTCGACCTCCGGCCAGCCGTAGTCGGCGCCGACGTCGATGCGGTTGAGCTCGTCGAAGGTGTTCTGCCCGAACTCCGAGGCCCACAGCCGGCCACCGTCGTCGAAGGCCAGGCCCTGCACGTTGCGGTGTCCGTAGCTGTACACGGCGTTGCCGAACGGGTTGCCCGGGGCGGGCTCACCGGACGTCGTGATCCGCAGGACCTTGCCGCCGAGGTCGTCGGTGTCGGAGGCCCGCTCCGGCTCACCGGCCTCACCGGCCTCACCGGTGGAGACGTAGAGGTAGCCGTCGGGGCCGAACTCCAGGCGACCACCGTCGTGGATCTCGCCCCGGGGGATGCCGGTGAGGACGTCCTCGACCGGGCCGAGACCGGCACGGGTCAGCGTGGCCCGGACCACGCGGTTGTCGTCGTCGGTGGTGGCGTAGAAGTACAGCAGGGAGTCCTGAGCGAAGTCGGGGGACACCGCGACCCCGAGCAGGCCACCCTCGCCGCTGGGCGCGGCCAGCGCGATGGTCCCGACCTCGCGGACGCGACGGTCCGGGCCGCTGATGCGCAGCACCCGCTCGGAGTCGCGCTCGGTGACGACGGCGTCACCGTCGGGCAGGAAGTCCATGCCCCACGCGGCGGTGAGGCCGGTGGCGACGGTGTCGACAACCCGTGGGGACCGGGGGGCCCTCGGGGACGTGCCGTCGGCCGGGCCGGGACTGGAGGTCTGGGCGTCGCTGCTCGGGGAGGCCGGCGGGGTCAGGGTGACGACAGGGGCACTGGGGGTGGCCCCGGTGCTCGCGCTTCCGCAGCCGGTGAGGGCGAGCAGGGCGCCGGCGAGACTGCCCGCGAGCACGCCGCGGCCCCGGTGCCGCACCCGGGTCATCCGACGCGTCCCAGGAGGTCGAGCAGCAGTCGGTGCACCCGGTCGGGCTGCTGTATCGCGAGACGTGAGTGCCGCGGAGCTCGTCATAGGTCGCACCGTCGGTGCGGGCAGCGGCCGACGCCAGATCGCGGGCCCCGGCCGGCACGTCGTACGTCGCGGCGACGCAGGCGGTTGGGCCCCGTGATGCCCCGCCGCGACACCGGGGCCGTGGCGTGGCGGGCTGCGGAGGTCAGCATAGGTCGATCATGCCTGAGCGGACCAGCACGAACCCGGGTGCTGCTGCGCGGCCGGTTCAGCCGTGGGCCGCCCGGGCCGCGTCGCGGCGGGCGGTGGCCAGCAAGGTCAGGAACTCCTCGACGTCCTCGCGCTCGGCGCGCCGCGCGGCGGCCGCGGTGCAGGCCACCATCGCGTTGCGTCGAGCCGCCTGCTGCGAGCGCACCGGCCACGCACGCAGCCGCCCGGCCACGGCCGAGACCGCCTGGAGGCCGGGTGGGAGGAGAAGACGGGACATCAGGACTCCGGGGTCGGGGGTGTGTTGGCGGGCCTTCCTACGACGTTAACGGGCAACTGGCTCGTCGAGGTCACCGTCAGATGACTGCTGTGTGAACTCGACCACCGAGGCCCCCGAGCGGGTCGCCCCGATGCTGGCCAGCACCACGCAGGCCATGGCGACGACCTGCACCGGTGAGAGCACCTCGCGCACCACCACGAGGCCGGCCAGCGCTGCTGCGGCGGGCTCCAGGCTCATCAGGATCCCGAAGACCGACGTGCTCAGGGAGCGCAGGGCGACCAGCTCGCAGGTGTAGGGGATCACCGAGCTGAGCAGGCCCACCAGGGCGCCGATCACGACCACCTGCGGCTGGGTGATCTCCCCGGCGTGGCGCGAGAGCACGATCGGGGTGACGAGGAGCGCCGCCACCACGCTGGCGGTGGCCAGGCCGCTGAGCCCGCTCCAGCGGCGTCCGGTCTGCGCGCTGAGCAGGATGTACGCCGCCCACGCGGCGCCGGCGAGCAGGGCGAGCAGCACACCGACCAGGTCGAGGTCACCAGGGGTGGCTCCGAGCAGGACGACGCCGGTGGCGGCCAGCCCGGCCCACACCAGGTCACGCAGGCGTCGGGAGCCCAGCAGGGCGATGCTCAGCGGACCCACGAACTCGATGGTGACGGCCACCCCCAGCGGGAGCCGCGCGAAGGACTCGTAGATCGCCCAGTTCATGGTGACCAGGCTGACGCCGTACCCGGCCATCACGGCCCAGTCCGTGCGGCTGTGGCCGACGAGCACCGGACGCACCACGACCAGCAGCACCAGGGCGCTCGCGGTCAGCCGCAGCCACACCACGGTGACCGGGGCGGCGTCGTCGAAGAGGTTCTTCGCGAAACCCGCGCCGAGCTGCACGCACACGATGCCGATCAGCACCAGCCACACCGGGGGCAGGCCCGGGGCACGGGGCACAGTCACCCCGAGAGCATAGGTCTCATCCCCTCGGGTGCGACGAGGGGCAGAATGCCGTCATGAGCACCTTCGAAGTGTCGCGTCGAGCTGTCATCGAGGCCGACCCGGCCCGCGTCCACGACCTCGTCGCGGACCTGCACCAGTGGCAGGCCTGGTCGCCCTGGGAGGGGCTCGACCCTGGTCTCGTGCGCACCTACAGCGGCGCCGACCGCGGGGTCGGCGCGCAGTACGCCTGGTCCGGCAACCGCAAAGCCGGGGCCGGGTCGATGGAAATCCTCCGGGCCGATCCCGCGAGGATCGACCTGACGCTGAGCTTCCTCAAGCCCTTCAAGGCCACCAACGAGACGAGCTTCGTGCTCGACCCGACTCCCTCCGGTGGCACCACCGTGACCTGGACGATGCGCGGCGAACGCTCCGGCCTGATGGGGGTCGTCGGTCGGGTGCTGCCCATCGACAAGCTCATCGGCAAGGACTTCGAGAAGGGTCTCGCCCGGCTCGACACCGCCGCCCGCACCTGATCCAGCCCCCGCAACCGACGTGCGATCGCAAGCCGCCTGTCACGTGTCATTCACCCGGGCCCCGTCCCCCGGTCACGGTCAGTGGGTTTGCTCGTCATATGACGACGATGCAGCCCTCGGCTGCTCCGAGGGTTCTCACCCGTCTCGCCGCCCCACGCTCCGGTCCGAGACACCGCCGGACCGCGGTAGTGGTCGCCCACCGGGGTGCCTCCGGGCACCGCCCCGAGCACACCCTGGCGTCGTACTCCCTCGCGATTGCCATGGGCGCCGAGTACATCGAGCCCGACCTGGTCTCGACCCGGGACGGCGTGCTGGTGGCCCGGCACGAGAACGAGATCGGCGGCACCACCGACGTCGCCCGGCAGCCCGGGTTCGCCTCGCGCCGAGCCACCAAGGTGGTCGACGGCGTCGAGACGACCGGCTGGTTCACCGAGGACTTCACGCTCGCGGAGCTGAAGACGCTGCGCGCCGTCGAGCGGCTTCCGCTGGCCCGGCCGGGCAACACCGTGCACGACGGTCGCTTCGAGGTGCCGACCTTCGAGGAGATCCTGACCTTGGCCCGCGAGGCGTCGCGACGCACGGGTCGCGAGATCGGCGTCTACCCCGAGACCAAGTACCCGTCCTACTTCGCGGGTCTCGGTCTCGGCCTCGAGAACCCGCTGCTGGCCGCGTTGCGCCGCCACCGGATGGACCACCGTGGGGCGCCGGTGTTCCTGCAGTCCTTCGAGACCAGCAACCTGCGTGCGCTCGCCCAGTTGACCCCGCTGCCGCTGGTACAGCTGATCGACCACGAGGGAGCCCCGGCCGACCTGGTCGCGCGCGGCGAGCACACGACGTACGCCGACCTGCTGGCGCCGGCGGCGCTGGCCGAGATCGCGACGTACGCGACCGGCCTGGGCGTGGCCAAGGACCTGGTGCTGCCGCGGGACCGGGTGACCGGGGCCGTCGGCACACCGTCGTCGCTGGTGCGCGACGCGCACACGGCCTCGCTGCTGGTGCACGTGTGGACGCTGCGTGCCGAGAACCAGTTCCTGCCCACGAACTTCCGGCACGGCACCGACCCGCACGCCCACGGCGACCTGGTCGGTGAGACCTGGGCGCACCTCGAGGCCGGGGTCGACGGCGTGTTCTCCGACTTCCCCGACCTCGCGGTCGCGGCCCGCGACGGGCGCCCGGACCTCCGGCGCGGACGGGCCAGCTAGCCCTGCGGCCAGCCCAGCTGCCGGCTCGGCACGAGCACCCAGGCGACCAGGTAGACCAGCGCCAGGCACCCGAACCCGAGGATCGTGCCGACGACGGTCAGCAGCCGGACCAGGGTGACGTCGACGCCGAGGTAGTCCGCGACCCCGCTGCAGACCCCGCCGACCCAGCGGTCGTCACCGCGGGAGAGCCGGCGGTAGGTGGGCTGGGGGGTGGTGGGCGTGGTCATCGGAGCTCCTCAGCAGGGTCGTAGGCGTCGGGGGTGGTGGCTGGGTCCTCGGGGCGCCGGCGCAGGCTGCCGACAGCCGTGGCGGCCAGACCGGCGGCGCCGGCGACCAGCCACGGCACCGGCAGCAGCCAGCGGATGTCGCGTCCGGTGACGACGTCACCCTGGACCAGCGCCCAGCTGGCGGTGAAGCACAGGAACGCCAGGCCCATCACGAGGTGAGCCACGTGGACCGGGTGCCGCCCGGAGCGGGCGGCGGTGGTGTCGTCGTGCGCCGGCGTCGTGGGGATGGTGCTCATCGGTTCGTCCCTCCGTCGTCGTCGCGGATCTCGATCTCGCCGACGCCGAGGTCGGCCTCGATCCGCAGCTGGGTGGTGGCGCTGAGCTCACGCACGTCCGAGGACGTGATGTTGATGCCCTCGGACTCGTTGTCGAAGACGATGACGCTGCCCGGGCCGTCCACCTGCCCGCGGGCGTCGACGCCCAGGCCCTCGGGCACGCGCACCTCGATCCGCCCGATGGAGCCGGAGAGCACGATGGTGCGCCCGTCGAGGCCGGCAGGATCGGCCACCTGAGTCAGGTCGAGGACGAGCTCACCGGCGTCCAGGGAGTACGACGAGCGGACCCCGGCCGCCGTGGTGGGGATCTCGGAGAGCTGCTGCCCGTCGATCTCCTGGGCGGCCACCGCCCCGGCGAGGGCGACGGTCGAGACCAGGCCGACCAGGATCAGCCCGCCGGCTCGGCCCCAGAAGGCGCCGAGCACCAGCATCGCGCCGCACCCGCCGACCACCAGGGCCGGGTAGGCGGAGCCCGGGATCGCCGCGCCGGCCAGCTCGAGCGTCCCGAGCACGCCGACGCCGAGGGCGCACAGGGCCAGGGTGAACCAGAAGAGGATCGGGCCGCGCTTGCGCTCCGAGACCCGCACGGGGGCCGGTGCCCACACCGGTGCTGGGCCGGTCCCGGCCCAGGGTGGCGCGGAGGGTGCTGCGGAGGGTGCCGCGGAGGGTGCTGCGGAGCCCCCGACGTCGGCCGAGGCCGGCACCACAGCGGCGGCGCGGCCGCCACGGCGCTTGTCGACCTGCACGAACACCAGCAGGACGATCGCGGCCAGCACCACCACCGGCACGGGCACGGGGCCGTCGCCCAGCGAGGTGCCGAGCAGGGCCAGGGCGGCCACGGCACCGGCGATCACCAGGGCGACGCTGCGACTGCGGTCGTCGAGCCCGAGCGGGGGCGAGGTCGACCGGTCGTCGGGCAGCAGCACCCAGCAGGCGCCGTACAGCAGCAGGCCGGCCCCGCGGAAGAAGGCGAGCACCACGAAGGCGACCCGCAGGATGACGGGGTCGACGTCGAGATGGCGACCGAGGCCGCCGGCGACGCCGGCGATGTTGCGTTCGGTTCCGACGGTGCGGCGCAGCCGTGAGAGGTCGCGGACGGCGTCGCGGTCCACGCGGGGACCGTCCTCGGTGCGGGTGTCTCCCGGGACCGGGTCGGTCGGGCCCTCGGGGGGCGGGGGGGTGGGTGTGGTGGTCATGGCTCCAGCCTGGGCCGTCGAGGTCCGCGGCACCATCGGGTGGATCCCTGGTTTCCGCGTCGGGGTCGCCCGGTAGGCCAGGGGTCGGGCCAGGGGTCGAGCCGGGGGTCACCTCATGGTGCGGCCCCCGCGCGCGTGTGACGATGGCGCCATGACCAGCCCGGGACCGACGGCGTACACCCCGCTGCCGCCCGAGCATCGTGGCGTGCGGCGCGCTACTCGCGACACCGAATCGCCGATGCTGGGGGGCGTCGCCGGTGGGCTCGCCCGTCACCTGGGCGTCTCGGTGACGCTGGTGCGGGCGGCGTTCGTGATGACGGCGGCGCTGAGCGGCCTCGGCCTGGCGATGTACGCCGGGCTGTGGCTGATGCTGCCCGGCCAGGACCGCTTCGAGACCGGGACCCCCGGCGCCGAGAGCGCGACCCGTGGTGGGCGCCGCCCGGGCCGGGTGCGGCGGCTCTCCGACGCCGGGCCGGCGGTCGCGCTCGCGGCCCTGGCCTTCGGGGCCGTGCTGGTCGTCGAGGCCGTGCTCGGCGAGGGCGCGGTCTTCTGGCCCCTGGCCATCGGGCTGGTCGGGGTCGCCCTGCTCTGGCGCCAGGCCGACGTGGCCCAGCGTGAGCGCTGGCTCGACACGACCGGCCGGCTCGACCCGCTCCGGGTGGTCTTCGGTGACGGCGGCTGGGCCTCCTACGGCCGGGTCGCCGCCGGGGTGGTGCTGGTCGGCAGCGCCTTCCTGCTGCTCTCGCTGCGCAGCGGGTCCCTCGGGCTGGCCCGCGACCTCACCCTGGCCGGACTGATCGGGATGGCCGGCATTTTCGTGGTCGTCGGACCGTGGGTGTTCCGGCTGATCTCCGACCTGACCGCCGAGCGGGCCGAGCGGGTCCGGACCCAGGAGCGCGCTGACGTGGCCGCGCACCTGCACGACTCGGTGCTGCAGACCCTGGCCCTGATCCAGAAGAACGCCGGCGACTTCTCGACCGTGACCCGGCTGGCGCGCTCGCAGGAGCGCGACCTGCGGTCCTGGCTGTACGCCGCGGAGGCCACCGGCGACGCCACCGTCGCCTCGGCCCTGCGCACCGCCGCCGCCCACGTCGAGGACGACCACGGCGTCAGCGTCGACCTGGACACCGTCGGGGACGCGCCGCTGGTCGACGAGCTGCGCCCGGTGGTGGCCGCGACCGGCGAGGCGATGACCAACGCGGCCCGGCACGCGGGCACCGCCAGCATCGACGTGTACGTCGAGGTGAGCGGCACGTGCGTCGAGGTCTTCGTGCGCGACCGTGGCCGTGGCTTCGACCCTGAGGACCTGCCCGAGGACCGCTACGGCGTCCGTCACAGCATCCGCGACCGGATGACCCGGCACGGCGGGACCGCCGAGATCCGGTCCGCGCCCGGTGAGGGCACCGAGGTCCGGCTGAGCCTGCCGGTTCCCCAGGAGGAGCAACGATGAGCGACCAGCGCCCACCCACCCAGGCCTCGCCAACCGGACCCGTGAGGGTGCTGGTGGTCGACGACCACGCGATGTTCCGCTCCGGGGTCCGCGCGGAGCTCGGCTCGGTGGGTGCCGGCGCGGTCGAGGTCGTGGCGGAGGCCGCCGACGTCGATGAGGCGGTGGCTGCGGTGGGCGCGCACCGGCCCGACGTGGTCCTGCTCGACGTGCACCTGCCCGGCGGCGGGGGCGTGGAGGTGATGCGCAGGGGCGCGCGCGCCGGCGGCCCGGGCGCGCCCCGTCCGGCGTACCTGGCCCTGAGCGTGAGCGACGCAGCCGAGGACGTCATCGGCACCATCCGGGGCGGGGCCCGGGGCTACGTCACGAAGACCATCACCGGCACCGAGCTGGTCTCGGCCATCGTCCGGGTCGCCGGCGGGGACGCGGTCTTCTCGCCCCGGTTGGCCGGCTTCGTGCTGGACGCGTTCGCGGGGTCGATCCAGGTGGCGGCCGTGGACGAGGACCTCGACCGGCTCACCGACCGGGAGCGGGAGGTGATGCGGTTGATCGCGCGCGGCTACGCGTACAAGGAGGTGGCCAAGGAACTGTTCATCTCGATCAAGACCGTGGAGACCCACATGTCCAGCGTGCTGCGCAAGCTGCAGCTCTCCAGCCGCCACGAGCTGACCCGGTGGGCCTCCGACCGTCGCCTGCTGTGAGCTCGCGCCCGCCGCGACAGGTAACGCGCTGTTGTCAGTGCTGCCGCGGCGTGGTGACGGCGCAGAGGTCTGGACAACAGCGCGTCACCAGCGCGCGGCCCCCGGCCGGCCGCCGGCTGGGGGTGCCGGGTCGTAGGCTGGCCCCAGCATGAGATCCCAGCACACCATCCCCGGTTTCGAGCGTCTCGGGGACGCTCCCGACGAGTCCCGCCCGCCGCGCCGGGGCCCCGCCCGCGACGAGCTGCTGGCCGGCCTCAACGAGCCACAGCGTGCCGCGGTGGTGCACGAGGGCGCGCCACTGCTGGTCGTCGCCGGTGCCGGCTCCGGCAAGACGAGGGTGCTGACCCGCCGGATCGCCTGGCTGATCTCCGAGCGCGGCGCCCACCCCGGCTCGATCCTGGCCATCACGTTCACCAACAAGGCCGCGGCCGAGATGAAGGAACGGGTCGAGGACCTGGTCGGCAAGCGGGCCCGGATCATGTGGGTCTCGACCTTCCACTCGGCCTGCGTGCGGATCCTGCGCAAGGAGTGCGACAAGCTCGGCTACAAGTCGACGTTCTCCATCTACGACGCCGCCGACCAGAAGCGCCTGATGGGCCTGGTCATCCGCGACCTCGACCTCGACGCCAAGCGCTTCCAGCCCGGCCCGCTGCTGCACTGGGTGTCCTCGCACAAGAACGAGCTGCGCGACCCCGACGACGTGACCAAGGACACCCGCAACAAGCTGGAGGAGACCTACGCCGCGGCGTACGCGCTCTACCAGCGGCGCCTCGGCGAGGCCAACGCCCTCGACTTCGACGACCTGATCATGATGACCGTGCGGCTGCTCGAGACCTTCGGTGAGGTCCGCGAGACCTATCGGCGGCGCTTCCGCCACGTGCTCGTCGACGAGTACCAGGACACCAACCACGCGCAGTACGCCCTGATCCACGCCCTGTGCGCGGACCGGATCGAGGAACCGGTGTCCGGCGATGCCGGCGACCCGGACGAGGCGCGGGTGCCGCCGGCCGAGCTGATGGTGGTGGGCGACGCCGACCAGTCGATCTATGCGTTCCGCGGCGCCAACATCCGCAACATCATGGACTTCGAGCAGGACTTCCCCCACGCCACCTCGATCCTGCTGGAGCAGAACTACCGCTCCACCCAGACCATCCTGACCGCGGCCAACTCGGTGATCGGGCACAACAAGGGGCGTCTGCCCAAGCGGCTGTGGTCCGACGCCGGCGACGGGGAGCGCATCGTGGGCTACGTCGCCGACGACGAGCACGACGAGGCCCGCTTCGTCTCCGGGGAGATCGACGCCCACGTCGACACGGGGGGCCGGGCCTCCGACGCGGCCGTCTTCTACCGGACCAACGCCCAGTCCCGGGTCTTCGAGGAGGTGTTCATCCGCACCGGCCAGCCCTACAAGGTGGTGGGCGGGGTCCGCTTCTACGAACGCCGCGAGGTCCGTGACGCCCTGGCCTACCTGCGGATGCTGGTGAACCCCGACGACCAGGTCTCCCTGCGCCGGATCCTCAACGCGCCCAAGCGCGGCATCGGGGACCGGGCCGTGGCCTGCGTGCAGGCCCTGGCCGAGCGGGACCGGCTCACCTTCTGGGAGGCGTTGCGACGCGCCCACGACGCGCCCGGCCTGGCGACCCGCTCGCTCACCAACATCCGCGGCTTCGTGGCCATGGTCGAGGAGCTGCAGTCCATGGTCGAGGCCGGCGAGCGCGCCGACGTGGTGCTGGAGAGCGTGCTGGCCCGTTCCGGCTACGTCGCCTCCCTGGAGGACTCCGACGACCCCCAGGACGCCACCCGGGTCGAGAACCTCGCCGAGCTGGTCGCCGTGGCCCGGGAGTTCTCCGACGACCCGGTGGCCGGGCCGTCCGCGGACCCCTCCGACGTGGATGCGGGCCTGGTGGCACCCGGTCTGCAGGACTTCCTGGAGCGGGTCGCGCTCGTCGCCGACACCGACCAGCTGCCCGACCAACCGCAGGACGCCGGCGGAGTCGTCACCCTGATGACCCTGCACACCGCCAAGGGCCTGGAGTTCCCGGTGGTCTTCCTGACCGGCCTCGAGGACGGGGTCTTCCCGCACTCCCGCTCGCTCGGCGACCAGGTCGAGCTCGAGGAGGAGCGCCGCCTCGCCTACGTCGGGGTCACCCGGGCCGAGCAGCGGCTCTTCATCTCCCGGGCCGTGGTCCGCTCGGCCTGGGGTGCGCCCTCGCACAACCCGGGCTCCCGCTTCCTCGACGAGCTGCCGGTCGACCTGGTCGACTGGCGCCGCACCGAGGCGGCCCAGACGCAGTGGAACCGGCCCGACCTGTCCGGCTCGACCCGACTGGGCAGCCCCACCGACGCCGGGCGTCGCAACTTCTCCTCGGCGGCCCTGCGAGCCGACGCGGCCGCCCGCGCGAAGCCCGCTCGTCGGGCGCCGTCCCTCGTGCCCGGTGACCGGGTCTCCCACGACTCGCTGGGTCTGGGCACGGTGGTCGCGGTCGAGGGCAGCGGAGAACGCACGGTGGCCTCCATCGACTTCGGCTCGGAGGGCGTGCGGCGCCTGCTGCTGCGTTACGCACCGGTCGAGAAGCTCTGAGGTGCTGGCCGGCGCGTGAGCGGAGGCGGGGCAGGCCAGTCCTAGGGCTGGATGCCGTTCTCGACCAGCGCGGCGTAGGGGTCGACCGGGTCGCCGCCACCGGGGCGGACCTCGAGGTGCAGGTGGGGACCGGTCACGTTGCCGGTCGAGCCGACGTAGCCGAGCAGCTCGCCGCTGCGCACGGTGTCACCGACGCTGACGCCGAACGAGTTCTGGTGGCAGTACCAGATCTCGGTTCCGTCGTCGAGGGTCACGACGGTCTTGTTGCCGTAGGAGCCGTCGTAGCCGGCGGAGGTCACGACCCCGTTGGCGACTGCGTTGATCGGGGTGCCGGTCGGCCCGGCAAAGTCGAGACCCGTGTGGTAGCTCGACCACAGGCCGTACTGACCGTAGGTGGCCGTCAACCGGTAGCTGTCCATGGGCAGCTGCCACTGGTTGCGCTCGATGACGGCGGAGAAGTCCTCGGCCTGGTTGGCCAGGGCACGGATGCTGCCGCTGCGGGCGGCAGCCTTCTCCTCGACCGGATCGGCGACCGCTTCGGCGGCGCCCTGCGCCAGGGAGTCGCGGGCGGAGTCACGGCTGATCGGCGTGCCGCTGCGTTGGGTGCCGACGGACCCGATGCCACCGACCCCGGTCAGGGCGCTGGCCTGGGTCACGCCGGTGCGCTGCGAGCTGGCCAGGTCGGGGCTGCCCCCGAGGGTGAGCGCGCCGCCGGCCGAGATGGCGAGGGCGGTGATCCCGAGCAGCAGCGAGGCGGAGGGCAGGCCGCGGAAGAGCGGGCCACGGCGGCCTGCGTGCTTCACCGCGCGGCGCTTGCCCGCAATGCCGGGAGCCACGACGAGCAACGGCATCGCCTCGGTGACCTCGTCGGCGAAGGACGTGCTGTGGTCGACGGGCTGCAGGCCGGCGAGCACCTGGTTGATCGTGCCGGTGTCGAGCAGGTCTGGCCGGCCCGCCGTGCGGCTCAGGGCCACCGGCGCGGTCCCGGCCGCCTGGGTGGAGCCGGGAGCGGGGCAGGAGGAGCCGTGCCGGACCGCAGGACGGTCCAGGGTCAGCACTCCGTGCGGGGTGCCGATCAGCGACGGCGCCGCGGCGATCAGGGGCAGGGCCGCCACGGTGGACGACGGCGCGTCGACCGCGCGTCGGGCGACGCGGCGTCCCACGTAGGGGTTGGTGGCCGCGTTAGCGCGTTCGGCCGCCGTCTGATGTGCGGTGGAGCGCGACACCCGCTTGCCCGGGGTGGCGGCGTAGAGGTTTGTCTGCACACGGAGCGGGTAGGGGCCGCTCTCACCAGGAGTCACCGAGGGTCGACGGCCGGGGCCGTCTGGTGTCTCGCGATCGTCACCCACAGAAGAACTCCTGGTACGTCGTGTGTTGGTCGAGCGGCCCCGACGATAACCCACCCTTACAGGTGCACGTACATCCGGTGGACGACGACCTGTGGATCCGCGCTCACCGCCTCAGCACACCGGTCGGTGCTGTGGCCGGCACCGGACCGGGCCGGAGTCGACAACCACGCCGTCTGCGGCCGACGGGGCCGGGGCGCCGGCGAGGGCGCCGCCGGGCGTGGTCGTGGTGCGGCTCACGATGGGTGACGGCGTGCGGCGCCGTTCAGGATGTGGACACCCACGGGACGCGAATCCGGATTCCTGCGCCTCGCGTGGCCTGCGTCACGTCGGACCGCCCGACCCTCCCCGGGCCTGGGGCGTCGGACTAAGGTGCCGCGAGATGACGTCGAGCGGCGCCAGTTGAGTCCCGGACGCCGCCGACCACGCGAACTGACGAGGACGTAGGTGTTGCTGTGGACCTGATGGAGTACCAGGCGAAGGAGCTCTTCGCGAAGCACGGAGTACCCGGCACTCCCGGGATCGTGGCCACCACCCCCGCCGAGGCGCGAGCAGCGGCCGAGCAGCTCGGGGTCTGCGTCGTCAAGGCCCAGGTCAAGGCCGGCGGGCGCGGCAAGGCCGGCGGGGTCAAGCTCGCGAAGACACCCGACGAGGCCGAGGAGCACGCCACCGCGATCCTCGGGATGAGGATCAAGGGTCTCACGGTGAACCGGGTCCTGCTCGCCCCGGCCGCCAGCATCGAGGAGGAGTACTACTTCTCCTTCCTGCTCGACCGGTCGAAGCGCCGCTACCTGTGCATCGCCAGTGTGGAGGGTGGTGTCGAGATCGAGGAGGTCGCGAAGACCAACCCCGACGCGGTCAAGCAGATCGCCATCGACCCCGGCACCGGTGTCGACGAGGCCAAGGCCCGCGAGATCGTCGCGGAGGCCGCGTTCCCCGAGGCACTGGTCGAGCAGGCGGTCACCACGGTGCTGGCGCTGTGGCAGGTCTTCGTGGCCGAGGACGCCACCCTGGTCGAGGTCAACCCGCTCGCGCGGCTGGCCGGCGACAGGCTGGAGGCCCTCGACGGCAAGGTATCGCTCGACGAGAACGCCGAGTTCCGTCACGAGGACCACGCCGCTTTCGTGATCACCGACGAGACAGACCCGCTGGAGCTGAAGGCCAAGGAGAAGGGCCTGAACTACGTCAAGCTCGACGGCTCGGTCGGCATCATCGGCAACGGTGCCGGGCTGGTGATGTCCACCCTCGACGTCGTGGCGTACGCCGGCGAGAAGCACGGCGGCGTGAAGCCGGCCAACTTCCTCGACATCGGCGGCGGTGCCTCGGCCGAGGTGATGGCCGCCGGTCTCGACGTGATCCTGCACGACGCGCAGGTCAAGGCGGTCTTCGTGAACGTCTTCGGCGGCATCACGTCGTGCGACGCGGTCGCCAACGGCATCGTGGGCGCGCTGGACATCCTGGGTGAGGAGGCGACCAAGCCCCTCGTGGTCCGGCTCGACGGCAACAACGTCGAGGAGGGTCGCCGCATCCTGAGCGCGAGGAACCACCCGCTGGTGACCCTCGTGGAGACCATGGACGGCGCGGCCGACAAGGCCGCCGAGCTGGCGAACGCCTGAGCGAGGAAGAACAGACTGTGTCTATCTATCTGAACAAGGACTCCAAGGTCATCGTGCAGGGCATCACCGGCGGTGAGGGCACCAAGCACACCGCCCTGATGCTGAGGTCGGGCACCCAGGTGGTGGGCGGGGTGAACGCCCGCAAGGCCGGCACCACGGTCACCCACGCCGGCCCGGACGGCGCCAGCGTCGAGCTGCCCGTCTTCGGCACCGTGACGGAGGCCATGGCGGCCACCGGCGCCGACGTGTCGGTCGCCTTCGTGCCGCCCGCGTTCACCAAGGACGCCTGCCTGGAGGCCATCGACGCGGGCATCGGCCTGCTCGTGGTCATCACCGAGGGCGTGCCCGTGCAGGACACCGCCGAGGTCGTGGCCTACCTGGACTCCGCCGGCAACCACGCCGCGACCCGGATGATCGGGCCCAACTGCCCCGGCATCATCACCCCGGGCGAGGCGCTGGCCGGCATCACGCCCGCCACCATCTCGGGCTCCGGTCCGGTCGGTCTGGTCTCGAAGTCCGGCACCCTGACCTACCAGATGATGTTCGAACTGCGTGACCACGGTTTCTCGACCGCGATCGGTATCGGCGGTGACCCGATCGTGGGCACCACCCACATCGACGCCCTCGCGGCGTTCGAGGCGGACCCGGACACCCGGGCCATCGTGATGATCGGCGAGATCGGCGGTGACGCCGAGGAGCGGGCCGCGGCCTACATCAAGGACCACGTCACGAAGCCGGTCGTCGGCTACGTGGCGGGCTTCACCGCTCCCGAGGGCAAGACCATGGGTCACGCCGGCGCGATCGTCTCCGGATCCTCAGGCACCGCCCAGGCGAAGAAGGACGCGCTCGAGGCCGTCGGGGTCAAGGTCGGCAAGACGCCGTCCGAGACGGCGGAGCTGATGCGCGAGATCCTGCGGGGTCTCTGAGCTCCGCCGCACCTGCGCGAGAGCCCCCGGCTGACCGGCCGGGGGCTCTTGTGCGTCCCGGCCCAGCAGCCCGTGTCGCTCAGGCTGCGGGCCCGGGCTGGTTGCCGAGCCGTTCGAGCGCCCGGTCGACCAGCGCGGTGAAAGAGTCGTCGGTCATGTCGGCGTCCGGGGCGGCGATGAAGCCGAGCTGGGCCACCGCGGTGCCCGAGCGCAGGATCGCCATCCGGTAGTCGATGAACTGGTCTTCCTTGATCTCCACCTGCACGGTCCACGCGGTCATCGACTCCCGCGTGGTGTCCCGCTCCTCGACCGTGGCGACCCGGGTGCCCAGGTCGCGGTCGGGGCACGTCGCCAGCCGCTCCCGGATCGTGGCCACGAACTTCTTGGCCCGGTCCGTCGGCAGCGACCCGACGGTCTCGGTCAGGCCGAACTGGGGCGGCAGCCGGGTGGCGTCGGGGATCAGGAAGGACCGGGTCTGCGCGTTCGAGAACGGGCCCTTGACGAAGCTGGCCTTGTCGCACCGGGTCGCGGCGTCGTTGGTGGCGGCCTTCGTGGGCGCGGTGCCGGCCCAGGGCCGGGCGACCTCACCGACGGGGGGCAGGTCCAGCTCGCCGATCATGGCGGGTGCGGCCTCGAGCGGAGCAGCGGGCACCTCGTCGAGCCGGGGTCGGCTCACGCAGGTCGCGCCGCCCGGGGCCGTGCAGAGCTTGCTGACCGCGGTGCCGAGCAGCGCGGCCGACTCGGCCAGCGGGGCGTCGCCCTCGCCCGGCGTCGTGGTGGCCACGGTCGTCGTGAGCTCGCCGGTGCGGGCGATCCCGACCACGAGGGTCCCGGTCGGCTCGGCCCAGGAGCGCATCACGACCAGGGTGGCCGCGTCACCCAGGCCGGTGACCTCATGGGTCGAGAGCAGCTGGAGGCGCGGGGCCGCGCAGGCGGCGTACCAGGAGCGCTCGAGGTCGTACGCCGCCGCCGACGCCTCCTGGGTCGCGGACGCCTCCACCGCCTGCACGGCCGTCCGGGTGAGCGGGGGTGAGGCCTGGCGACCCTTGGCCGCCTTCGCTTCGGGCTTCACGGGCGCCCGGAAGCTGCGCACCAGCGAGCCCACGCCCTGCGGGTCGGCGTACCGGGCCTGCTGACAGGTGATGTTGAGGCCGTCACCCTCGGTGTTGCGGGTGGTCGCCCCGGCGGTCCAGGCGCCGGGCACCTCGGCCGCGACCTGCTCGGCCGCGAGCAGCGCCTCCCCGTTGAGGCTGGGCGCCGGCTCCGGCGCCGGCGTCGCTGCCCTCGACGGGGTCTGGGCCGCTGCCGGTGCCGGCTGCGGCGCGGTCCCCACGATCGCCTTGGTGGCGAGGTCGGGGCTGACCCCGTCGGCGTCGGTGACCAGCGAGCCGGCGACCACCGTGGCGGCGACGGCCGCGGCGATCCCCAGCGTGGTGTGGGAGCGGCGACGCGCGGTGCCCGCCCGGAGCAGGATCGAGGAGCGGGGCCAGCGGGCGGAGCCGATCTCGGAGCGGATCGCGGTGATCAGGGGTCTCACGTTGGCCGAGGCCACGTCGCGCTGCATCGAGAACTGGGTGGTGGCCGACTGCAGCTCGCGCTCGACCGCGGACTGGCTGAGGCCGACCTCGCCGGCGATGCTCTGGAGCGGCTGTGCGGTCAGGGTGGTGAGGAGCAGCACCTTGCGCTGGGTCAGGGTCAGGGTGTTGAGCGCCTCGAGGGTGGCGCGCACGTCGGCCGGGAGGTCGCGCTGCCGGTGCCACCACCGGGCGGTGTGGCGGCGCTGCGCCCGCGACCAGGCGAGCGGGCGGACCCAGTTGCCGGCGTCCTCGAGCAGGGACACCTTGCGCCAGTGGTGCCAGGCGACGACCAGGGCGTCGCGCACCGCCTTCTCCGAGGCGGACAGGTCGCCGGTCAGGGCATAGGTCTGCAGCAGGAGCTCGTCGCGCACGTCGCGATAGAAGAACTCGAAACTGTCCCGTTCGTACCTGCTCACCATGACGCGGTCACGATACGCACCGAGCCAGCCCCGACCCAACCCTCGACCCGACCTCCGAGCCGCCCCCGGGCCTGACCGCGATGGCCGGGGCCCGGTGCTCGAGTGACCTGTGGGACTGCGGCGAGTCGTCCGCGGTCGGGGTGCAGGACGGGTTCATCATGACGTGGAGATGACTTCCCTGCTTCCCCACACCAGCCGCAGCCAGACCGGTCGCACGCCCGCCAGCGCGCGGTCGGCGAGCGAGCTGCGCCGTGACCTGGTGCACCGGCGCCCGCTGGTGCTGCTGGCCACGGCCGGTGGGGCAGCGGCGGCGGCGAGCACCCTCGTGGTGTGCCTGGCGATCGGGGTGCTGGGCTGGTTCCTGACCGACGCCGGTGCTCACGGCGCCCCGCGTGACGCGCTGCGGGTCGGCGCCCTCGGGTGGCTCGCGGCCCACGGCTCGGGCGTGTACGTCGAGGGCGTGCTGGTCTCGCTCGTGCCGTGGGGCATGACGCTGGCCTGTGCCTGGACCACCGTCCGGTTCGGGCTGCGGGTCGGTGAGTCCGTCTCCGGGCTCGGGCCTGACGCCGATGCCCTCGGCGACGGCGAGCGTGACTGGACAGTCCCCACCGCGACCGGTCTCTTCGCGGTCGGCTACCTGCTCACCCTGGTCGGCACCCACACGGTGGCCACGTCGGCGACGACCCGTCCCGACCTGGCCCGGGCGGTGGTGGGCGCGGTGCTGGTCACCGGGGTCCTGGGCGGCGCCGCGATCGCCGTCGGGGCCGGACGGGCCGCCGTCTGGCTCGACCTGCTGCCCGGGTCGGTCCGGGTGGCCGCCGCGTGCTGCCGCCGCGTGCTGAGCTCCTTCTTGCTCGTCTCCGCAGTGGTGCTGGCCATCGGTCTCGTGGTCGACACGAGCACAGCCGCCAACGTGATGTCCCAGCTCGGCACCAGCACCGGCGCCACCGCGCTGGTGGTGCTGCTCACGGTGCTCGTGCTGCCCAACGCCGTGGTCTTCTCCGGCAGCTACCTCCTCGGACCCGGGTTCACGGTCGGCGCCGGCACGCTGGTCTCGCCGACCGCGGTGTTCACGGGCTCGCTACCGCTGTTCCCGCTGCTGGCCGCGCTGCCCGACAGCGGCCCGACCCCGTCGTGGGCGCCGTGGCTGATGCTCCTCGGCCCGCTGGTCGGCGCGGTCGCGGTGGCCCGGGCCATGGTTGATCACCCCACCCTGCGGTGGGACGAGGGCGGTCTACGGGGCGCGGTCGGTGGGGTCCTCGCCGGCCTGCTGCTGGGGCTGCTCGCCGCTCTCGTCGGGGGTGCGGTCGGGCCCGGCCGGATGGCCGACGTGGGCCCGATGGCCCTGCAGACCGCGCTGCACGCCACGACGGTCCTCGGCTTCGGCGGCCTGCTCGGCGGGCTCTTCGCGACCTGGCGCCACCGACGGGCCCTGCTGGCCGGGCTCGCCGCCTGAGCCGCTCGCGACGACCGAGCAGCAGGCAGACCCTAGACTCCCGCCCGTGCCCACTGCTCCCGCCCGGCTGGTCGTGCTCGCCTCCGGCGCCGGCAGCACGCTGCAGGCCCTGCTGGACGCGTGCGAGGACCCGTCGTACGGTGCTCGGGTGGTCGCCGTAGGCGCAGACCGCGACGGCATCGAGGCGCTGGCCCGGGCTGCCCGATCCGGGGTCGAGACCTTCGTGGTGCGGGTCGAGGACGCCGGGTCCCGGGCGGAGTGGGACGCCGCGATGGCGACGGCCGTGTCGGCCCGCGACCCCGACGTGGTCGTCCTCGCGGGCTTCATGAAGCTGCTCGGGGCCAGCTACCTACCGCGGCTGGGCGCGCGGACCGTCAACACGCACCCCGCTCTCTCGCCGGCGTTCCCCGGGATGCACGGACCTGCTGACGCCCTCGCCTACGGCGTCAAGATCACCGGCTGCACGCTCTTCGTGATCGACCAGGGCGTCGACACCGGCCCGATCGTGGCCCAGGCCGCGGTCGCGGTGGCCGAGGACGACACGGCCCGGACGCTGCACGCGCGGATCAAGGTCGCCGAGCGCGCGCTGCTCGTCGACAGCATCGGCAGGATGGCGCGCGAGGGGTTCGCGATCGAGGGCCGGCAGGTCCGTTTCGGGCGCTGAGCAAACCCTCCTATGCTGACCCCACACGACTGGCGCAGGTGGGTCCACCACCAGGGAGTGCCCCTCACGAGGGGATCAGCGAGAGCATCGAACGCCTGGGTGCCCTCATCACCACAGATGAGGAGCGACCGACCGTGAGCAAGACCGCCGACCAGGTGCCCGTGAAGCGGGCGCTGGTGTCCGTCTACGACAAGACCGG
This sequence comes from Nocardioides sp., assembly GCA_026786275.1. Classification (GTDB taxonomy): domain Bacteria; phylum Actinomycetota; class Actinomycetes; order Propionibacteriales; family Nocardioidaceae; genus Nocardioides. The sequence continues at coordinate 8,547 of JAJAYJ010000045.1, read as the reverse complement.
CCTCGAGGACCTCGCCCGGGGCCTGCACGACGCGGGCGTCGCTCTCGTGTCCACCGGTGGCTCGGCCGCCCTGATCGAGCAGCTGGGGCTGCCCGTCACCCGGGTCGAGGACCTGACCGGCTTCCCGGAGTGCCTCGACGGCAGGGTCAAGACCCTGCACCCGATGGTGCACGCCGGCATCCTGGCCGACCGTCGCCTCGAGACCCACGTGCAGCAGCTCGCCGACCTCGGTGTCGAGCCGTTCGACCTCGTGGTCTCCAACCTCTACCCCTTTACGCAGACGGTCCGCTCGGGGGCAGGGCTCGACGAGTGCGTCGAGCAGATCGACATCGGGGGGCCCTCGATGGTCCGGGCCGCGGCCAAGAACCACCCCTCGGTCGCCGTCCTCACCTCTCCCCAGCGGTACGCCGAGACCCTCGCGGCCGTGGCCGCCGGTGGCTTCACGCTCGCCCAGCGCCGGACCCTGGCGGCCGAGGCGTTCGTGCACACCGCGACCTACGACGTGGCCGTGGCCTCGTGGATGGGCAACGTGCTGAGTGACACCTCGGGCGGCACCGGCTTCCCGGCGTGGATGGGCGGCACGTGGGACAAGGCGGCGGTGCTGCGCTACGGCGAGAACCCCCACCAGGGTGCGGCGCTCTACACCAACGGCTTCGGCACCGGGCTCGCGCAGGCCGAGCAGCTGCACGGCAAGGAGATGTCCTACAACAACTACGTGGACGCCGACGCGGCCCGCCGGGCGGCGTACGACTTCGCGGAGCCGGCCGTGGCGATCATCAAGCACGCCAACCCGTGCGGCATCGCGGTGGGGGCCGACGTGGCCGAGGCACACCGCAAGGCCCACGAGTGCGACCCCGTCTCCGCCTTCGGAGGCGTGATCGCCACCAACGTGGCCGTCTCGGTGGCCATGGCCGAGCAGGTGGCCGAGGTCTTCACCGAGGTCATCGTGGCCCCGGCCTACGACGAGGGTGCGGTCGAGGTGCTCAGTCGTAAGAAGAACATCCGGGTGCTGCTCACCGAGCCGGTGGCCGGCGCTGCGGTGGAGATGCGTCCGATCTCGGGCGGCCTGCTGCTGCAGGAGCGCGACCTCGTCGACGCCGACGGGGACGACCCGACGGGCTGGACCCTGGCCACCGGGGACCCCGCCGCGCCCGAGGTGCTCGCCGACCTCGCCTTCGCCTGGAAGGCCTGCCGGGCCGCCAAGTCCAACGCCATCCTGCTCGCCGCGGGCGGTGCGTCGGTCGGCATCGGGATGGGCCAGGTCAACCGGGTCGACTCCTGCCGGCTCGCGGTCTCGCGGGCCGGGGACCGGGCGGCCGGGTCCGTGGCCGCCTCGGACGCGTTCTTCCCGTTCGAGGACGGGCCGCAGATCCTCATCGACGCTGGCGTCACCGCGATCGTGCAGCCGGGCGGCTCGGTGCGTGACGAGCTGACGATCGCCGCCGCCGCCGCCGCCGGCGTGACCATGTACCTCACCGGCACCCGCCACTTCGCGCACTGAGGGAGACACCGATGACCGCACAGAAGCTGGACGGGTCCGCGACCCTCGTCACGATCAAGGCCGAGCTGACCGAGCGGGTACGCCGACTCGACCAGCGCGGTGTCCACCCCGGCCTGGGCACCGTGCTCGTCGGTGACGACCCCGGCAGCCACTGGTACGTCGGGGCCAAGCACCAGGACTGCGCCGAGATCGGCATCGAGTCGATCCGGGTCGACCTGCCCGCGAGCGCCACCCAGGCCGAGGTCGAGGCCGAGATCGACCGGCTCAACGCCGACCCCGCCTGCACGGGCTTCCTGGTCCAGCAGCCCACGGGCCTGGACGAGTTCGCGCTGCTCTCGCGCGTCGACCCGGCCAAGGACGTCGACGGGCTGCACCCGGTCAACCTGGGAAAGCTGGTGCTCGGCGAGGCCGGCCCGCTGCCCTGCACGCCGATCGGCTGCATCGAGCTGCTGCGACGTCACGGGGTCGAGCTGGCCGGTGCCCACGTGGTCGTGGTGGGTCGTGGGCTGACCGTGGGTCGACCCCTCGGGCTGCTGCTGACCCGACGTTCGGAGAACGCGACCGTGACGCTGTGCCACACCGGCACCCGGGACCTGGCCGGGCACGTGCGCACGGCCGACATCGTGGTGGCCGCCGCCGGCGTACCCGCGATCATCAGCGCCGGCATGGTGAAGCCAGGTGCCGCCGTCCTCGACGTCGGTGTGTCCCGGGTGGACGGAAAGCTGGCCGGCGACGTGGCCGCCGACGTGTGGGAGGTCGCCGACTGGGTCTCGCCCAACCCCGGCGGTGTGGGCCCGATGACGCGGGCGATGCTGCTGTCCAACATCGTGCGGAGCGCCGAGCAGGCGGTGGGCTGACCCGGTGGACGAGCAGCCCGAGCAGGCGCACGACCAGGGTGCGCCGGACGAGCCGCCGCAGGAGCGGCGCTACCCCTCGACGATCGGAGGGGCGGCGTACCTCGCCATCCTGCTGACCACCCTGGTCGGGCTCGTCATCGCCGCCCTGGGCAGCTGGCGACCCGGGATCCAGGTCGTCGCCGCCGCCTTGGTGGTCGGCGCAGTGCTGCGTCTGACCCTGCCCCAGCGCGACGCCGGCATGCTCGCGGTGCGCCACCGCCTGGTCGACGCCGTCCTGCTGGCCGGCACCGCGGGTGCGCTGTTCTTCCTGACCACGACGATCCCGAACCAGCCGACCTGAGGGGCGCCGGCGGACGCTGAGGCGTCCGCCGGCGTGACCTCGTCAGATCAGGCCGAGCTCGGTGACCGCGGCGCGCTCGTCGGCGAGCTCGGCGGTCGAGGCGTCGATCCGGGCGCGCGAGAAGTCGTCGATCTCGAGACCCTGCACGATCGACCAGTCGCCGTCCTTGGTGGTGACGGGGAACGAGGAGATCAGGCCCTCGGGCACGCCGTAGGAACCGTCGGACACCACGGCCATCGACACCCAGTCGTCCGCGGCCGAGCCCAGCAGCCAGTCACGGGCGGCGTCGACGGTCGCCGACGCGGCGGACGCGGCCGAGGAGGAGCCGCGGGCCTCGATGATGGCCGCCCCGCGCTTGGCGACGGTGGGGATGAAGGTGTTCTCCAGCCAGTCCTGGTCGCCCACGGTCTCGGCGGCGTTGCGGCCCGCCACCTCGGCGTGGAACAGGTCGGGGTACTGGGTCGCGGAGTGGTTGCCCCAGATCGTCATCTTGGTGATGTCGGTGACCGGAGCCCCGGTCTTCGCCGCGAGCTGCGAGATCGCGCGGTTGTGGTCCAGGCGGGTGAGCGCCGAGAAGCGCTCACGGGGGATGTCGGGTGCGTTGGTCATCGTGATCAGCGCGTTGGTGTTGGCCGGGTTGCCGGTCACGCCGACGCGCACGTCGTCGGCGGCCACGGCGCCGAGGGCCTTGCCCTGAGCGGTGAAGATCGCACCGTTGGCCGAGAGCAGGTCACCGCGCTCCATGCCGGGGCCGCGCGGGCGGGCGCCGACGAGCAGGGCGAGGTTGACGCCGTCAAAGATCTTCTCGGCGTCGTCGCCGATCTCCACGCCGGCCAGACCCGGGAAGGCGCAGTCGTCGAGCTCCATCACCACGCCCTCCAGCGACTTGAGGGCGGGGGTGATCTCCAGCAGGCGGAGCTCGATCGGGCGGTCCCCGAGCAGCGCACCGCTCGCGAGACGGAAGAGCAGGCTGTAACCGATCTGGCCTGCGGCACCGGTGACGGCGACCTTGAGGGGCGTTGCGCTCACGACTTCTCCTTGTCGGGCCTGGTGCCCGGGTCGGGCATCGTGCGAAGGGCCTGGCTCGCGACGCTAGCAGCGCGGGTGCGGCCCCGCGCGGGCAGGAGGTCCGCCGGACGCGGGTCAGGACCGATGAGCGATGCTGGCCCCGTGCGTAGGACGACGTCCCCGGCCACGGTGGTGCTCTGGCTGAGCCTGCTCGGCGCCCTGCTGGGCGGGTGCGGCTCGGCGTCGGAGCCGACCGGGCCCACCGGCGTCGACGAGCTGGTGATCCCGACACCCTCACCGGCGCCCTCGGACTTCGTCGAGGTCATCGACAACCGTTGGCTGGCCTGGGAGCCGGGTGCGACCGCGACCTACCAACGTGTCGGCACCGGAGTCGCCGGGACGCCGTCACCGCTCGAGGACACCACCGTCACGACGCGGGTGGGTAACCGAACCGTGGTGGTGGCGGGGCTCGCGGCCACCACGCTGACCACGACGACCCCCGAGGGCGTGTCGACCGACTGGTTCGCGCAGGACAGCCGCAGCAACGTGTGGTGGCTGGGCCGCGCCGGTGAGTGGCGGGCGGGCCTCGACGGCGCGCAGGCCGGCCTGTTCATGCCGGCCGACCCGCGGGTGGGCGACGGATACCGGGCGGCCGAGGCCGACGGCGTGGTGGACCAGCGGGTCGAGGTGGTCGAGGTGGTCGAGGTGCCGTCGACCGGGACCAGAACCAGGACCGAGACCGAGACCGAGACCGGCATCCTGCGGCTGGAGGTGCGCAGCGCTCTGGCCCCGGGCGTGGTCGACCAGCAGACCTACGTCGTGGGCCGGGGCCTGACCCGGACGACCCGGACCACGGCGGCGCCCGGGTCGTCGTACGTGCTGGAACTGGCCGGCTTCTGAGCCGGCTCAGGTGTCCCGAGGCCGGATCTGGGTGTCGTCGCTGCCGGCGACCCAGGACTGCTGCGGCAGCCGCTCGGTGACCGACTCGGACGCCGGACCCGAGGACGGTCCCGGGTCGGTGTCGACGACCGCGGTGTCGCTCGATCCACTTGCCTGGGCCTCGAGCGCGGTGGTCCACTGCTCGAGCGGCTGCCACTCCTGGGCCTGGTGGTCCCACTGCCAGCCGTCCTGGATGATCGGCTCGGGCTCGAAGACGGCCGGCTGCAGCCCCTCCTGCTGGCTCCACTCCTGCTGGAACTGGTCGGGCAGGCCGTAGCCGGGCACGGCCGCACCGGCCGCGGGACGCCCGAGGGCCAGCCCCGAACCGGGCACCGGCTCGGTGCCGTGGCCCAGGACTGCGGGGTAGGCCAGTCCGGCGACCGCGGCCCCCACGACCGGGGCCACCACGAAGAGCCACAGGTCCTTGATCGAGTCGGTGCCGGTGAACAGGGCCGGGCCGATCGAGCGGGCCGGGTTGACCGAGCCGCCGGTCAGCGGCAGCGCGAACAGGTAGACCGCGACGAGCGTGACCCCGATGGTCAGCGGTGCGGTGGACGGGTGCTCGTTGCGGGTGTCGGTGACGGCGAGGACGACCGTGACCAGCACGGCGGTGAGCACGATCTCGACGAGCAGCGCACCCCACCAGGATAAGCCGCCGTCGCCGAAGGAGTTCTGGCCCAGCGTCTGGTCGGGCACCGCGCCCGCCGGGATCGCCCGTACGACGACCCACAGCAGCGCGGCGGCGACGATGCCGCCGAGGACCTGCGCCCCCGCGTACACCGGCACCTGGCCCCACGACATCCGTCCACTGATCGCGGCTCCCACGCTCACGGCGGGGTTGAAGTGAGCGCCGGAGACCCGGCCGAAGGCGGAGACCCCGACCAGGAGAGCGAGGCCGAAGGCGAGGGCGGTCCCGAGGTAGCTGCCCTCGCTCATCACCGCGGCGCCACAGCCCAGGAAGACCAGCAGGAAGGTGCCCAGGAGCTCGGCCGCGACCTTCTGGGCCGTCGTCGTGTCTGACATGTGCGGTGCTGCCCTTCGTCGGTGGCGCCGCAACCGCGGCCGCGGCCACCCTAGACCGAGGTGGTGGCACCGGAACCGCGTTCCGTTGCTCCCCGCCGGCCCAGGTGCGACGCTGGCGGGGGCTGCCCCGGGCCGCCCGACCTGTGCAAGTATCTTGACGTCAACAAACTCTCGTTCCGAGGAGCACGCCAGACCCATGGCCACCATCATCTACACGCACACGGACGAGGCGCCGCTGCTGGCGACGTACTCCTTCCTCCCGATCGTCGCGGCGTACGCCGCCAAGGCCGGCGTGGAGGTCGAGACCCGTGACATCTCGCTGGCCGGTCGGATCCTGTCGCAGTTCCCCGACCGGCTGAGCGACGAGCAGCGGGTCCCCGACGCGCTCGCCGAGCTCGGTGAGCTGGCCCGGACGCCGCAGGCCAACATCATCAAGCTGCCCAACGTCTCCGCCTCGATCCCGCAGCTCAGGACGGCGATCAAGGAGCTGCAGGAGAAGGGCTACGACCTGCCCGACTACCCCGAGAACCCGCAGTCCGACGAGGACCGAGCGGTGGTCGCGGCCTACGACAAGGTCAAGGGCTCGGCGGTCAACCCGGTGCTGCGCGAGGGCAACTCCGACCGCCGTGCGCCGCTGTCGGTCAAGAACTACGCCAGGGCCCACCCGCACCGGATGGGTGCGTGGAGCAGCGACTCGAGGACGAACGTCGCCACCATGGGCACGGACGACTTCTTCGCTAACGAGCAGTCGGTCGTGATCGCGGGCGACGACACGCTGAGCATCGAGCACGTCGGCTCCGACGGCACGCTCACCGTGCTCAAGCAGGCGGTGCCGGTGCTGGCCGGCGAGGTCGTCGACGCCACGTTCATGAACGTCGCCGCGTTGCGCCGGTTCCTGACCGAGCAGATCGCCCGGGCCAAGGCCGAGGACGTGCTGTTCTCCGCGCACCTGAAGGCCACCATGATGAAGGTCTCCGACCCGATCATCTTCGGCCACGTGGTGCAGGCCTTCTTCCCCACCCTCTTCGAGCAGTACGGCGAGCAGCTCGCCGCGGCGGGCATCTCCGCCAACGACGGCCTCGGCGCCCTGCTGGACGCGGCAGGCAGCCTGCCCGACGGCGATGCCATCAGGGCCGCGGTCCAGCAGGGCCTGGCCGACGGCCCGGCGGTCGCGATGGTCGACTCCGAGAAGGGCATCACCAACCTGCACGTGCCCTCCGACGTCATCATCGACGCCTCGATGCCCGCGATGATCCGCACCAGCGGTCACATGTGGGGCCCCGACGGCGAGGAGGCCGACACCCTCGCGGTGATCCCGGACTCCTGCTACGCCGGCGTCTACCAGACCGTGCTCGACGACTGCCGGGCCCACGGTGCCTTCGACCCCGCGACCATGGGCTCGGTGCCCAACGTCGGGCTGATGGCCAACGCCGCCGAGGAGTACGGCTCGCACGACAAGACCTTCGAGGTGCCCGCGGCCGGCACGGTGCGCGTGGTGAACCAGGCCGGCGACACGCTCATGCAGCACACCGTCGAGCGCGGCGACATCTGGCGGGCCTGCCAGACCAAGGACGCCCCGATCCGCGACTGGGTCAAGCTCGCCGTCACCCGGGCCCGGGCCAGCGGCTCGCCGGCGATCTTCTGGCTCGACGAGTCCCGAGCGCACGACGCCAACCTGATCGCCAAGATCCACGAGTACCTGCCGCAGGCAGACCTGGTGGGGGACACCGACGGGCTGGTCATCGAGATCATGGCGCCGGCAGCGGCGACGGCGTACTCCCTGGAGCGGATCCGCCGGGGCGAGGACACCATCTCGGTGACCGGCAACGTGCTGCGCGACTACAACACCGACCTGTTCCCGATCCTCGAGCTCGGCACGTCGGCCAAGATGCTCTCGGTGGTGCCGCTGATGAACGGTGGCGGCCTGTTCGAGACCGGGGCCGGCGGCTCGGCGCCCAAGCACGTGCAGCAGCTGGTCAAGGAGAACTACCTGCGCTGGGACAGCCTGGGGGAGTTCTTCGCGTTGGCGGCGTCCTTCGAGCACCTCGCCGGGTACGACGACAACCCGGGCGCGCAGACGTTGGCTGACACCCTCGACCGGGCCACCGGCACGTTCCTGAACGAGGACCGCTCGCCCGGGCGCAAGCTCGGCACCATCGACAACCGCGGCTCGCACTTCTACCTGGCCCTCTACTGGGCCCAGGAGCTGGCGGCGCAGACAGACGACGCCGAGCTGGCGGCCGCATTCGAGCCGCTGGCCGCGCGGCTGGCCGCCGAGGAGGACACCATCGTCGGTGAGCTCAACAGCGTCCAGGGCTCACCGGCCGACGTCGGCGGCTACTACCGGCCCGACGACGCCAAGGCCGACGCGGTGATGCGTCCCTCGGCGACGCTGAACGCGGCCCTCGCCTCGCTGTAGGACACCCGTGAGGCACACTGGCCCCGGGTCGGCGTAGCCACACCACCGCCATGGTGGGCTGCGCCGGCTCGCTGCCGTGGCCAGGGCCGGCGCCGGTCGGGTGCCGAGCGGAGCCCCGGGCGCGCGGCCCGTCCGACCCGATCACGACGCCCGCCGAGTGGAGGAACCCGATGACGACACCAGGACTCGCCGCCGCCGGACTGCTGGTAGCCCTCGTCCTGACCGGCTGCTCGCAGGCCGAGGACATCGCGACGGACACCGCGGGTGACGCCGCCTGCGCGCTGGCCCAGCGCACCCTGGACGAGGTCCTCGCCCAGACCCAGGGCGCCGTCGACGAGCTCGGGGTGGACCCCGCCGCCGCCGCGCGGCGGCGGATCGCGCTGCGCGACACCGCCCAGGCCGCCGGGGCCGGGCGCAGCGGCGAGAGCCGGGGCCTGGCTCGGATACACAAATGACGCAG
>JAJAYJ010000044.1 GCA_026786275.1 Nocardioides sp. | reverse complement strand
CCGTGGCCATGCACAACAACACCCCGGCCCCGCCCCCCTCGGTGGCCAGGATGGCGCCACCCTCACACCCGGGAACGCCCACGCACACCCCCGTCACGGCAGCCGGGCCCCCCGCGGCCCGCACGGCCGCACCCAGCGCCAGCGGGTCGCGGGCGTCGGCGAGGGCCACCTCGTCGGCCAGGTCGGCGCCGCGCAGCAGGTCGGCCTCGACCTGGGTGGGCACGACCCCGATCGTCCGACCGGCGCCGGCGCGCCGGGCTGCGGCCAGGCTCAGCGAACCGGACTTTCCGCCGCCGCCGATGACGGCTACGGTCGGCTGGTCGTAGCCGGCCACGACCCGGGCGGTGAGGGCCGGGGCACCGCAGACGTCCATCACCGCCAGGCTCAGCGCGGTGGGCAGGTCATCGGGCAGGACGGCAGCGATCGAGCGGCCGAAGAGGATGGCGTGGCCCGAGCAGGGCACCTGCTCGTCGGTGGCCCCCCAGCCGGCCAGCGCGTCGTCCACGTCCAGCGGGGTCAGGGTGAGCGAGACCAGGCTCGCCACCCGGTCCCCCACCGCCAGCCCGAGGGTCGAGCGCGGGCCGACCTCCTCGACGGTGCCGATCAGCATGCCGCCGGAACCCGTCTCGGGGTTCTGCATCTTGCCGCGGGTGGAGATGATGTCGAGCACCGCGGCCCGGATCGCGTCCGGTCGCCCGTCGTGGGCACGCTGGAGCTGACGGAACGACGCCGCGTCGAGGTTCAGCCGCTCCACCCGGATCCGGACCTCGTCGGGCCAGATCTCGGCGCGGGTGTCGAGCCTGCGGGCGGCCTGCGGCAGCACCAGGGGTCGGTCGAGGACCCGGTGCAGCCCGGCGGGGTCGCTGTCGCGGGTCATGCGGCAAAACCTCCCGTCGATGGTGCTGTGGCAGGAAGACTTGCGGCGCCTTCGTGCATCGAGCAGATTATCTGCGTATCTTGGCAGTCTCGACGCTGCGGGCACAACCGCCGTGCCGCACCACGACATCCATCCAGATCCCCGGGAGCCCGCATGAGCACCGAGACCTCCATCGCGACGCACCTGCCGGCCGAGACCGGCCAGCCCTATCCCTACCGGCGCGTCGAGCTCGTCGAGCCGGACTGGACCCGGTTCCCGGGGTGGCGAGACGTCACCGCGGTCGAGTGGGCATCGGTGCAGTGGCAGCGCGCGCACTGTGTCAAGAACGTCCGCCAGCTGCGCGACCTGCTCGGCGACCTGGTCGACGAGCGGTTCTACGCCGACCTGGAGCGGGACCAGGCCGAGCGGGCCACCATGTCCATGCTGGTGCCGCCGCAGATGATGAACACGATGGTGCCCGAAGCGCCCGTCGGGGGGCCCGGGTCGCTGACCGAGGCGCTGTACGCCGATCCGGTGCGCCACTACATGCTCCCCGTCTTCTCCGACCGGCGTACCGACTGGCCCTCGCACCCGCACGCGACCCGGGACTCCCTGCACGAGCACGACATGTGGGTGGCCGAGGGCCTGACTCACCGCTACCCCACCAAGGTGCTCGCCGAGCTGCTCCCGACCTGTCCCCAGTACTGCGGGCACTGCACGCGGATGGACCTGGTCGGCAACTCGACCCCGGTCATCGCGAAGCTCAAGCTGGCCGGCAAGCCCGCTGACCGTCTGGGCGACATGCTCGACTACCTGCGCCGCACCCCGAGCGTGCGCGACGTCGTCGTGTCCGGGGGCGACGTGGCCAACATGCCGTGGCCGCGCCTGGAGGCCTTCCTGACCGAGGTGCTCGAGATCGGGTCGGTCCGCGACATCCGGCTGGCCACCAAGGCCCTGGTGGGCCTGCCTCAGCACTGGCTGCAGGACGAGGTGCGCGCAGGCATGGCCCGGGTCGCCGGCACCGCCCGCTCCCGCGGTGTCTCGCTGGCGATCCACACCCACGCCAACCACGCGAACTCGATCACCCCGCTCGTCGCGCAGGCGTCCGCCGCGATGCTCGAGGCCGGAGTGCGTGACGTGCGCAACCAGGGCGTCCTGCTCGACGGCGTCAACGCCGACCCGCACACGCTGCTAGACCTGTGCTTCCGGCTCCTCGACGGCGCGCAGATCATGCCCTACTACTTCTACCTGTGCGACATGATCCCGTTCTCGGAGCACTGGCGGGTCTCGGTGGCCCACGCGCAGCGGCTGCAGCACCACATCATGGGCTACCTCCCCGGCTTCGCCACCCCGCGGATCGTGTGCGACGTGCCCTTCGTCGGCAAGCGGTGGGTGCACCAGCTGGCCGACTACGACCTCGAGCGCGGCATCTCCTCCTGGACCAAGAACTACCGGACCTCGATCGAGACGGCCGGCACCGACGACGACGCCCTGAGCCGCACGTACGCCTTCTACGACCCGATCCACACCCTGCCGCCTGCCGGTCAGGCCTGGTGGGCCCAGCACGGCACCCTGGACGAGTCGTCGCTCAAGGCCGCCGAGATGGCCGAGGCCTCCCGTCGTACGGCGGCGCTCCAGGCCTGGTGAGGGCTCAGCGCCACCTGTGGTTCCTGTGCCCTGCGGTTCGGTCCACCACCGCAGGTCTCGAGCGGTGAAACCTGCGGTGGTGGACCACACCGCAGGCAATCAGTTGACCGGGCGGTTCTCGTACGGAGTCGACAGCACGATCGTGGTCCGGGTCGAGACGTTGGCCGCGGCCCTGATCCGGGCCAACAGGTCCTCGAGGTGGCCGGGGGTCGCCACCCGGATCTTGAGGATGTAGGACTCCTCCCCCGCCACCGACCAGCAGGACTCGATCTCGGGGATGCCGGACACCCGGTCCGGGGAGTCGTCGGCCTGGGACGGGTCGATCGGGCGGATCGAGATGAACGCGGTCAGCGGCAGGCCGATCGCCGGATGGTTGAGGCTCGCACCGTAGCCCAGGATCAGGTTGCGCTGCTCGAGCCGCTTGACGCGCTGGTGCACCGCCGAGGTCGAGAGTCCGGTGGCCTTGCCCAGGTCGGTGAACGACATCCGGCCGTCGGCGGCGAGCAGCTGCAGGATCTGGCGGTCGGTCGACTCGAGGTCGCTCAGGGTCACGGCGCTCACCTTAGGGGCTCCTCGAGACCTGCACCGCCCGCCAGGTGGCAGGATGCCGCTCGTGAGCACCCCAGCGCCCGGTCGTCTAATGCTTCTCGACACCGCGTCGATGTACTTCCGTGCGTTCTTCGGAGTCCCCGAGATCAGGGCTGAGGACGGCACACCCGTCAACGCGGTGCGGGGCCTGCTCGACTTCATCTCCCGGCTCGTCGACCAGTACGAGCCCACGGACCTGGTCTGCTGCTGGGACAACGACTGGCGCCCGCAGTGGCGCGTCGACCTGCTGCCGTCGTACAAGGCGCACCGGGTGGTCGAGGAGGTCGCGAGCGCACCAGACGTCGAGGAGGTCCCGGACCCGTTGCAGGTCCAGGTGCCGCTGATCCTGCAGGTGCTGGACGCCTTCGGCATCCGGGTCCTCGGCGCCGACGGGTACGAGGCCGACGACGTGATCGGCACGCTGGCCACCGGTGCCGTCCAGCCGGTCGACGTCGTGACGGGCGACCGCGACCTGTTCCAGCTCGTCGACGACGACGCCGGGGTCCGGGTGCTCTACATCGCCCGCGGGGTCGGCAACCACGAGCGGGTCGACAACGCCTGGGTGCGCGAGAGGTACGACGTGGAGGCCCGGCAGTACGCCGACTTCGCGACCCTGCGCGGCGATGCCTCGGACGGGCTGCCGGGGGTGGCCGGGGTTGGGGACAAGACAGCGGCGACGCTGCTGAACCGCTTCGGTGACCTCGAAGGCATCGTGGCCGCCGTGCACGACCCCGACACGGAGCTGGGACCCGGTCCGCGCGGCAAGATCAAGGCGGCCGCCGACTACCTCGCTGTGGCCCCCCGGGTCGTCGCCGTCGCCCGCGACCTCGACCTGCCCCGCACCGGGACCGCGCTGCCGCGTGCGCCGCGCGATGCCGACGCGCTGCAGCAGCTGGCGACCCGCTACCGCCTCGAGGGACCGGTCGAGCGTCTGACGACGGTGCTGTCCGGGTCCTGACCCACGGCGCAACGGTGGCCCAAGGGGTGGTGATGAAGCCAGGATCGGCTCGTACCGTGAGGCGCATGAGCCGCATCGTGATCGTCGGAGGACACGGAAAAATCGCCCAGCACCTGATCGGGATCCTGCGCGACCGGGGTCACGAGCCGGTCGCGCTGGTGCGCGACGAGGCCTACCGCCAGGAGCTGGAGGCCCTCGGCGCCGAGGTGGGTCTGCTCGACATCGAGCAACAGGACGTGGATGGCTTCGCCCGGGCTCTCCAGGGTGCCGACGCGGTCGTCTTCGCGGCCGGCGGCGGTGCAGACGGCAACATCGAGCGCAAGCGCACCGTCGACCTGCAGGGGTCCGTGAAGAGCGCCGACGGTGCGGCGCGCGCCGGCGTGTCCCGGTTCGTGCAGATCTCCGCGCTGGGGGTGGACGACCCCCTGCCCGCGAGCACGGACGACACCTGGCGCGCGTACGTCGAGGCCAAGCGCGACGCCGACGCGTACCTGCGCGAGAGTGCGCTCGAGTGGACGATCGTGCGTCCCGGGAGGCTGGTCGACGACCCGGGCACCGGTCGGGTCCGGCTCGGTCCCGACGTCTCGGACGGCGAGATCCCCCGCGCCGACGTCGCCACGGTGATCGCCCTGGCCCTGGACGAGCCGGGCACCATCGGTCAGACCTGGAACCTCGTCGGAGGTGACACCCCGGCAAGCGACGCCGTGGCGGCCGTGGCCGCGAGCTGAATGCCCTCGACTACTCGGCCAGGCCGGAGTAGGCCACCACCCCTCGACGAAGCCGCCGGGTGACCTCACGGGCGGTGTTGCGCAGCGAGGAGGGGCCGGCGGCGTCGGCCACTTGACCGGCCAGGTCCAGCAGCTGCTTGGTCCAGCGCACGAAGTCACCGGCGGAGAGCTCGATGACCTGGAGCACGTCGTCGAGCTCGTCGCCCTCCGCCCACCGGTAGGCGGCCCAGGCGAAGCCGAGGTCGGGACGTCGCAGGAAGTCCAGCTTGTGGGCCCGCTCCAGGGTGTCGAGCTCGCCCCAGAGCTTGATCATCTCGGCGAAGACCGGCTTGACCGGTCCGCCCGGCAGCCGCGGGGTGGAAGCGTCGTCGGGCCGGCGGGCCTCGAAGACCAGCATCGAGAGCACCGCGGCCAGCGAGGAGGCGTCGAGACCCTCCCAGAGGCCTCGACGCAGGGCCTCGGCCGCGACCAGGTCGAGGTCGCTGTACAGCCGCTGCAGGTGCCGGCCCTGCTCGGTCACCTTCTCGCCGTCGAGATAACCCAGCGCGTCCAGCACCTCGCACACGCGGTCGAACTGTCGTGCGACCGTGTTGGTGCGCTGCTCGACCCGCCGACGCAGGGTGGCGGCGTCCCGGTCGAGCTTGGCGTGACGCTCCGCCCAGCGGGAGTGGTTCTCGCGGTCCGGGCAGGTGTGGCAGGGGTGCGCCTTCAGCTGGTCTCGCAGGCTGGTGACCTCGTCGTCGACCTGGGTGCGCGCCGTCCCGGTCCCGCCACCGCGACCCGGCGGCGGCGGGGCGAGGTCGTGGGTCCGCGAGCGCAGCGACGAGGCGAGGTCGCGGCGCATCTGCGGGTTGCGGGCGTTGAAGCTCTTGGGCACCTTGAGCCGACCGAGGGCTCCGACCGGGGTCGGGAAGTCGATCATCGCCAGCCGTCGGGCCTGCCGGTCGGCGGTCACCACGTGCGGTCGCGGGCCCTCGGGGGTGAAGCCCGGGTCGATCACGACGGCGTACCCGGCGAACTTGCCGGCCGGGACCATGATCACGTCACCCGGCTTCAGCGCACCCAGGCTGGCGACCACCTCGTCGCGGCGGTCGGTACGCCGGGCCTTGCCGGCGCCCTTCTCCACGTTGCTGATCGCGCGGCGCATGGCGGCGTACTGCATGAAGTCGCCGCGCTCGCACTCGGCGGCCTCGGCGTAGCCCCGCAGCGCCTCGTCGCTCTTGTGCAGCTGCCGGGCCAGCCCCACCGCGGCCTTGTCGGCCTGGAACTGGGCGAACGACTGCTGCAGCAGCTCGCGCGAGGTCTCACGCCCGAAGTGGTGCACCAGGTTGACCGCCATGTTGTACGACGGTCGGAACGACGAGCGGAGCGGGTAGGTGCGGGTCGACGCGAGACCTGCGACCTCCTTGGGGTTCATGCCGGGCTGCCACAGCACGACCCCGTGGCCCTCGACGTCGAGCCCGCGGCGCCCGGCACGACCGGTGAGCTGGGTGTACTCCCCCGGGGTGATGTCGGCGTGGGTCTCGCCGTTCCACTTGCTGAGCTTCTCGAGCACCACCGTGCGCGCGGGCATGTTGATGCCCAGGGCCAGGGTCTCGGTCGCGAAGACCACCTTGCACAGACCGCGCAGGTAGAGCTCCTCGACGCACTGCTTGAACGCGGGCAGCATACCGGCGTGGTGGGCCGCGACGCCGCGGGTCAGGCCGTCGAGGAAGTCGTGGTACCCCAGCACGTGCAGGTCGTCGGGGTCGAGGTGGCGCAGGGCGTCCTCGACGTACGCCGAGATCTGGTCCCGCTCGGACGGGCTGGTCAGTCGGACCCCGGCGTTGAGGCATTGGGTGACCGCCGCGTCGCAGCCGACCCGGCTGAAGATGAACACGATGGCCGGCAGGAGGCCGTCGCGGTTGAGGGCCTCGATGACGTCGGAGCGGGTCGGGATCCACACCCGGCGGCCGTTGCCGACCTGCTGGGGCCTACCGCGGCCGCGCTTGTCCCGCGGTGAGCGGCGGTCCTTGATCCGGCTGCTGGCCCAGTCGTCCCGAGCGATCTTCATCAGCTCGTCGTTGACCAGAGCGCCCTCCTTGACGAAGCCTGCCGCGGCGTCGACGTCTGCGGAGTTGAAGAGGTCGAGCAGGCGCTTGCCCACCATCACATGCTGGAAGAGCGGGACCGGGCGACGCTCCTCGACGATCGTGGTGGTGTCGCCCCGCACGGTGGCCAGCCACTCGCCGAACTCCTCGGCGTTGGAGACCGTCGCAGACAGCGAGACCACGGCCACCGACTCCGGCAGGTGGATGATCACCTCCTCCCAGACCGCGCCGCGGGTCCGGTCGGCGAGGTAGTGCACCTCGTCCATGACCACGAAGCCCAGGTTGGTCAGCGTGCGGGAGCTGGCGTAGAGCATGTTGCGCAGCACCTCGGTGGTCATCACGACCACCGGCGCCTCGCCGTTGACCGTGTTGTCCCCGGTCAGCAGGCCGACCTGGTCGGGCCCGTAGCGGTCCACCAGGTCGTGGTACTTCTGGTTCGACAGCGCCTTGATCGGGGTGGTGTAGAAGCACTTGCGGCCGGTTTCCATCGCCAGGTGCACCGCGAACTCGCCCACGATCGTCTTGCCGGACCCGGTGGGCGCCGCCACGAGCACGCCCCGGCCGTCCTCGATTTCCTTGCACGCCCGGACCTGGAAGTCGTCGAGCGGGAAGTCGTGGATCGCCTCGAAGTCGTGGAAGACCGGGTGGTGCCGGTGCCGCCGGGCCCGTGCGTACCGCTCCGACGGGGACAGCTCGTCGGTGCTCATGGCCCAACCCTAGTGACCGGCCGGTGGCGGCTCGCTCAGGCGTGCGCCACCAGCGCGGCGGTGGCGGTCTCGGAGGTTCGCGGAACGTCCGCTGCTCGGCGGGAGTGGCGAGGAGGTGGCGTACTGGGGACGCCTGCGGGGGCCTCGGGGACCCGCGGTTTGGTCCACAACCGACGAATGCGGCCGGTGGGACCTGCGGTGGTGGACCAAACGGCAGGCAGGCCGTGGGTCTGCTCAGCGGCGGTCGCGACCGATCTGCAGGTGTACGGCGTACCGCCCGGCGTCGGCGCCCACGGCCAGGGCCAGCCGGGCGAGCGCCTCGAGCACGACGTCGGCGGTGAACCCGGTCCCGGGAACGGCCAGCACCAGCCGGGCCTCCTGGTCGAGGAGCAGGACCTGGTGGTGCTGCCAGGCCTGGTGTGCCCGGACCCGTACGACGTCGGGCGCGACGGGTGTCGGGTAGGCCAGGTCGACGGCGAGCAGGTCGCAGGCGTGTCGCTGCGTCGGGTCGGGACCGCGCAGGCTCCCGGGCACCCGGGCCTCGCCACGTACCCCACCCTCGGCCGCCCAGGTGACCTCCTCGGTGCCCAGCCAGCCGGGCAGGTCGAAGGGGTCCAGGTCGTCGAACGGTGCGGTCACGGGGTGGGGTCGGCGGGACGCCGCTCAGATCTCGGACATCTGGTCGGGGTCGAGCCCGGCGTTGACGCCCCGCTTGGCCCGGCGCCGGTCGTTGAACCGACAGATCACCTCGGAGACCCCGAAGAGCACGATCATCGGCACCGCCATCGCCGTCATGGTGAACGGGTCGGCCGACGGCGTGGCCACCGCGGCGAAGATGAACACACCTACGATGATCCAGGGCCGGTGGGAGCCGAGGCCCTTGCCGGTCACGACGCCGGCCAGGTTGAGCAGCACCACGAACACCGGGATCTCGAAGGCGATGCCGAAGACCAGCAGGGTGCGGGTGAAGAAGGTGATGTAGTCGTTGAAGTCGACCAGGTTCGTCAGTCCGGCCGGGGTGAAGCCGATCAGCACCTCGAGCCCCTTGGGCAGGGTGACGTAGCCGAGACCGATGCCGATCAGGAACAGCGGACCGGCGATCACCGCAAAGATCCGCGACCACACCCGCTCCTTGGCGTGCAAGCCCGGGAGGATGAAGGCCCAGATCTGGTACAGCCAGATCGGTGCGGTGCCGATCACGGCGGCCAGGCCGCAGAGCTTGAGGTACAGCAGGATGCCGCCGCCGGCGCCACTGGTCGTGCCGGCCGTGGTCGCCCCGTCGGCGCCCGCCTCCTGCAGCGCCTCCTGGGCCGAGAGGTAGGGACCGCTGATCAGGTCGAAGAGCTGGTCGAAGAAGAAGAGCGCGACAACGAGGCCCGTGATGATGACCAGGGCGATCTTGAGGATGCGGGCGCGTAACTCACGCAGGTGGTCGGAGAGGGCCATCCGCCCGTCGGGACCGATGGGGTGCACGGGCCGACCAGAGAACAGGCCGAGGAGCCGAGGAGCGATCACGGTGGAATGCTGACAGACGCGGCAAGCGCGGCGGAGCCGACCCCGGCTCCCCCGCTACTAGCCGTGGTTCTTGTCGGCCTGGGTCTCCGGGGCGACGACCGGGGCGACGACCGGGGTGACGACCGGGGTGACGACGGGCGTCACGGTCGGCTCGGTGCCCGCAGCCGGCGTGGCGCTGCCTTCAGCCAGCGGAGCGGGCTTCGCGGGCGTGTCGTCCTCGTCGTCGTCGTTCTTCAGACCCTTGGTCTCGGCCTTGAAGATCCGCAGCGCCTGGCCGGTGCCTCGGGCGAGGTCGGGCAGCTTCGCGGCACCGAAGACGAGCACGACGATGGCCAGGATCACCAGCCACTCTGCGCCCATGGGCATACCGATAAGGGGAGTGAACATCAGGACCTCGTCTGTGTGGTTGCAGGGTGTACGTGGTGAGGTCGGGGACCGACCGCCACACGTCATGCTACGCCGAAGACCTAGGAGTACAGGCCAAGCGTGCGCTGAGCGCTTGCTGTGAAGTCGTCGGCGTACCGCTGCGGGGCCACGACCCGGGCGTGCGGCGCGAGCCGGAGCAGCAGCCGGGTCAGCCAGCGGGGATCGGCCACCACCAGCTGCACCCGCAGCCGGCCGTCGTCGGTCGCGGTGACCTCCTCGACGGGGTAGTACTCGACCATCCAGTGCGCGGGCGGGTCGAGCAGCAGGGTCACCACGGTGGCGTCGGTCGTCCGGGCGAAGAGCCCCTCGGCCAGGTCGCGTGGGCCCTCGGCCTCCGTCACGATCGGTACGTCGAGCACCTCGGCCGTGCCGATCCGGTCGAGCCGGAACAACCGGGGCGCCTCGGCCAGGTGGCACCAGGCGTCGAGGTACTGCACGCCCCGGGAGGCCACGACGCCCCGCGGGTCGACGTCGCGCAGGGAGTCCTCGTCACGTGAGGGCACGTAGTAGGTCAGCCGGACCTGTCGCCGGTCACGGGAGGCCTGCACCAGACGGGTGGCCAGCAGGGCGATGTCGGCGTCGGCCGCCCCCTCCCCGGGCTCCACCCGGGTCGCCGCGGCGCGCGACGGGTCGGCCCCGTCGGCCCCGTCGGCCCCGTCGGCGGCGGCGGCCTCGAGCTTGGCCAGCGCCCGGTCGACCACCTCGCGGGTGTCGTCACGCGCGCCCCCGCGCAGAGCCCGCAGGGCCACGATGACAGCCGTGGCCTCGGTCGCGGTCAAGCGCAGCGGGCGGGCCAGGTAGTCGGCGTTCGAGACCCGGATCACCCCGTCGGCCTCGGGGCCCTCGAGGGCGTCGAGGTCGACGTCGATGAGGTCGTTGGGGTAGCCACCAGGCAGCCCGCACATGAGCAGCACCTTGAGGTCCTTGACCAGCTGGGCCGGCGAGACGCCCAGCGCGACGGCCGCGTCGTCGAGGCGCACCTGCCCACGCGCGTGCAGGAACGGCACCAGGGTGAGCAGGCGACTGACCTGGTCCCTGGCCCCCTGGGCCCCGGCGGTGGTGGGCTCACCCCGACTCACGAGCCCACCGCCAGGGCGTCGTGCAGGCGCGACACCACGCCGGCCCGCAGGTGCGAGGGTGACTCGACGTAGACGTCCGGTCCGTAGCCCAGCACCTCGTCGGCCAGGCCGAGGGCGGCGCGGGTCAGCTCCACCCGGTCCCAGATCGTGCGGTCGTCGGGTCCGACCACGTCGGGCTGGATGGTGTCGGCGTCGCGGCGCAGCGGCAGGCCGGCCCCGGCACGCACCAGCAGCACCGCGGTCTCGGTCGAGGGTGCGGGCGCGAGCCGCCGCGCGACAGCGCGTACGTCGGTGCCGGGGGGCACGTCGTACGAGCCGGGCTCGCCGTCGCGCTGCGCCGGTCCCTGGACCCGGGAGAGCCGGAAGACGCGCTCGTCGTGGCGGTCGACGTCGAAGCCGACGACGTACCAGCGTCCGGAGTACCGGACCACGCCCCACGGCTGCAGGTGGCGCCGCGAGGCCACGTCCTGGCCGGTGCGGAGGTAGGTGAAGGTGACGGGCGTCCGGTCCTGGGTGGCCTCCCAGAACGCGTCGAACGAGGGCTCGTCCGCGCTCAGCCGGGGTTGCACGATGTCGAGGGCCGAGACGTCCACGTCGACACCGAGGGCGACCAGCTTGCGGACCGCCTCGGTGGTCGCGTCAGCCAGCCGGGCGTGCTGCCACACCTTGGTGGCCAGGCCGACCACGGCGGCCTCGTCAGCACTCAGGTCGATGTCGGGCAGGGCGAACCGGTCGGGGCGGATCCGGTACCCGGGCTCGTCGTCGAAGTAGGAGTCCATGTGCCCGACCTCGATGGGTACGCCGAGGCTGCGCAGCTCCTCCTTGTCGCGCTCGAACATCTTCTCGAACGCCTCGTCGCTCGAGTCGGCGTACAGGATCGAGCGGATCCGGTCCTTGGGCACGTAGTGGCGCTGGACGAGCAGCATGATCAGCAGGTTGAGCAGTCGTTCGGTCTTACGGACCGCCATCGGTGCCTCCCCTCGTGACCACGGGCGCGGACCAGCGCCGTGCTGCTGCTGTGTGTGAGCACGATCCTCGCGTGCAGGTCAGCCTGCGGCGAGGATGTCGATGACGAAGAACAGCGTGTCGGTGCCCGCGATGCCAGCCTGGCTGTTGCCCTCGGCTCCGTAGCCCAGCTTCGGCGGCACCTCGATCACGATCCGACTGCCCACCGTGCTGCCCACGACCTGCTTGTCCCACCCCGAGATAACCTGGCCCACGCCGATCCCGAAGGTGGCCGGCGAGCCCGTGTAGTTCTCGTCGAAGGGCGCCTCGCCGTTGTAGACCTGGCCGAGGTACCGCACCGCGACGGTCATCCCCTTGCGGACCCGCTCGCCCTCGCCAGCGAGCAGCGTGGCCTTGCGGAACATGCCGGCCGGCTGCGGGACACCGGCGAAGTCGAAGCCCGAGGGGTCGCCGTCGGTGACGGTGATCGCGGGCATCCAGCTCGGGGCCGGCTGAGGAGCGCCGGACGGCTCCGCGGCCAACGACGAGAGCAGGTCCATGACGATCAGCACGCTGTCGCTGTTGCCGATTCCGAGCGAGGGATTGCCGCCCTCGCCGAACGCCTCGGAGGCCGACGACGTGACGGCGACGCGGGAGCCCACCGTCGCGCCCTCGATGGCGTCGGCGAAGAGCGGGTTCAGGTCGGCGTTGAGCGTGAACAGCTCGGCCTTGCCCTCGTCGTAGCTGCTCACGGCCTTCTCCTGGGCGTAGCCGTTGCCGATCCAGTACTGCACCAGGACGGACCCTCCCTCGGTCACCGCGGGGCCCTCGCCGGCCACGATGGTCTCCTTCTCCGCGGTGGTGGCGCTCATCCGGGACTTCCAGGTCACGGACGGGATGATGCCGACCTCGCCGGAGATCGTGACCGCGCCGAGCCGGTCGGCCGAGGCTCCGCTCTCCGTGGCCGGGGTGTCCTCACCGCACGCACCCACGCCGAGGAGAAGCAGGACGGACAGCGCGCTCAGACAGTGGCGGCGCAGGGATGCAGACACGGGTTCAGCCCTTACTGGGGTTCACGGACGGACGGACAGACCCTAGCGGGGGGTCCCGATGCGACGAGGTGGAACCCCGGGGTGTCCGACGGGGCTCACATACCGTCGATGAGGCGCTGCACCCGCTCGTCGTACGCACGGAACGGGTCCTTGCACAGCACGGTGCGCTGGGCCTGGTCGTTGAGCTTCAGGTGCACCCAGTCGACGGTGAAGTCGCGGCGGCGCTCCTGCGCCTTGCGGATGAACTCCCCGCGCAGCCGGGCCCGGGTGTTCTGTGGCGGAACCGACTTGGCCTCGAAGATCTTCAGGTCTGTGGTGACCCGGGCGACGGCACCCCGCTTCTCCAGCAGGTAGTAGAGGCCACGACCACGGTGGATGTCGTGGTAGGTCAGGTCGAGCTGGGCGACCCGGGGGTGGCCCAGCGGAAGGCCGTGCTTGGCGCGGTAGCGGTCGATCAACTTCCACTTGATGACCCAGTCGATCTCGCGGTCCACCAGGCCCAGGTCGTCGGACTCGACGGCCTTGAGGGTGCGCTCCCACAGGTCGAGGGTGCGCTCGATGGTCGGCGTGCTGATCTGGCGGCGGTCCACGAAGTCGCGGGCCTTGCTGAGGTACTCGGCCTGGATGTCCAGCGCGCTGGCCTCACGACCGCTCGCGAGACGGATCTTGCGGCGACCGGTCACGTCGTGGGAGATCTCGCGGATCGCGCGGATCGGGTTCTCCATGGTGAGGTCGCGCATCACGACCCCCTCCTCGATCATCCGCAGCACCAGGTCGCAGCTGGCCACCTTGAGCATGGTCGTGGTCTCGCTCATGTTGGAGTCGCCGACGATGACGTGCAGACGGCGGTACTTCTCGGCGTCGGCATGCGGCTCGTCCCGGGTGTTGATGATCGGACGGCTGCGGGTGGTCGCGCTGCTGACGCCCTCCCAGATGTGCTCCGCGCGCTGGCTGACGCTGAAGCTGGCCCCGCGCGGGGTCTGGGTCACCTTGCCGGCGCCCACCATGATCTGGCGGGTGACCAGGAAGGGGATCAGCACGTCGGCCAGGCGGCTGAACTCGCCGGCCCGGTTCACCAGGTAGTTCTCGTGGCAGCCGTAGGAGTTGCCGGCCGAGTCGGTGTTGTTCTTGAACAGGTAGATCTCCCCGGCGATGCCCTCGTCGTGCAGCCGCTGCTCCGCGTCCAGCAGCAGGCCCTCGAGCACCCGCTCCCCCGCCTTGTCGTGCGTGACCAGGTCGACGACGTCGTCACACTCCGGCGTCGCGTACTCGGGGTGGCTGCCGACGTCGAGGTAGAGACGGGCGCCGTTGCGCAGGAAGACGTTGCTGCTGCGGCCCCAACTGACCACCTTGCGGAACAGGTAGCGCGCCACCTCGTCTGGGCTCAACCGCCTCTGGCCCTTGAACGTGCACGTGACGCCGTACTCGTTCTCGATGCCGAAGATGCGACGGTCCACGTCGCCAGCGTAGGGGGTGCTGCGAAGCCGGGGGTCCGTGACGCGGCGGCGGGCACACGCGGTTTGGTCCACAACCGCGATCGTCAGGCCCGCAGGGACGCGGTCCCTGACCAATCGATCAGCCCGTTGGCCCGGTGCCAGCGGTTCATCACCCGCTCACGACCGACGGGTTCGTACAGAGAGTTGGTCAGCATCCGCCGCCACGCCCGGAGCCTCACCGGATCATGACGTCGACCGGTCAGCCTGTCGAGGTCCTGGAACACCGCCGTCGGGTGGTTGGTCAGGTCGTCGAGGGTGTACCCGCGACGCTGGTAGCCGGCAGCGAGGAGCCGCCGATCCCGTCGCAGGTCACCTCGGTGTCCAGCAACCGTGCGGTGGTGGGCGCCGTCGTACTCGTGCAACGTCCGAGTGCCGGCGACCAGCAGATCGGCCCGGGCGATGAAGCGTCCCTCCTCATCGTGCAGCTCGACCTGCGGCGTGACCACGACCCGTGCGACCTCGTGCAGGCACCTGAGGAGAGTCTCCCCTCCCGACTCGGATCTGGCGTCGGACAGGACGTAGGCATCGTGCAGACGGCGCACGCCGGGCCGTCCGCTCACCAGCAGCCGTTCCATGTCAGCGGGATCCAGATCGCCGACGTGCACCGCGGAGTCGATCATGATCACCAGGTCGAGCACGCCGAGGTCACGTGCCGCGCGGAGCAGGATCTCCGGCGCGGTATCCGTTGGCAGCGGTGCGCTCCTGACGACGTCGCTCGGGTGGGTCAATCTCGAACAGATCAGCCCGGGGCGCCGCGGACCGCGGCTCGTGCCACGGATGGCCGCGAACACCGGGACCTGCTCGGGCAGCTTGGGCATCGTCCAGCCCCGAAGCCGGGCCGCGGTGATGTGGGTGAACACCGCGCCGGGCGGCAGGACGAGCATCCAGGCCACCAGCTCGCGTCTGAACGCGTCGTCGGGCGACAGGTTGGTACGCCGCCGCAGGTAGAGGCCGTGGGCGATCCGATCGAACCCGGTGACCCGGATCTCGCCTCGCACAGGTTCATCGGTGCCCACCACCGTGAGCTGCGTCTTGGTCAACACCATGCAACGGAACCTGTCCTACATCCTGAGTAGGGCATCCGGTGCATCTGGCAGCTGTGGATGAGACGCCCCACGTCGGACCTGTGGGTCGGCGACGGCCCGCCCGATGGGCTGGTGACATGAAGCGCGGTTTGGTCCACAACCGCGGGTGGTGGGACGCAATTCCCACGGTGTTGGACCAAACCGCGCCCTCCCGACGTCGCGCTAGAGCCGGCCCAGGTGGTCGAGGGCGAGGTAGATCTGGGCCATGGAGCCGATGGTTGCGTCGTGAAGGCGGGCACGTACGGACGCGACGTCGAGGAGCACGACTCGGATGTCCTCGAACTCGTCGAGCGCTCGGTGCCCGGTCGGGGTGCAACCGCGGGCGACGGCGACATGCCAGGGGCGCACGGCGTTGATCGGATCGATCCGCCCGACCAACTCGACGCTCGAGGCGGCGTACCCGGTCTCCTCGAGGAGCTCACGCTCGCCGGCGTCGACAGGGGCCTCGCCCGGGTCGACCAGACCTCCCGGCAACGAGAGCACGACGCGGCCCGGGCCGGGGCGGAACTGCTCGACGAGCACCATCTGGTCCTCGTCGGTCAATGCCAGCACAGCCACACTAGCGGGTGCGTCGAGCAGGTCCCAGTCGAGCTCGCGACCATCGGGCAACCGGTAGCGGCGTACGACGACCCGGGTGAAGCCGTCGTAGGCCACCCGCTCGGCTCCCACCTGGGTCCAGTCGCCCGGGGGGACCGAGGCGCCCTGCAGGCTCACCAACGGGTCAAGGAGCCGGCGGGGTGGCCGGCGGGGGTGGCGCGACCGGGGGTGGCGCGACCGGGGGTGGCGCGACCGGTGGTGGCGCGACCGGGGGTGGTACGAGCGATGGCTCCCCGGTGACCGGGTCCTCCAGCGGTGCCACCGACCCGCTGGTCTGGTCGGTGGGGTCGCTCGGGTCGTCGACGGACACTCCCCGCACGGCGGTGCCGGGCGCGTTGTCACCGGGACTGGTCGGGCTGGGCGTGGAGGGCCCGCGCTCGCCCAGCAGCTGCTCCAGCCGCTCGGGTCGCAGCCGGGCGAACTTGCGGGTGCGGGTGCGGGTCCGGTCCAGGACGGCGACCTCAAGGTCGGTGACCGGGATGACCCGGTCGACGCTCGTGCCGCTGGCGTCGGTGGAGCGGCCCAAGGCGATCACGGCGAGCCGCAGTGCGGACTCCAGGTCGGCGCCCTCGGCGTAGTGCTCGTCTAGCACCCCTGAGACCACGTCGGCGGCGCCACCCATCACGCCGTACCCCCGCACGTCGGCGACCTGGCCGTCGTAGGTGAGCCGGAAGATCTGGTCGCCGGGCGCGGTGTCACCGACCTCGGCCACGAAGATCTCGACCTCGTAGGGCTTCTCGCCACCACTGGAGAAAATCGTGCCGAGCGTCTGGGCGTAGGCGTTGGCCAGGCCGCGACCCGTCACGTCACGACGGTCGTAGGCGTAGCCACGCATGTCAGCCAGCCGGACACCGGCGATGCGCAGGTTCTCGAACTCGTTGTAGCGCCCCACGGCGGCGAACGCGATCCGGTCGTAGATCTCGGAGACCTTGTGCAGCGCCTGGGAGGGGTTCTCGGAGATGAAGAGCACACCGTCGGCGTACTGGACCGCGACGACGGAGCGACCGCGGGCGATGCCCTTGCGGGCGAAGTCGGCGCGGTCCTTCATCAGCTGCTCGGGTGAGACGTAGAAAGGCATGCTCATCTCACTGGCCTCCGTCCTGGTAGGCCGCCGGGCCGTCGGGGCGCGTCATCCGCCCGGCGATCATCCGGTCGGCGATCGCGGCGACCTCGTCGTCGGGCATCCGGTGGCCACCGTCGGTGGTGATCACCTGCACGACCGGGAAGATCCGCCGGGTCAGGTCGGGGCCGCCGGTGGCCGAGTCGTCGTCGGCGGCGTCGTAGAGGGCCTGCACGATGGCGGTGACGCACTCCTCGGCGTTGGCGTCGGGTCGGTACAGCTTCTTAAGGGCACCCCGCGCGAACATCGACCCGGAGCCGACGGAGTGGAACGCCGTCTCCTCGTAGCGACCGCCGGTCACGTCGTAGCTGAAGATCCGGCCCTGGTCGGCCGCGAGGTCGTAGCCGGCGAACAACGGCACCACAGCCAGGCCCTGCATGGCCATCCCCAGGTTGGCCCGGATCAGGGCCGCCAGCCGGTTGGCCTTGCCGTCCATCGAGAGGGTGGTGCCCTCGATCTTCTCGTAGTGCTCGAGCTCGGTCTGGAACAGCCGCACCATCTCGACCGCGAGCCCCGCGGTGCCGGCGATGCCGACGGCGGAGAAGTCGTCGGCAGGGAAGACCTTCTGAATGTCGCGCTGGGCGATCACGTTGCCCATGGTCGCGCGACGGTCGCCGGCGATGACCACGCCTCCGGCGAAGGGCGCGGCCACGATGGTGGTGCCGTGCGGGGCCAGGTCACCGGCGTTGCCCGCGGGCAACGTGCGCTCACCCGGCAGCAGCTCGGGGGCCTGGATCGCGAGGAAGTCACGGAACGACGCGTTGCCCGCCTGAAGGAACGCCGACGGCAGCCGCGGGTCCGCCACTACTGGCCGCCCTTCTGAATGAAGGACTTCACGAAGTCCTCGGCGTTGGTCTCCAGGACGTCGTCGATCTCGTCGAGGATGGCGTCGATGTCACCGTCGAGAGCCTCCCTGCGCTCCGCGACGTCGGTCTCGGGGGCGGTCTCGGTGACCTCGTCGGTCTCGGAGGACCTGCGCGGCTGCTTCTGCTCCTGTGCCATGACCCGACCCTATCCACTGGCCCCGACAAAGAGCAGGAACGAGCGCCGAATCAGCGCGTGAGGGCTGTGAACAGGGCCTCGGCGGTCTCGCAGCGGTCGATCAGGTCCCCCACGTGCGCCTTGCTCCCCCGCAACGGGTCGATGGTGGGCACCCGCTGCAGGGACTCACGCCCGGGCAGGTCGAAGATCACGGAGTCCCAGGAGGCGGCGGCCACGTCGGCGGCGAACTTCTCGAGGCAGCGGCCCCGGAAGTAGGCCCGGGTCTCCTCCGGCGGGTCGACCATCGCCGCATCGACGGAGGCGCTGTCGAGGAGCCGGGTGATCCGACCCGCCTGCGCCAGGCGGTGGTAGAGGCCCTTCTCGGGCCGGATGTCGGCGTATTGCAGATCGATCAGGTGCAGCTTGGCGTCGTCCCAGTCCAGGCCGTCACGCTGGCGGTACTGCTCGAGCAGCTTGAGCTTGGCTACCCAGTCCAGCTCCTGGGCGCACAGCATCGGGTCGCGCTCGAGCCGGTCGAGCACCGACTCCCAGCGGTCCAGCACGTCGAGGGTCTGGTCGTCGGCATCGGCGCCCAGGCGGCTGTCGACGTACTTGCGGGCCAACTCGAGGTACTCCATCTGCAGCTGCACGGCGGTCAGGGTGCGGCCGTCGCGCAGGGTCAGCCGATGCTGCAGGGTCGGGTCGTGGGAGACCGCCCGCAGCGAGGAGACCGGGGAGTCGACCCCCAGGTCGCGGGTGATGAAGCCGTCCTCGATCATCGCGAGCACCAACGAGGTCGTCCCGACCTTGAGGTAGGTCGAGATCTCGGCGAGGTTCGCGTCGCCGATGATGACGTGCAGGCGACGGTAGGTGTCGGGGTCGGCGTGCGGCTCATCGCGGGTGTTGATGATGGGGCGCTTCAGGGTGGTCTCGAGGCCCACCTCGACCTCGAAGAAGTCGGCCCGCTGACTGAGCTGGTAGCCCACGTCGCGGCCGTCCTGGCCGATCCCGACCCGGCCGGCGCCGCAGACGACCTGCCGGCTGACGAAGAACGGCGTGAGGTGCTTGACGATGTCGCCGAACGGCGTGGAGCGTCGCATCAGGTAGTTCTCGTGCGCACCGTAGGAGGCGCCCTTGCCGTCGGTGTTGTTCTTGTAGAGCACGATCTGCGGCCCGCCGGGCAGCTGCGCGGCCCGCAGCGCGGCGTCGTACATCACCTGCTCGCCGCCCTTGTCCCAGCGCACGATGTCGAGCGGGGTCACCACCTCGGGCGTGGAGTACTCGGGGTGGGCGTGGTCGACGTAGAGCCGCGCCCCGTTGGTGAGGATGACGTTGGCCAGCCCGAGATCCTCGTCGGTGAGCTGGCTCGCGTCGGCGACCTGGCGCGACATGTCGAACCCGCGGGCGTCGCGAAGCGGCGACTCCTCCTCGAAGTCCCACCGTGCTCGACGGGCCTTCACGGTGGCGGACGCGTAGGCGTTGACGACCTGCGACGAGGCGACCATCGGGTTGGCCAGGGGTTGGCCCTGCACCGAGATGCCGTACTCGATCTCGGTGCCCATCACCCGACGAACGCTCATGCCGCCAGCCTACGGGCCTGCTCAGCCACCCCGGGCGGACCGGTCTCGCACGACTCCGAACGCGTGGCCACAGCGCACGCCACGAGCACCTGACTCACCCCACCGGACGCCGACCGCGCAACCTCGCCGGCGGCGTCCGTCTCGGCTCAGAGGTACTGCCCGGTGTTGGCGACCGTGTCGATCGACCGGCCGGGCTCGGTGCCCTGCTTCCCGGTGACGAGCGTGCGGATGAACACGATCCGCTCACCCTTCTTGCCGGAGATCCGCGCCCAGTCGTCGGGGTTGGTCGTATTGGGCAGGTCCTCGTTCTCCTTGAACTCGTCCACGCAGGCTTGGAGCAGGTGGGAGACCCGCAGGCCGCGCTGTTGCAGGTCGAGGAAGTCCTTGATGGCCATCTTCTTGGCCCGGTCCACGATGTTCTGGATCATCGCGCCCGAGTTGAAGTCCTTGAAGTACAGGACCTCCTTGTCGCCGTTGGCGTAGGTCACCTCGAGGAACCGGTTCTCCTCGGTCTCGGTGTACATCCGCTCCACCGTGGCCTGGATCATCCCGGCCCCGGTGGCCTCGCGGTCGTGACCGAACTCGGCCAGGTCGTCGGCGTGCAGCGGCAGGCGGGCGGTGAGGT